>JAZRXQ010000122.1:0-3174 GCA_045600305.1 Lachnospiraceae bacterium
TGAAAATGAGAACTAACAGTGAGAAATAAATGGAGGTAACAAGATGAGCGAGAAAAAAGGAACACTGTCCATAAATAGTGACAATATATTTCCTATTATTAAGAAGTGGTTATATTCTGACCAGGATATTTTTTACAGAGAATTGATTTCAAATGGATGCGATGCCATCACCAAGCTCAAGAAGCTTGATATGATGGGAGAGTATTCGCTTCCCAATGATTTCAAAGCTAGAATCGACGTAGTAGTTGACCCTGAAGCAAAAAAGGTTACCATCACTGATAATGGTATTGGTATGACTGCTGATGAGATTGAGCAGTACATCAATCAGATTGCTTTTTCTGGTGCAACAGATTTCATAGAGAAGTACAAGGATAAGTCATCTGAGGACCAGATTATAGGACACTTTGGTCTCGGATTTTATTCTGCATTCATGGTAGCTGATGAGGTGCACATTGATTCCCTTTCATATAAGGAAGGCTCTTCTGCTGTTCACTGGGAATGTGACGGTGGAACAGATTTTACTATGTCAGATGGCATCAAGGAAAAGGTTGGTACAACCATTACTCTTTTCCTCAACGAGGAGTGCCTTGCATATGCCAATGAGTACAAGGCAAGAGAAGTAATAGAGAAGTATTGCTCATATATGCCTACGGAGATATATCTTAAGAAGGCTAACGCTCCAGAGGAATATGAGACAATTGATGTGGCAGATAAACTCGATACAGATAAGGTAATCGAGGAGATTCACGAGGACGCCATGTTCGAGGAAAAGGAAAAAGAGGATGGAAGTAAGGAGCAGGTAGAGGTTAGCCCTGCCAAGGATAAGCTCAAGATTGTAAAGCGAGAGGTAAGTCTCAATGACACCAAGCCTCTTTGGACCAAGACTCCTAATGACTGTACAGATGAGGACTACAAGAAGTTCTATCGTACCATGTTTAATGATTACAAGGAGCCTCTTTTCTGGATTCATCTCAACATGGATTATCCCTTCAATCTTAAGGGAATTTTATACTTCCCCAAGATTAACACAGAGTATGATTCAATCGAGGGAACAATCAAGCTATATAACAATCAGGTGTTCGTAGCTGACAATATCAAGGAGGTTATTCCTGAGTTTTTGATGCTCTTAAAGGGAGTTATTGACTGCCCTGACCTTCCTCTTAATGTGTCTCGTTCTGCACTTCAGAATGATGGCTTTGTTGCCAAAATTTCAGAGTACATTACCAAGAAGGTTGCCGACAAGCTCACTGGTATGTGCAAGACAGACAAGGAAAACTATGAGAAGTACTGGGATGATATCAGTCCATTCATTAAGTATGGCTGCTTAAAGGACGAAAAGTTCTGCGACAAGATGAATGATTACATTCTCTTCAAGAATCTTGACGACAAGTATCTTACTCTTCCCGAGTGTCTCGTTCCTATTGAGGATAAGGCAGAAGCTGGAGAAGCAACAGATGCTGATGGCAATAAGGTTGAGGCTGAGGTTGTTGATGAGGCTGAAGCTAACAATGCTGGCGAGGAGCCTAAGGACGATAGAAAAGTAATCTACTATGTAACTGATAGAAAGCAGCAGAGTCAGTATATTGCAATGTTCAAGGAACAGGGCATGGATGCTGTTATCTTAGATCACAATATCGACACAAGCTTTATTACACAGCTTGAGCGTCGCAATGAGAAGTATAAGTTCCAGAGAATTGATTCTGATGTGACTGATTCTCTTACAGAGGAGACAAATGCAGATGAACTCAAGGAGCAGACAGATAAGCTCACTGAGATTTTCAAGAAGGCACTTGGCAAGGATAATTTAGTTGTCAATGTCAGCAAGTTTAAAAACGAGAATATCGCTTCCGTAGTTACACTCTCTGAGGAAGGTCGTCGTATGGCTGATATGATGAAGATGTACTCAATGGGTGGCGATATGGATATGGGTATGTTTGGTGGAGATTACACCTTAACCCTTAATGCGGTACATCCTCTTGTTAAATATATTACAGAGAATCCTGAGGGGGATAATTCACAAGTTTTTGCAAAGCAGCTTTATGACCTTGCTATGATTCAGAATAGACCTCTCGGCGCAGACGAGATGGCAGCATTCATCGCAAGAAGTAACGAGATAATGATGTTACTTGCAAAATAATATAAATAACTCCAAGGAAAAAGGGTAGTATCTGCCCTTTTTTCTTGCATTTCAGGCTGATTTGTGATTAAATAGATGTGTTTTTTTAGTGCACAGTAGGAAGTGGGAATATGTAGATGATTGGTCTTGTAATGGAAGGCGGCGGTGTTCGAGGAATCTATACTGCTGGTGTATTAGATACCTTCATAGACAATAATATAGAGTTTGACGGCATGATTGGAGTATCTGCTGGGGCTTGCTTTGGTCCCAACCTCTTGTCCAAGCAAAGAGGCAGAGCAATTCGTTACAATAAAAAGTATAATCCAAGCCGCAAATATATGGGAATCTGGAACTGGGTGACAACCGGTAATTTCTTCTCAACTGAGCTAGCATATAATGAGGTTCCGAAACGCTTGGATCCTTTTGATGATGAGACCTATATTGAGGCGACAAAGAGTGTTCCATTGTATGGAGTTGCCACCAATATCATGACTGGTCAGGCAGAGTATATGAGAATCAATTCTGTATTTGAGGATATGGATATAATAAGGGCATCAGCTTCAATACCATTTTTAAGTCAGCCAGTTCAGATTGGCGATAGCAAGTATTTAGATGGTGCTATTGCTGATTCTATACCGTATGAAAAATTCTTAGAGATGGGGTATGACAAGCTGGTAGTCGTGCTGACTAAGGATCACGACTACGTGAGAAAGCCCATTTGGAAATTTGGAACTAATCTTATATATAAGAGAAAGTACCCAAGGGTAGCTGAAGCACTTGTAAATAGGCACATAACCTATAACGAGAGCAGAGAAAAGCTTTGGGAGTTAGAAAAAACAGGAAAGATAGTCATAATAGAGCCTACCAAGAGAATCAAGATGTCAAGGATTGAGAGAAATCCTGATAAAATGCAGGCAATGTATGATTTGGGAATACAAGATGCACTGGATAAATTAGGTGAGATTAGTGCGCTTAGAGAAGTTTAGAGTATTTAAGGGATAAGAGGTTATTGATTAGGGTATTTTTAGTCGTGTAGGGGCGGCTGTAGAAAAGGAATT
>JAZRXQ010000123.1:0-2190 GCA_045600305.1 Lachnospiraceae bacterium
TAACTTGAAGGGCTGCATTCCTTCGGGATGTAATCCCATAATTGCAAGTCTCTGAAATCCTAAAACTGCATCGCCATACTCTTCGATGCGGTCCATATCCGGACCTCTGGAGGTAGTCTTTGCAAAATTATTCTGAAAGTCCTCCATTGTGATATTCTTTTTTGAAAGTCCCATTATTGAACACATGCCAGACATCCCCCTTTATAGATTTTTCTGTGTTCCAAAAAAGGTGTAACCGGCACTTATAGCCAATTACACCTCTTTGTGTATTAGTCACCAATCTATGATTGGTGGCACGAGAATCTCAATTTGAGATTCGAGTATTCTTTTGAAAAAAAGGCACCACGAGTAAATACTCATGGCGCCTTTGCCTTTAACAGTTGATACTATACTCGTATTGTAGTTAGTTGTCAATAACTTTTTTTATTTTTTACAAATCTATTCTCTCGAAATTTTTAATAGACGTGTTCATGCTTATCATAGTGGCTACTATCCAGATTATTAATCCTAGGCTAAAAGGAATGAGCTGAATTGGAGCAAATCCATTATTATTAAGCTCCTCCATGCCCGGTATATGATGAAGCGCCTCGCCTACTCCTATCATTAGAAATGTTCCAATTGCAAATCCTACAAAAGGCATACCAATTTTATATGCTGTCTTGAAAAAGCCTCCTACGAAAATAGTATTAAAAATAGCATATACCATGAGGAAATATCCAAGATATGCAATATTAGCATTCATTAAACTATTCTCTGCATAAGGTGTCACATTTCCGATTGCAATCATTCTAATAAGGGTAAACACTGTTGTACAGATAAGTCCCATTAACTGAATAAAAAGCACAAATGTGTATTTTGACACAACTACATCTGCTTTTCTAACAGGAAGCATCGCTGAGTAGAAGATATCTCCATTCTCTCTGGTTGCCTGAAAAGTATGAAAGATTCCAAAACAGATAAAAAATGCTCCTAGCATAATTGGATAGTTTGGAATCATTGCCATTACACCAAATATTATAAATAGAAATGAAATGGGAGCCGCCGAGAGTTTTATTTCTTTTCTTAGTAAATTCATCATAACTCAATCTCCTCCTTCTCAAGTCTTACCATTATATCTTCAAGTGTGCCTCCACCCTGCGCTTCTATAAATTTGTCTCTTGTGTTAGAATCTACTATTTTTCCACCCTTGATATAGGTAATGTGACTGGCACATTTTTCCAAATCTGATGTAATGTGGGTCGAGAACAAAATGGTAGTTCCCTTGGCTGCCAGCTTCTCAAAGATGGTGAGGAGCTCATCTCTTGATACAGGGTCTAGTCCACTGGTAGGCTCATCTAAAATAAGAAGCTTTGCACCATGACTAAGCGCAACTGCAAGGAGATATTTAACCTTCATTCCCTCTGAGAGTTCCTTGGGCTTCTTGTCAGGATCGAGCTTAAATACTTTCATGTATTTTTCGTATGCCTCATCATCCCAGTTTTCATAAAAGGTCTTAGTGATTTCTGTTATCTGAGATAACTTCTTAGTGGGATAATATCCGACTGCACCCGAGGTATAACCTATCTGCTGCTTAATCTTTGACTCGTTAGTCTTGAAGTCCAGTCCACATACACTTACCTCTCCTGCATCTGGATGAACAAGCCCCAAAATAGACTTTATCGTAGTAGTTTTTCCCGCACCATTTCTACCGATAAGTCCCATGATTGCACCCTCTTCTATTGAAAAGCTCACGCCGTCCAGGGTGAACTTAGGGTACTTTTTAGTGAGATTTTTTATCTCTAATATGTTTGCCATAACCTATCCTCTCTATTCCTCTGCTTTTTTTCTGGCATTGCTTAGTAGACTAAGTAAACCTTTTTCCTTAATAATAGCGATTCCCTGACCTTCGTCACCTAGTACTATCAGGTTGTCACCAGGATTGATATCAAATATTTTTCTGGCCTTGGCGGGAATAACTATCTGACCCTTGTCGCCAACCTTGACCATGCCAAATATGTGCTTCCCTTTTGGGGGAACACCCATTCCCATATTGTCTGCATCATTATTATCATAAGAAATGAGATCATCTACCGTCACTGAAAAAACATCTGCCAGTAGCTTACACTTTTCTATGTCAGGAAGAGATTCACCTGTCTCATACTTAGATAGGGTCTGACGAGTAACACCTATCATCTCTGCAAGCTCTTCCTG
>JAZRXQ010000124.1:0-16703 GCA_045600305.1 Lachnospiraceae bacterium
TAGAGAGACAACCGGATATGCCAATAGATTTGAATGGGTTGGTCAAGATATATTTAGTGGTAAGTCTACACAGTTTTATTGGCTTCGTACGCCTGGATACAGCAATCAAAAGAGCGGCTCTAAGATGGTAGTTAGTGATACAGGTGCTGTTAGAAATGACCTTGGTACATCACCTGCCAGCACTGAGAAGGGAATAGTGCCGGCACTACGCATCAACTTAGCAAAGTCTAAAAACTGGACAATGTCGTATTCGTCATATACCATTAGTCCGGATTTAGATCCTATTCCAGAACCTGTATACGATAGCGGAAGCAACGGAAGTAGTGATCCTGCTAACAATGGACAAGGTAATAACAACGGAAGCAGTGATCCAGCTAACAATGGACAGGGTAATAACAACGGAAGCAGTGATCCAGCTAATAATGGACAGGGTAATAACAATGATAATGATCCAACTAATCCCGCAGGAGGTCAAGGTCAAGGTGGACAGGATGATCCAGACCAACCAGGACAAACACCGCCACGTGGACAGGATGGTCAAGGTTGAGGGTAAAATGGCTAACACCATTGAAACCGTAATTATTTAATATATTAGATTTAGTAGAACGTCTTAATAATTCTTTCTAACTCACCCAAATATGACAGAGAGCCGTAAGCGATTATGGCTCTCTTTTTTGATGTAGATTTTTCATAAAAAGAGATAGCAGATTTTAGACCTGCTTCTAATGAAGCTGATGCGCAAACAGAGATTTTCCCCATGTCATTATTTTTAGCAATAGAGCTAATAGTAGTAGCAAGTGTAGTGGCGTCAAGAGCTCTTGGATTATTAGGAGTAATTGTAACCACATTTTTTGCAAGGCTAATTGTCTTTTCAATAACCGCTGGATAATCCTTGTCTGCTAACACGCCCATTATATAAGTTATCTCATAATCAGATAGATATTCTCTTACAGTATCTGCAAATACATCTGCTGCATCAGGATTATGTGCTCCATCAATAATGATGAGTGGCTCACTACTAATAACCTCAAATCTGGCAGGCCAACGTGTATTTGCTAATCCGGATAATATATTATCAATAGTGATACCATAGCCCATATCAATAAGACGCATTGCTGCCTCAATAGCTACTACAGCGTTTTTAGTCTGATGAGCACCTAAGAGTTTTATTTGTATATTTTCAAGCTCCTTATAAGAAAAACACTGCCCTTCGATAGATGACGTATTCATAGTAATCGATGAGAAATCAGAAATGGTAAGTTTGGAATTTTTGTTAACACAAGCTTTTTTCACTACATCCATTACTTCATCATTCTGCTGATAGAGGATACAATCACAGTTTTCTTTGATTATTCCAGCTTTAGTTTTTGCAATCTCAGCAAGAGTGTTTCCAAGTATTCCTACATGGTCCAGACTTATGGACATGATAATCGACAGCACGGGATTTTTTATCACATTGGTTGAGTCCGTCTCACCACCCATGCCAACTTCTATTACAGCAAAATCTACATTTTTTTCATAGAAATATAAAAATGCCATGGCTGTCTCTATTTCAAAAAGCGTAGGATGTGGTAGACCGTCACAGACCATTTTTTCGCAGACCTTACGTATTCGAGTAATATATGTTGCGACCTCGTCCTTGCTAATATTGGTACCATTAAGTTGAATTTTATCGGTATAATCAAAAATAATTGGAGAGATATATTCGCCAACAGAGTATCCGCTAGCCATCAGTATATTAGATATATATGCGACAGCTGAACCTTTGCCATTAGTTCCAGCAACATGTATCGTTTTGATTTTATCCTGAGGATTTCCAAGACGATGCATAAGCTCTCTTGTAGAATCTAATCCTAATACAATTCCTTTTTTATTTACTTGATTTAGATAGTTGAAAGTCTCCGTAATATTCATATGTTCTCCAAATGTGATAGCCATTTTTTTATAAATTTCTTCGTATTTAATAAAAAGGATTATATACCTAGAATATTTTTTTGTGAAGTAAAATGGTTTACATAAAAAAATATCTGGAGTAGAATAGTCGCTAAATAATAATAAAAGCAAAGGAATACGACTATGAAAAAAATAATAAGCACAGTGCTTTCAGTTGTATTGATGATGTCTTTATTTGTAATTGCACCAATCAATACTAATGCAGATGTTATTTCAAATAACTTCAAGCTACAGATTACAGATACTGTAAAAGAACTCAAGGTTGGCAAGCTTCATATGATGAAAACCAATATAGGAGAGATAGGCTTGACCAACAAGGATATAGTATGGACAAGCTCAGATAACAGCATATTAAAAACTTATTCTAGTGGTAGGATTCGTGGAATGAAGTATGGCAAGGCTACACTTACTGCTACCTACAATGGGGTTTCTGTTGATTATCCTATCAAGGTAAGGGGAAAAAAGATAATAGGTATAGATGCTGGACATCAACAATATGGGATGAATGAAACCGAACCTGTTGGACCAGGAGCATCGGAAAAAAAGCCTAAGGTGTCAAGTGGCACAACAGGAGTTTATACAAAAAAACGAGAAGCAGAAATAAATCTTCAAGTGGCAAAAAAACTAAAAAAAGAGTTGATTGAACGTGGCTATGAGGTTGTCATGACTAGAACTAAGATGGATGTTAAGATATCTAATGTGGAGAGGGCAACCAAGCTTAATGAAGCAGGCTGCAACATAGCAGTAAGAATACATTGTAATGGATTAGATGATTCATCAGTAGCGGGCGCATTGGTAATGTGTTCTTCAGCTAGTAATCCCTATGTTGGAAATCTCTATACCAAGAGTCGCAAGCTCAATGATTGCGTGATTGATAAATATTGTAAAGCAACAGGTCTTAAAAATAGAGGAGTCCAGATCAACGATAATCTTTCTGGCACAAATTGGTCAAAAATACCTACATGTCTTATAGAAATGGGATTTATGACCAATAAGAGTGATGATATTTTCCTGTGCTCTAAGGATGGTCAGAGCAAAATTGTTAAAGGGATTGCAGATGGTATTGACTCATATTATGGCTATGACAAGTAAGCTATAAAAATATGGGTAACCAAATTGAATTATTATAGTAGTATTATTTGATAGGTATAGTATACTAGCGCATAGTTTGAAAAGTAGTCAGACTATGCGTTTTTTATTTTAGCAATAATAACTACAGTTTTGCAAATCAGTGGGAGGACAATATGCAGTATATTAATGACAATAATGCACTCGTTGTAAAACGAAACGGTGAGATAATAAGAGTTGAAGCTTGGGGTGCAGATTCTTTTAGAATTCGATCAACCAAGAATCTCAAGTTTACAGATAGGACCTGGGCTCTTTCTGAAGCACCTGGGGCTTCAAATCCCAAGGTTACTATTTCAGAGCAGGATCATTGGGCAGGGGACGGCACTATTGACAAGCGTCCAATTGGCTGGATTGAAAATGGGCGCATCAAGGTTGAAATTAATTTTGCTGGAATCATCACAGTTTATAGGGATGGCGAGAAGGTACTTAGAGAGTATTATCGTTCTTATGATGGAACACTTTCTGAGGAGAGTAGATGCCTTAAGGTTATCAATAGAGAGTGGAAGGGCATCATCGGTGGTAGCCAGTATTCTCTTAATCTCAAGTTTGAGAGCAATGATGGCGAGAAGATTTTTGGTATGGGACAGTACCAGCAGAATTATATGGACTTAAAGGGCTGTGTACTTGAGCTTGCTCAGAGAAATTCTCAGATTACAGTTCCTTTTATGGTTTCTTCTCTTGGCTATGGTATGCTCTGGAACAATCCTGCAGTTGGTCAGGTTACATTTGGTAAGAACTATACTGAGTGGATTGCAAGAAGCACACAGGAGATGGATTACTGGATTACAGTAGCTGATGCTCCCAAGGATATTGTTAAGAATTACACAGATGTAACAGGTCGTTCACCTGAATATCCAGAGGATCTTATGGGACTCTGGCAGTGCAAGCTTAGATATCGTACACCTGATGAGCTCATGAGCGTTGCCAAGAAGTATCAGGAGCTTGGAATTAAAATCGATATGATTGTTATTGATTTCTTCCACTGGACTGTACAGGGTGATTGGAAATTTGATAGCAAGTATTGGCCTGACCCTAAGTCTATGATTGATGAATTACATTCTATGGGTATCAAGGTTAAGGTATCTGTATGGCCTTCAGTTGATAGGAGAAGTGAGAATTTCTATCCTATGATGGATGCAGGTCTTCTCATTAGAACAGAGCGTGGTGCAGATCAGACATATGACTACCAGGGAGATTGTGTAGAGATAGATCCCTTTAATCCTGGAACCAAAGACTATGTATGGAATGTCTGCAAGAAAAATTATTTTGATTTGGGAATCGATGCATTCTGGCTTGATAATTCAGAGCCTGATTATGGAGTATATGATTTTGACCACTATAGATATTGTGATGGTCCCGCACTTGAGATTAGCAATATGTATCCTCAGATGTACTCTAGAATCTTCTATGACAATATGGTTAAAGAGGGTGTGAAGGCACCTGTAAATCTACTTCGTAGTGCATGGGCTGGTTCTCAGAAGTATGGTAATGTGGTATGGTCAGGAGATGTACCTTCTACATTTACAGCATTTAAGGATCAGGTTATGGCTGGTCTTAATATGGGTCTTGCAGGTATCGCATGGTGGACAACTGATATCGGCGGATTTATGACTGATGATGTCAATGATCCTGATTTTAGGCAGCTACTTATTAGATGGTATCAGTTTGCTGTATATTCTGCCCTACTTCGTATGCACGGTGACAGAGGACCCTTCAATATTCCTGCCCTTGATGACAGAGACTTTGGTGGTGGATATCTTCACACAGGTCAGTCTACAGAGCTTTGGGGATACGGCGAGGACAATTTCAAGATTATGCGTGACTACTACGATGTACGTATTGGTATGCATGATTATATCAAGAGCCTTTATGATGAGGCTAGTACTAATGGATCACCTCTTATCCGTACAATGTTCTATGAGTTCCCTAATGATAAAAAGTGCTGGGAGCTTGATGATCAGTATATGTTTGGTAGTGAGTATCTTTGTGCTCCCATTTTTGAGCTTAACCAGTTTGAGAGAGAGGTATATTTACCTGCTGGCAAGTGGCAGCTTACATCTACTAATGAGATTTTTGAGGGCGGACAGACTGTAAAGGTTGCATCTCCAATAGAGTATATGCCAGTATTTAAGAAGTGCTAATAGACTGCAGTATACTTGCTATTTATTCTATTTTAATTATTTAGGACACATATCTTATGGATGTGTGTCCTTTTTACGTTAAATTGTATTTAAACCTGTTGCACTTGGACACTAAATGTTGTATATTAACAAATGGCATACCACAAGCTGTATGCAGTAGGAGTGGAAAATTGCTTAAGGTCGTAGAGAGATTAGCTAAGGGACAAGTTAATATAGACCAGCTCGTTTTATCAGTTACACCACAGACTGTGGAGATTGAATTAGTAGAGTCACAGACTGTATCAGGTGAACTTGTTATTGAGACGATGACAGGAGACGAGGTAAGGGGTGTTATCTATACCTCTGACCCTAGGATGGAGGTTAGTACCAATCAGTTTTCTGGAGTCAGAAATGTTATCAAGTATGAATTTAACGGCTCTAATATGCTGGAGGGAGATACGTACAAGGGCTTCTTTTATATCACTAGCCAATGTGGTGAATTAAAGGTGCCTTTTAGTATTGCTACAAAACGTCTCTATGCACAGGCCTCAGTTGGCAAGATAGACACCATGGGGCAGTTTATAAAGCTATACAAAGCATCGATGAAGGAAGCACTTTTAGTATATTGTGCTCCTGCGTTTGCTAAGCTACTTGAGTCTGATAGTGAAAAACAGTACTACAGACTCCTTTCTGTGCGCCCTATAACACTTCACGATGTTGAGGAGTTTCTCATTGCAACTCAACGTAAGCATAGGACTAGTCTGTCAATAGACAACACAGGTCGTATATATAGAGGGCTAGAGGTTATATTAAAGGATTCGGTTACTCTTTCCATGTCAGGCTGGGGATATACAGAGGTTTTTGTATCCAGCGATAGTGAATATGTTACACCTGTCAAGGACAAGTATACAGCAGAGGATTTTATTGCTGGTTCGTGTCGTATTGAATATAAAATAGACCCTTTTAAGCTTCATCGAGGAAAATGTATAGCAAAGCTTCATATAGAATCTACAGACCAGTCATTTGATTTTGAAATAGCTTGTCTACCCAATCTTGGTCATACTGAGGAATTTAGATATCATCAGAGAGTGTCCAAGGAAAATGTATCTTTGGTGGGCAGTTACCTTGGCTTTTTATCTGGTGAAAAGTCAATGGGGCAGTGGGCATCTGAGACAAATAGATTAATAGAACAAAGGTATATTCGTTCAGAGGCGAGTCGTTTGGACATGCTTTGGAGTGCCTATGCCTACAGGCGTAATGGACAGATTGAAAAGGCTGTTGAAATTCTAGAGGAATTTAGGCGAGGCTATGACAATAAAGATAATAGACAGTGGGCAATGTATACTCTATGTCTGTTATTAGATGAGATAGATGAGAATAGAAAAGAAAAACTAATTAATCAGGTAAAAGAGTTTTATCTTATGAATCCCAAGGATAAGTGGCATAGATTTATTATGTTACTTACTATAGAGGCGGTTAATGAGGATTCAAGAGATGTTTATCAGCTATTAGCTAGCTGGTATGATGAAGGGGTGACATCACCTATTATATATGCGCATGTTTCGCATATTTTTTTAGCAGAACCATATATACTTGGTTCTTTAGGAGAATTTGAGCTTCAGGCACTTAACTGGATGATGAAGAGGGATATTATTTCTAAGGATTTGGCAGACCAGATAGGACATATTTCTCTATCTGCCAATGGGTATAATTCCCTCACTGACAAGCTTCTTACCTACTGCTATGAGAAGTATCACGAATTAGACGTTTTAGCAAGCGTTTGTTCATACCGTATCAAGGGTGAGATATATAATGAAGAAGCTATTGCTTGGTATGAGATGGCAATTCTCCATGACTTAAAGATAACTGGATTGTACGAGGCATATATCAATTCGATTAATCCTGATAAAAAGGTTGAGATACCAGAATCAGTACTTATATATTTCCAGTACTCAAATCTACTTAGCTATTCGAGAAAAGCACTTTTATATTCCAACATAATAAAAAATAGAGAAAAATACCCTGAGGTATACAATCGGTATTTATCTATCATTGCAAGCTTTGCTGAAAATGAGATGTCGGCAAACCACATAGACGATAGTTTGGCTGTTATCTATGAGCATGTTCTTAGCAATACACAGTTTACTCAGAAGATGGCGGAAAATCTTTCTGAGATACTTTACACCAACAAATTAGTATGTCCTGACAAGGGCTTTGATTCTGTGGTTATTCAGCATGAGAATCTTTCAAAGGCGATAGAGTATCCTATTTTAGAAGGAAAGGCTTTTTTCCCTGTGTATTTCGGTAATTATGTTCTTCTACTCAAGGATAAATATGGCAGACTAACCTATGGCTCAAGTGAATGCCAGCTTATGAGACTGTTTAATCCGGGTAGATACATAAGGAGCTGTCTTGAGCTTGCGCCTAATAAGCTCTCATATATCATGCATCATATGTCTGGCAAGGTTGGACTATATGAGATGGATGAGCAGATGGCGTATTACGCCAGAGCACTTGTGGATTCAGATATCATATGTGATGATTATAAGAGTAAGGTTGGACCGGGCGTGCTTGAATATCTCAAGAAGAATGAGCCTATTGCCAACACAAGAAACTATCTTCTCAAGATTGATTATAGTAAGCTTGGACAAGCAGAACGCAAGGACTACTTAGAGACCTTGGTAGGTCTTGGAATGTATGATGAGGCGTGGAGTTTTCTCATACAGTATGGTGTTGGTGAGCTTGGAATAGAGCACCTATGCAAGATAGTAATCAATAGACTTGATGATAAAAATATATCCGAGGATGAGGAATTAGTATATTTTTCTCAAAAATGCTTTGATGAAGGTATAAAAGACAAGCGAATAATAAAATATCTGATGAAATACTATATCGCTGATGTTAAGCATATGTCTAGACTTTTCAAGGCTGGAAGAGATGTGGGAATCAAGAGCGTAGAGTATGAAGAGAGAGTGCTTATACTTATGGCATTTTCTAGAACCTTTGATAGCGCAGCTGAGGAGATTTTTGTTGACTATTGCAATGTAAGTCCAAGAGAATTTATTAGACGAGCATACTTAAATTATTATTCTTATCGCGCCTACGTTGCTGGACAAAAGCTTTCCGAAGAATTTTATCACATTCTTGAAAAATCAATCATTGATGGCTTTAAGCTGTGTGATTACTGCAAGCTTGCGATGATTAAATATTATTGTGGGCTTGATACAATAAGTTCCAATAGAATGCAGATGATGGATGACATGGTAACGTACTTCCTTTCAAAGGGACTTTATTATGATGTGTTTACAGATATGCCACAGAGGCTTTTAATTAGACATCATCTATATGATGTGGTTGTTGTCAATTATAGAAGCTGCAAGAAAAATTCAGAGGTTTTTGCCAATTATAGATTTTCTGAAAAGGAGCCATTTTCTCAGGAACGCTTAGAAGAGGTTAGAGACGGTATATACGTTTTCAAGAAAAGATTGGCTCCGCTTGAAAAAATCGAGCTATATTTCACTGAGTCCTGCGACAGGATGAGGTTGACCACTGCACCCTACTATGTGGCAGCAACCGGAGTTAGTGAAGATTTAGATAATTATTATAATGCTTTAGTTCGCATGAATAGTTTGAATAGGTATACTGAGAGTCTTGAACTTCAGAAGGAGGCAATTGATTTTCAGGCTAAAAAACAGGTAGCAGAAAAGGTATTTAAGCTTTTCTAAAACCGGAAGGGAGTAACTGATGGCGGATAAGATGTTGTATCTTGGCATCGATTTAACTGAAGAAGAAGCTATGATTAGCTATGCGTACCAGGATATGACGGAGCCTGTTACAGTTGCTTCTACTCTTGGTGCGGATGATTTTGGGATTCCTGTAGCTGCTTGCTTTAGAGAGGAAACAGCAAGCTGGGTGTATGGCGATGATGCTGTTTTAGCAAAAAAAGAAGGAAGTGCCTTTTATTATGACAGATTACTTCCTAAGGCTTTACGTGGTGATGTGCTTGTTGGACCTGATGGAGAAGTAGGTGCAGCTACTCTTTTGGCAAGATATCTAAAGCGACTAATATATATAGCTGGCAACTTAGGACCAGAGGCCAAGCTTGGTGATGTTGTACTAACCATTGATGGTTTAGATAGTGGAATTGTAAAGATTCTAGATACTGTAACCAATCAGATGGCACTGGGGAATGCTAAGATGCATTACTGTGACAGGCAGGAGAGCTTTTATTACTATGTTGTCCACCAAAAGCCTGATTTAAGGAGACATAACTCAGCACTTTTCGAGTTAAATGGAGATACTGTTGAGTTTAAAAGTCTTGAAAAGGGTGTAGGCACTAAGCCAGCAAGATATACTATTAGGCGTGACAAGCTTTTCTTAGCCAGTGAAGATAAGGATCGTGCTTTTACAAGGATTGCAGAGCAGTGTCTGGGCAGGTTGATATATGATGCAGTCTATCTAGTGGGAACTGGATTTGAGGGCGATTGGATGAAGGAATCGGTCAATTTCCTCATCCGTGGAAGAAAGGTTTATACAGGACGCAATTTATTTACCAAGGGCGCATGCTTTGCAGCTCTTGATATGGGGCTTGGTACTGATACTGATTCACGCTTTATCGGTGAGCATGAGATGAAGTTTTCACTAAAAATCAAGGTGACAGATAGAGGAGTGACAGGATTTCATACAGTGGTTAAAGAAGGCGTTGTATGGTATGAGGGTGAAAATGTCTGCGAGGTTATTGCAGATGGAAAGCCAGTTATAGAGTTTTGGATGGATGTACCTGGAGAGAAGGATGCCAAGGTTGAGGCATTAGAGCTTAGAGAGCTGCCAGAGCGAGCTAACAGGACAACTAGAATCATGATTACAGCAAAACCTCTTTCTGACAAAAGCATCAAGGTTTTATTAGAGGATGTGGGACTTGGAAATATCTTCCCAGGAACACATCAAAAATGGGCACATACCTGTTCAATAGAGGAATAATAAATAATTATGGCATTATTATTATGTAGAGTAAAAAGGGCAGCTAAACCCTATTATATTGAGTCAATGGAAAAAGAGGTATATTCTCTCGAGGAGATTATGTACCTTCTTTATAATGCCAAATTTGCTGACGGCTCTGATTTTATGAATGAAAGGTTCATAGATTGGATTAGAACTGAACTTGAAGAGGAAGCTATGGCAGAGGAAATGAATGCCATATATACTAGTGCCAATTCGTCTCTTAAAAAGTTTTTTTTACCTATTGAGCAAAATAATTCATATTTGACAAGCTCAGAGCTTTCTATATTAAATGTCAAGCTCGAGAAGTTTGATCATATGACAGAGCTTGAGAGTGGCAAAATGTCTGCGGATAATTACATGAGCAGAGGTAAAATTACAAAAGCAATTCACTCGTATATCAAGCTCTTGTCTAATAATAAGCTGACAGCCGACCAGGCGCATGTAGCTGGAGATATTTGGAATAATTTGGGCTGTGCTTATGTAGAGATTGGAGATTTTAGAGAGGCCTTCAATGCTTTCTTAAGAGCGTACAGTCTCAATCATCGTGCAGAGTCCTTTACCCAGGCAATTGCATGTGGAGCAATATCAGATGACGAAGAGATAAAGGATAAGCTTGATAAGCGATTTCCCTCTGCCAAGGAATCCATTGATAAAGAGACACTCAGCGTGAAAAAGCTCTATGAGGAATGCAAGGTTAGAGTATCGCATGAACTGAGAAATAATACTGTACCTGATCAGTGGGCAAGAGAATATATGTTAATGTGTGAGGACTAAAAAGTAGGTATATCTATGGGTCTTTTTAAGCGCAAAAAAAAGAATAAGCAAAAGAATACTGAAATAGAAGAGCAAGAGATTGAGCTTCAGACTAGTCAAGAGCCTTCAGGTGGACATCTGGTTTTAGAGCATTGTGAGACCATGATTGAGGCAGCAAGGGAGCTTGAGCGAGGTAGAAGAGAGTATAATAATATTACAGAATACCTCACAGATATTGAGACGATAGCTGATTTGCCTGCTAGTGATATGGCACCTATAAGAGAATGTGCAGAGAATATAAACAGGCTAAAAGCTAGTCGAGACGAATATCTCAACACCAATAAGACTATATCTGATGATCAGTTTAACATGATGGCTTCAATTGAAGCAGAAGCTGTTGACATCATAAAGCGAATGCAGGCAAATGAGACGTATCAATCCACTGTTAAGAAGGATATGTCTTATCTTGAGGGTGAAAAGCTTCAATGGACCAAAAGAAGAGAAGATTTAATTAGAGAGCAAAAGCATATAAAAACTGGAGCGTTTGCCGCTCTTGGAATATTTGTTGTGACTATAATAGTTCTTCTTGTATTAATGAGCGGGTTCAGAGTTAATATAATTTTACCAATGATGATTTTGGTACTTCTTGGCGCAATAGCTGGTTTTGTCATGATGATTAGATATAACAATGCAGGTGCCGAAATAAAAAAAGCTAAAATCAATGCAGACCATGCCATTGCACTTTTGAATCGTACAAAAATAAAGTATGTAAATATTACAAATGCAGTGGATTATTCACTAGATAGATATGGTGTAAAAAACGCCAGAGAAATGGAATATATCTGGGAACAGTATATGGATGCCATTAGACAGCAGGAGAGATATGAGAGAAATTCCGATGAATTAGAGTTTTTCACAGGCAGATTATTGAAGTTAATCAAGCCACTTAGATTATATGACCCTGTGGTATGGAAGGATAGAAGCGAAGAACTCCTTAGACCAGGAGAATTGTCGGAGCTTAAGCATAATTTCCTTGAGAGACGTAGAAAAATCAACAATAACATGGAATATAATCTAAATGTTATAGATGAAGAAAAAACTACGGTTCTTCGAATAGTCTCATCTAATCCTAGATACAAAACTGAGGTAGATGAAATATTTGCTTCAGTAGATAAAATAGTTGGCACTAAGGATACAAAAAGGTAAGATTGTTTTTTTTTAGATACATAAGAATTCTTTGTATGATGTTTACTCGGAGTAGGCTATAATATTCTAGTTTTCGAGTAAATAAAAAAAGGAGTTTAAGTCATGTTTCTATTTCAAAACATCTTACCTTTTCTTATCTGTTGTCCTTTTGTAGCTGCACTGCTCGTGTTTGCTATCAGGAACAGTAAGGCAAGAGCTGTAATAGCTTACATTTGTGTAGGCACAATTATGGCTATGGCTGCCTGCATGGTAGCTGGATTCTTCTTAAATGGAGGAGAACCTATAGAGCTTCTCATTGAAAATGAAGTTCTTAATATTATCATTATGATTGCAGAGATTGGCATATGTCTTGTTGTGTGCATCTTAAGCATGAAGCATCACAAGCCTCTTATTGCAGTGCTTTCTATTGTCCAGACATTTATCGTAATCTGGGTTGAGAAGATGGCTCCAATTGAGGAGACGGCTCAGATTAGAATCGACAGATTAGCTATTATTATGATAGCTATTATAGCGGTAATTGGTGGATTCATCCTTATCTATGCTGTTGGATACATGCATGGATATCATAGACATCATACAGATATCAAGGATAGAAGAAGCTATTTCTTCATGCTTCTTTTTATATTCTTAGGCGCGATGTTTGGTCTTGTAACCTCTAAGAGTCTTCTTTGGTTAGATTTCTTCTGGGAGATTACATCTGTTTGTTCATTCCTTCTTATTGGCTACACTAATAATGAAGAAGCAATTCATAATTCATTTAGAGCATTATGGATGAACCTTCTTGGTGGATTGTTCTTCTCATTAGCAATTGGATATAGTGCATATTGGAATGGAACAGTTGATCTTAATGCTGTAGTTTCGAGTGGTTCGCTTATTCCAGTAGCGTTTTTAGCTTTTGCTGCGCTTACTAAGTCAGCACAGCTTCCTTTTTCAAAGTGGCTTCTCGGAGCGATGGTTGCACCTACTCCTTCATCAGCCCTTCTTCATTCAGCTACCATGGTAAAGGCTGGTGTTTATCTTTTACTTAGATTATCGCCTGCTATGTATGGAACTATGACTGGCACTATGGTTAGTATAATAGGTGGAGCAACCTTTGTACTTGCATCACTCTTTGCTATCTCTAAGTCTGATGCCAAGGCAGTGCTTGCTTATTCAACTATTTCCAATTTAGGACTTATAACAGCCTGCGCAGGTGTAGGTATGGAGCAGACAGTATGGGCAGCTATTATGCTTCTTGTTTTCCATGCGGTTTCAAAGGCTATGCTTTTCCAGGCAGTAGGAGCTGTAGAGAATTCACTTCACAGTCGTAATATTGAGAATATGCAGGGACTTATGTATAGACTTCCCAAGCTTGCATTTATTCTTATAATTGGAATCGCAGGTATGTACCTTGCACCCTTTGGTATGCTTATTGCAAAATGGGCAGCATTCAAGGCATTTGTTGACGCAGCAAATCCTTTACTTATTATCTTGATTGCATTTGGTTCAGCTACAACAATGTTCTATTGGACCAAGTTCCTTGGCAAGCTAATAGGACCTCCTAGAGTTGAAAAAGAGATAAGAGATGTTACAAAGCCCAATGAGTATATTTCACTTTTTGTTCATTGTGTACTTATGGTAGGTATCTGTCTTGCATGTGTACCTCTCTCAATTTTTGTCGTATCACCTATTGTAGAGAGTATTTACGGTAATGCAATCATGGCACTTGATCTTAGCGATATAATAGTTATGGTTGTAATGCTTATTGCTATTGCAATTCTTCCCATGCTTTGCTTTGTTGCAGTTAAGGCTAGAAAGAATCCCACAAAGCACGTTATATCATATATGAATGGTGCTAATACTGGTGATAACAAGCATTTTGTTGATGCAATGGGAGAGCCTAAGGAGCTATATACAGCTAACTGGTATATGCTTGAATACTTTGGCGAGAACAAGATATTTACACCTGTCATTATCCTTTCAGCAGCGTTCTTAGTGATAATGATGGTATTAATAGTAGGAGGTGCATTCTAATGGGTATTGTTATTGTTAATCCTACCATCACTACAATAATCATTGTAGCAGCGTATTTGATTCTTGCTCCTTTTATTGGTGGTCTTTTAGATGGTATTGACCGCAAGGTTTCAGCGCGTATGCAGGGTAGAAAAGGACCTTCTATTTTACAGCCTTTTTATGACCTTAAAAAATTGTTCTGCAAAGAAACTCTTATTGTAAAGCGTAGTCAGGAGTTTCTTGTAATGACATATCTTATTTTTATGATTATTACAGGAGCAATGTTCTTTGCAGGAGTAGATATTTTACTCTGCTTCTTTGCACTTACAACAGCAGCAATGTTCCTTGTTATTGCAGCAAGCTTTACTCATTCACCTTATGCATCAATTGGTGTTCAAAGAGAGCTTCTCCAGATGATGGCATATGAGCCTATGGTACTTCTTACTGCTGTAGGATTCTATGTTGCACAGAACACATTTGATGTCAGAGAGTTAGTTAATGCAGAGTATCCTGCTATTATGTATCTCCCTGGCGTATTTATAGGCTTTGTATTTATACTTACAATCAAATTTAGAAAGTCACCCTTTGACCTTTCAACTGCACACCATGCACATCAGGAGGTTGTTAAGGGTATTACTCAGGAAATGAGTGGTAGAAACCTTGGACTTATCGAGTTAGCAGAGTGGTATGAGACAGTATTCCTTCTTGGTGTAGTTGGTCTTTTCTGTGTAACATCAAGTCCTTGGAGCTTGCTTGTTGCGGTAGTAGTTATCGCAATTATATATTTCCTTGAGATTCTCATCGATAATGTTTCAGCTCGTGTTCACTGGAAGACATTACTTTTCTCTGCATGGGGCGTAACACTAATTGCTGGTGGAATCAATATAATTATTCTTGTCCTTATGGGACTTAAAAAGTAGGAGGGTACGTAAATGGCTAAAGTAGCAAAATCGCCCTGGGTGCTTCATTATGATGGAAGCAGCTGTAATGGATGCGATATAGAGGTTTTGGCGTGCCTTACGCCAGTATATGATGCAGAGAGATTTGGTATTGTCAATACAGGTAATCCTATGCATGCTGATATTCTTCTCGTTACAGGTGGTGTAAATGAACAGAATGCATCAGTTGTTGAACAGATTTATTCACAGATGCCTAATCCCAAGGTAGTATGCGCAATTGGAACCTGTGCCTGCACAGGTGGTGTTTTTAAGGAGTGCTACAACATTAAGGGTGGAGCTGATACAGTGATTCCAGTTGATATATATATTCCTGGATGTGCTGCTAGACCTCAGTCTATCATAGATGGTATTGTTCAGTCCGTTGCTCTTTTTGAAGAGCGATATGAGACTGCTCAGATTGAGAAAAAGAATAAGAAGGAGGCATAAGATGGGAGATTTGAATTGTAAAATAATCGACACACCTCTTGACGACCTCTTACTTAGCGTAATGGAGTATAAATCGGCTGGGTATAGATTCGTTCAGGCACACGCAATTAATGCGGTGGGCGGTGCTGAGGTATTTTATACATTTGGAAAAGAGATGGATTGGGTATCAATAAGAGTACCTGTTGCTGATGGAGCAGAGGTTCCTTCAGTGACCAATATTTATCCTGCAGCTTTCCTATATGAGAATGAGATTAAAGAGTTGTTTGGAGTAGATATTAGATTAATTGAGCCTGATTACAAGGATAGACTCTATAGAATCAAGGCAACTACACCTATGAAGAAGGAGGTAAAGGAAGATGGCAAGTAAATTATCAGTTGTGCCTTTTGGCCCTCAGCATCCTGTTTTACCTGAGCCAATTCATTTAGATTTAGTTCTTGATGATGAGAAGGTAGTAGAGGCAATCCCTTCAATTGGCTTCGTTCATAGAGGTCTTGAATCATTAGTTGATAAAAAAGATTTCAAAGAGATGGTATATGTAGTTGAGAGAACATGTGGTATCTGCTCTTTCAAGCATGGTATGAGCTATTGTCTCGCAATCGAGGATATTATGGATCTAGAGGTTCCCGATAGAGCCAAGTATCTTCGTACTATTTGGGGAGAGATGAGCAGACTTCACTCACATATGCTCTGGCTTGGACTTCTCGCTGATGGATTTGGATTTGAGTCATTATTCTATCAGTGCTGGAGAATAAGAGAGCAGATTCTCGATATGTTTGAGATTTCTACAGGTGGACGTGTTATTTTCTCAGTTAATACACCTGGTGGAGTATTAAAGGATATGCCTGCAGATATGCTTGCTGATTTTAAGCAGCGTTTGGATAAGTTTGAGGAGCAGATAAAGACTATCTATGATACATTCCTCTTAGATAGAACTGTTCTCGATCGTCTCAAGGGTGTAGGTATTCTCACTCCTGAGAAGGCAGATATTCTTGGTGCTTGCGGACCTCTTATGAGAGCGAGCGGAATAGAGAGAGATATTAGAAAGACTGGCTATTGTGCATACGGCGATCTTGATTTTGATATAATTACATCAAAGGATTGCGATTCTTATGCAAGATGTGAGGTTCGTATGATGGAGATGTTCCAGTCAATTAATATTATTAG
>JAZRXQ010000125.1:0-3948 GCA_045600305.1 Lachnospiraceae bacterium
CAACCTAAGCCGCAAGGAGTAATATTCATGCGTAGTAAAATAAGGGCTTGGCGAGGCGACTTTACTATAAACTGTCAAAAAATATAGGTTTTGAACACTATGTCTCAAAACCTATACTTTACATCATAATACTCTATAAAATTCTACTCACCCAAAAACTCCTTTGTCACTGAGCTTCTTTCAGGCTCGTCGCAGCAAGCATCCTCCTTAGCTGCAGAAGCATTAGCAGGTCTCTTGGCAGGGTCTTTTCCTAAAAGCATCTCTCTAGTGTACTCAAGATTAGATGCAGAGGTCGCAAGGTCTGTCGGAACCACAATCTTGGTTGCCTGACCATCACCCATCTCCTTGAGTGCCTCAAGCTTCTTCATAAGGATAGCTGCCTCAGTCATATCGATACTAGAGAGCATCTTAAGTCCGTTAGCCTCAGCCTCGTATACTAGACGAATAGACTCAGCTTCACCCTTAGCTCTTGCAATAGCCGCATCTCTCTCAGCCTCAGCACGAAGAACCATAGCAGCCCTATCTCCCTCTGCTCTAGTGATAGAAGCCTGCTTGTGAGCATCTGCCTCAAGCAAGGTCTGACGCTTCTCACGCTCAGCCTTCATCTGCTTCTCCATTGCCTCCTGAATCTCATGAGGAGGAATAATATTCTTAAGCTCAACTCTATTAACCTTGATTCCCCAGGAATCAGTAGCCTCATCTAAGATTCCCTGCATCTTGCCATTGATTGTATCACGAGATGTAAGAGTCTCATCAAGCTCTAATTCACCAATGATATTACGAAGAGTTGTTGCTGTTAGATTGCTAAGAGCACTAATAGGATTCTCAACTCCATAGGTAAAAAGTTTGGGATCAAATACACTAAAATACACTACTGTATCAATCTGCATTGTAACGTTATCCTTGGTGATAACTGGCTGAGGAGGGAAATCTCCTACTCTTTCCTTTAGTGAAACTCTATTGCAAACTCTAGAAAAAAACGGAACAAGCATATGGATTCCGCTGCTCCACGTCGTGTAATACTTTCCAAGTAACTCAATAACATATGCATTTGCATGAGGTACAATCCTAATACTGCAAAGTAAAATCAAAATAATGATTGCACCAATAATAATTCCAGGTAAATACGGCATAGCTTTTCCTCCTTTAACATATAAGAAATTACAACAAGCTTATCATCCATCACTCTAATAGCCATACAACATATATCACATGTAGTAACCTATATCATATTCAGTTCCTTAAGTGCGTTGTATATTCCATCATCATGAATAGATGTAGTTACATAATTAGCCTCAGCCTTAACTGCATCTTGTCCGTTTCCCATGACAATTCCACAGCCCGCATAGCGAATCATATCTATGTCATTGACTCCATCACCAAAGGCAATAGTACACATGGGATCAAAATGAATCGAATCGCACCACTTCGCAATACCTGTCGCCTTAGAATGTCCCTTTGGAACCATCTCCAAGACAGAAGGCGTGTGAGGAAGAAATGTATAATACATCCCCAACACCTCTTCACAGGCAGCAACATCACAATCAGTGGTATCACAGCTAAGCTTAGAGAACTCCCAATGTCCATAATCCTTGCATATATAGGCTCTATTTGCTCCCAATTCTCTGATTAGCTTCTGACCATAAACGCCATCTGCAAAATCCTCATCATCAAAATACAGATGATTCACACCCTCTAATATAGGCTTAAACCCAAACTTTCTGACAGTCTCAACGGTATGGATTCCCAAATCTTCACTTATCGTCTTGTAGTATATGATATTTTTGGCAAACTCCACGTAAGTACCACAACCCGCTATTATCCCATCAAAACCAATCGCCAGCAGATCCGGATTAATCACGTACGCCTTGTGTCTACCAGTACAGATAAAAGCATAGTTTCCCTTAGCCCGAAACTGTCTGATAGCATCTATCGTGGACTCAGGAATATTATTCTTTTCATCCCAAAGTGTGCCATCTATATCAAAAAACGCTGCATATTTACTCATTCAAACTCTCTTCTAAAACTAAAAACTACACTTCATCATCGACGCTATCATCATCGTCTTCATCGTCATCTTCTTCGTCATCATCATCTGTATCTGTAATGAGCTCACCATCCTCGTAGTCAGCATATACACACTCATCACATTCACAGTTGCATCCATCATTTACATTGCATGCACCACCTGTACACTCTGCACAACCACATTTACAGATAATGTTTCCATCAGCATCTACTTCGATAACCTTTTTAGTAACTACAACCTTGACTGTTGCTGTAGATGATTTCTTTGTGGTCTTTTTCTTGCCATTAACCTTTTTGGTTGTAGCTATAGTTTCCTTGACAGTAATGGTAGCCTTACCATCCTTTAAGAAAGTCACCTCTCCATCCTTGGTAACCTTGACAATCTTGGTATCACTACTCTTAACAGAAAGAGTAACCTTATTCGTCACACCCTTTTTCTTGGCAAGCTTAGTCTTGGTAATAGCGATAGAATCCTTAGTCTGAGTAACCTCGCCATCCTTTACAAAGATAACTCCCTCAAGCGTTGTAGGTGCTGCCTTTACCTTGGCCTCTACAGTGGCAGGAATCATAGTAACTGCCATTACAAGTGAAAGTGCTGCCCCTGCAATAATCATTCCTAACTTTCTCATTGAAAAATCCTCCTTAATATAGTCGCTGGTCAAAATCAACCAAATATTTTTACAATAATAAATTATAATACCACCAAAAATAATATATGTAAATCAGGCTTCACGCAGTTAAAAAACTTTTCACGCAATATCGACCTAATTACATTCTAATCAGATCATAGGGATCAAGCTCTCTACCCAAATCAACCGCAAACCTTTGCTTGCTATGAGGACAAGATTCTATGGGATTCCCCTCTTCATCAACCATAGCAAGAACCTTAACTATCTCATCTGTCCCATCTGGTCTCATGATATCCACTTCATCTCCAACCGAGAACTTATTTCTCTGCTCCATCATGTATAACCCAGCATCATTTTTCCCCTGGATATACCCTAGATACACATTCTCAGTTACATATGTGTTGCTATCATATACCATTGAATCTTCGCCAGCTTTTCCATAGAAAAATCCCGTCGTAAACTGTCTATATGTGCACTTTGCAATCTGTTCCTTGTACCAGGGCATATTTGCCTCGTATTTAGCAGGGTCTTCCATATAATCATCAATAGCCTTGCGATACGTACGCGCAACAGTAGCAACATATAGAGCTGTCTTCATGCGCCCCTCTATCTTATATGAATCAATCCCTGCTGCAAATAAATCCGGTATATGCTCTATCATGCAAAGATCCTTGGAGTTAAATACGTATGTGCCCCTCTCTGTCTCTTCAACGGGAAGGTATTCCCCTGGTCTAGTCTCCTCAGACACGTAGTATTTCCATCTACAAGGATGAGTACAAGCTCCTCTATTAGCATCACGCCCTGTAAAGAAATTGCTAAGAAGACATCTTCCAGAATAGGAAATACACATAGCCCCATGAATAAATGTCTCTATCTCCATCTCTTCTGGAATCTTGGATCTAATCTCTGTTATCTCTTTTATAGAGAGTTCTCTGGCACTAACCACTCTCGTCGCCCCTAACTTCCACCAAAAGTTATAGGTTCCATAGTTGGTATTGTTGGCCTGCGTAGAAATATGAATATCTATCTCTGGACAAATCTCTCTAGCTAATGTAAATATGGCTGGATCAGAAATAATAAGAGCATCTGGTCCTATCTCCTTAAGCTCATGTAAATACTTTTCTACCCCCGGTAAATCCTCATTGTGAGCAACAATGTTGACTGTTACATATACCTTCTTACCATGGTCGTGAGCAAAAGCAATTCCCTCCGCCATCTCTTCTGGCGAAAAATTCTTAGCCTTTGCTCTAAGCCCAAACATATCGCCACCAATATAAACTGCATCCGCACC
>JAZRXQ010000126.1:0-4457 GCA_045600305.1 Lachnospiraceae bacterium
GGCTTTAGTTCAAAAATATTAGACCTCGATAGTAGAGCACTATTAACCTCAAAATAAGGATTCTCAGTTGTGGCTCCTATTAGTACCACTGTGCCATCCCCTACATAAGGAAGTAAGTAATCCTGCTGAGCCTTGTTAAAGCGATGTATCTCATCGATAAAAAGTATTGTTTTTTTACCGTACATCCCTCTATCATCCTTGGCAGCCTGGACTATCTCCTCCATATCCTTTTTTCCAGCACTCGTTGCATTGATTTGCTTGAACTTGGCAGATGTGGTATTAGCTATAACCATTGCCAGAGTAGTCTTTCCTGTTCCTGGCGGTCCATAGAAAATGACTGAGCTAAGCTTGTCAGCCTTGATAGCCCTATAGAGCAATTTATCCTTGCCTATTATATGTGCCTGACCTACAACCTCATCTAACGTGGTAGGTCTAAGTCTACTCGCAAGAGGGGATTCTTTTTCCATATTCTGTTGTCTAGCCATTTCAAAAAAATCCATGATGAATAATTCCCCTTTCAATTATTCATATTGGCTTATCACAATCTCTTCAAGAATACACGATTTTTCGCTTGTTTTCAAGACCTTTTTAAAACTTTTACACCTCTTCATCTGTCGTGTTTTGCAAGTTTTCTTTCGCATTTATGCAAAATCCGCAACAAAAATGATTATTGCACTAAATAATCACAAAAAAATGCAAGTGGCAATTTAACCACTTGCATTATCTTTTCTATATAATCCAAAATACGCACCTGCAAATATCGCTATGCCAAATATAGCCATAATTATTTCAAGCACCCACACAGGAATTACAAGAACTCCAACAGAATATAAACCAGCTACAAAATCCATAGCTGTATGTATAATAATCGCTACAGGGAACAACCATTTTTTCTTATTGTCTCTGCAAGCATAGAATACCAATATCGAAGCTCCCACATGGAAAAGAACAGCAAAGATTCTCTCTACTACTGCTAATCCAAACTCTGCAAAGGTCAATGCTGCGAGTTGGGAGGCAATAGCTGTTATGGTCCCTACCTGCTCTGGTGACTGTGCCGCTACTGAATCAATGATGCTCTGAAAAGTCCCAGAATTTATCATAACAGCAAAAATAATGTTTCCGATATAAGTGACGCCAACTAGCATAATAACTTCGATTCCACCATGACCTAATCCGTAAGAAATAGCTGTCTCCTTATTTTTTCTATTTCTAAGAATCGTCTTGAATGCCACTAGTCTTCCCACCTCTTCAAATATTCCAGGAAAAAGTCCTACGACCAGAGCCCATATTATAGGGTTAGCATTTAAGAACGAACTCAGTCCACTCTCAGGTAGTCCAAGTGAAGTTGGCATTATCACTACTGCCTGTATAAGCTTTTCTAATGTTAGAGCAAAAACTATAAATATCGCCGCGCCCACAAGTACAGTAGTAAAGCGCTCCCTCTTTTTTATCTTCCACATAATAGCAATCGCCACTGGTACAAGCGTCATAATAATCACACCAACTATCAGTACTGCCATTGCTTCATTCCCTACTGGTTCAAATTGCATTGTTTTACCTCCTTGAAATTTTACACCCCAAACTCGTTATATCAACTTTCTATAAGAACTTTCCACTTACCATTACGCTTGCCATTCTCTCTAAAAATCAGACCTTTTTCTTGCATCTCAATTGTTCTGCGCTTAATGGTTCTTTCCGATTTTCCTGTCAATTCAGCAATCTGTTTCTGTGTTGCCGTAGGATTATTTGTTATAACATTGAGTATTGCTAATTCTTCAAGAGACATTTCTAAAGTGCCTTTTTGGCCCTTTGAATCTCTTTCAGTGGCACTTTGAATTGCACTTTCGCCTTGATAATCCACATGCATATACCTGTTTTTTAGTTTATGGTGTGCATTCATCAAGAGATTTTCAAAGAATAATTCTAAAAATTCTGTGGTTGCGTGAATACCATTTTGCAAATCGTTATAATTTGCTCTAACCATGGCATTTCTAAAATACCAGGAATTTTCTGCAAAAGTCTCATTACTTACTGTAAAGCCAAAAGTTTTTAAATACTTAATTATGAATACAGCTGTTGATCTAGTATTGCCTTCTCCAAAAGGGTGTATCTGCCAAATACCTGACGCAAATTTAGCAATATGCCTTACAGATTCTTCGATGGACAAACCCTCATATGAAAAGTTTTTCTCTTGCTGAAAGTCATAATCTAGCGTAGCTCTAATGCTGTCATACGATGCATACATCACTGTATTACCATTTAGCACCCATTCTTTTTTCGTAATATTATAATCTCGGATTTTGCCCGCATGACTAAATACTCCTTCAAACAACTTACGATGGATATTCTGCCATTCTACAGGTGAAAACTGAAAGGTCTTCTCTCCTAGTAATTTCGCAATTCGTACTGAGACAACATCCGCTTCCTTGGTATCTTCTTCTATCTCACTTCTATCTTGACGAGTCTCATAGTAACTTTGGATTCTTTTGTACGCTTCAGATATAGAGATTTTCCCTTCGATATGTTCCTTGGCTGTCTCAAGCAAATATTCAGAGGGCTTTAGTCCATCAACCTCCTGTAAGCCAATGGCAGTTTTCCATGCACAACTTTTATCTATCGCATCAGGCTCACCCTGTCGTATATATTCATCTAACTCTAAATTCCATTTTCTATCTGACACTATTATCTCCTGATTTTGCCAACTTATTCTAAATTTATATTCTTAGTTTCAATTTGATATATATGTATAATTATTACTCCATCCCCACAATTCTCGACTATCCCCTCTAATTCAGCGTTATTGAGATATGACAGGCATCTTGAGTCAGTAAGAACTACGGGCGTAGTTTTTATAGGCTCTTCATTTTTCATCTGTTGTGTGTCAACAGCACCTTCAAGAATCTGCCCCTTAAAGTTATCACAATCACACTCACCTGTAAATAAGACCATTCGTGCTAATGATTTTTCTGTTTTTACTTCGTAGGTATCTTTTAGTATAACCATTATGGTTAACTCATCTTTTTTTCAATCTTCCCATTACCCCTATATAGTCATCTGATATTTTTTCAGGTCAACCCTGCCGCCTGTGACTTCTACTCCTTCATCAGTCAACAGTTTCTCTTGCACCTTTTCTCCACCAAAAGCAAAAGCTCCAGCCAATCTACCCTTGGAATCCACCACTCTATGACAAGGTATTATTCCTGGAGTAGGGTTCTTGTGAAGAGCATTGCCTACTGCGCGTGACATCTTGGAATTGCCTGCCATAGCCGCAACCTGCGAATAGGTTGCCACATTTCCCTTAGGTATTCTCTTAACTGCCTCATAGATGCGCTTTGTAGGACTATCAGAAATCAAATCATAACTCTCAGCTATCATTCTCTTGATATCGTCTGCAGGAATCGACCCATCTAAAATGATGGTATTCCAATGCTCCTTATTCTGATGATAACCTGGAATAACAGCTGCGTATGTATCTCTCCAAAAATGTCTCCACTCAGGTGATACCTTGACATTGAGATTTATATATCCTTCTCTCTCATAGGTCCACAAAAAGGCTTTATTCGAATTTTTTTCGCGAACCAGTTGCCAATTAGTATCGTGAAATGGTGCATCCTGATATGTGTTTGGAAAGCTTAGTCCGTATTCAAGTGCTTCTTCTCTAGTATTCATAACCATTCTCTCTAATTTGGGGACGTCTCGTTTTTAATGATTTCTAAAATTTCTTCAGGTCTATCTATAATGATTTTTGCTCCATGTTTTTCTAAAAAAGCTCGGCCTCTAAACCCCCAGGTAACAGCGATGCAGGGCAAATCAGAATTTTTTGCAGTGAGCAGGTCTATCTCTGAATCTCCCACATAGACTGCCTCAGACACATCCACTCCAAGTGCCTTTATAGCCATATCCACCATAGCTCTATCCGGTTTTCTGTTAACTCCCTCTAGCTCACCCAGGTTATAGTCAAAATACCCGTCAAACAAATCTCTGCACAAAATCTTGACCGCTGCATCTGGCTTGTTGGAAACCACCGCTGTCTTTATTCCTTTTTTTCTAAGCTCGTCCAGTAAGTCAAGTATTCCGTCATAAGCACAGGTTTTGTCATTACAGTGTGCCTTGTAGTATGGCACGTATATTTTCATCAGCTCGTCTATCTCAGCCTGAGCCTTTGCATCTGCCTTGAACTGCCCATCATAATCAGCAGTTCCAAGTAGTTCCAATTCATCTACGCCACATCCATTTAACACTGCCAGCGCTCTCTCAAATGCAACTCTGATTCCACTGCCAAAAAACATACCCACAATTTCTTTGTCGTAGTTACACTGATACCCTCTTTGCCTCATAGCATAGTTAACTCCATCAGCCAAATCATCTAGGGTATTTAGTATTGTCCCATCCATATCAAATACTACTGCTTTTATCATCTCTTATATCCTTTAATTTAAAATTGCCTGTCCTAGTGC
>JAZRXQ010000127.1:0-10948 GCA_045600305.1 Lachnospiraceae bacterium
ACGATTGCTGTAAAAGCACCACCGATGATAACACCGACTGCCATATCCAGCACATTACCTCTGCTGATAAAATGTTTAAACTCTGTAAAAATGTTTTTCTTATCTGCCATGATGGGCCTCCTTAAAATATTGTTTTAATAAAAACGCGGTGCCAAATACACCGCGTAACATTCTACTATAAATATCTAGTAATTGCAATAATGGAAATAGAGTATATGAAGCCACTTATCCCCATCCAAGTAACTTAAAGGGATCGTCTCCTGTCTTTACCAGCTTGATTGATTTAACTGTCATACCAGCTTCTCTAACGAACAGTCTAAATACGGCAAATCTTCTGGGTATGGCAACAAGCTTTGTAATACTCGTATCCTTGCCCTCACTTCCATTGAATACAAACTGCTGCATGAGGATTCCATTCTCGTATAGAGATGTAGGAAGCTGGGCCACAGGATTGAGGTCTGAGTTAACTGTAATGGTCATCTCGTAAACTGCAGGTCCCTCAACCTCCATAGGGAATACAAGATTGGTTCCACTTTTAATCGTCACATCAGAGAAATCAAGTTCCTTTTCATCTCCTAAGAATTCGTATACAAGCTCAGATAAATCAACATCATCCGCATCCTTAGGTCTATTTATTATCTCAACTACAGGTCTATTCATTGCTGTAGAATTCATAACCCATTTGCAGATATTGATTGCACATCTCTGAATTTCTGAGCGTTTTAATTCTCCACTGGCTAGTGCCTCTAATGTATTATCTCCATGGATATTTTTATTTGAATCAGGTGTGACCATATAAAGGTCATTTCCTGCTTCAACCATTGCAGCAAAATCAGTAAAGTTCTGTTTCTCGCCACGACGGTTAATTGCAGCCCACCAATCGGTCATTACGATTCCTTCAAACCCCCACTCATCTCGAAGCAATGCTGTGTTGAGGTCATAGTTTCCAGATGTCCATACCCCATTTAATGAGCCATAGGTAGTCATAATGGCACTGGCCTTATATTTTTTAACACAGATTTCAAAAGCCTTGAGGTAGATTTCTCTGAGTGCTCTCATCGATACAACCGAATCCATCTCGCGACGCTTGGTCTCTCTGTTATTAGCGGCAAAATGCTTGATTACTCCCTCGACCCCATATTTATGTAGGGACAAAAGCTGTGCTCCGGCCATCTCTGCTGTGAGATAAGGATCCTCTGAAAAATATTCGAAGTTACGACCATTTAAGGGGTGTCTATGAATATTGATTCCAGGTCCGAGGAGGCACTCTACATTATTTCCGAGCATCTCTATTGCTAAACACTCGTATAAATCTCGCACCAAATCTCTATTAAATGTACATGCAAGTAGTGTTCCTATGGGAAGTGAAAAAGCCTTGGCTCCACAATCTAATCTCATTCCGCTGGGGCCGTCGTCACAGCAAATTGCTACGAGGCCTTTTTCCTTGAGGCTGGGAGTTACTCCACCGAATGCAGCCGCTGTTCCTGCTGCAACCTGGCTTGAACCCATACCCTCTCCACGAACAATACTAGCTAATTCCTTATCGGTAAACTGCGATACAAAATCCTCAATAGAATATGTTCCATCAATTACTTCGCCAATCTTGATTCCAACGTCGCCGTAAGGAGTAAGCTTTTCAGGTATATTTTCTTTTCTTCTGTCATACATATCACCTACTGCAGTTACAACAGGCTTAAGTACTGGTGTATCCTCTCCATCTACTCTCACCCACTTCTCAAACTGCTGAACAGGCGCTAAAAGATCAAGAGTTTTTCCGAAGAACATATCCTCAACTAAAAGGAAGCCCCCCTCTCGTTTTGCACTTCGAACGTCACTTCCGACATAAACAGAATACTGTCCTTTCTCAAGAACCCACTTGAGATTTTCCTCGTCGTAAGACATAAATGTAGAAAAATCTACAACTATTTCAAGCATATCGCTCTTTTTAGGCTGGATTGTTCCTGTTTTTGCAAAGCCAGCTAAGACCTTTTTTGCCTTTCCTAATTTGCCATTAGGTGCTTCTACATAAACCTGTACAACCTCTTTACCAGCTACATCACCAGTATTTTTAACTGTTACCTGAATCTTAGATTTTCTAGACTCTAAGTTTGCCTCTACACTAACATTACTAAATTCAAAATCTGTGTAACTGAGACCAAATCCAAATGGATATCTAACTGCCTCAGGCTTAAATGTCTCAAAATATCTGTATCCTACAAAAATATCTTCTACATAGATATCCTCTAAATCCTTGCCAAAATTAGCATGTGAAGGATAATCCTCAATGTTGTAAGCAATAGTGTCTGGAAGCTTACCACTGGGACTGACCTTACCACATATAACCTGTGCTGAGCCAAGTGCCCCTACCATACCACCATGCCAGATATACATAACTGAATCAGGTTTAATCTCGTCCATCCAGTTCATATCGATAATGTTACCAACATTGAGCACAACTGCCATCTTGTCAAAATTCTTTCTAACAAGACGAAGCATATCCATCTCTGCATCAGTAAGGAGATATGAGCCCTGCTCCATGCCAGAATCATTATCCTCTCCCGCTGTACGACCGATAACAACCAAAGCCTTGTCATTTGATGTGAATCTCTCAATTAAACTATCCTCTAACTCCATCTCTGGATTAGACCAGGGCTCATTTCCCCAGCCAAGAGAATCCTCAGGCTTATTGGCTTCTATCCACTCGTCATATACACTGACTAAATCCTCATCAATAAGGACATCACACTCTCTTAGTGCCTCGATGATATTAGTTGTATGATTAACATTAACCATACCTCCAGACCCTGTTCCACTCTTGAAATAGTCAATGGCACAACGACCAAATACAGCAAGTGTCTCATCATCTCTTACAGGGAGTACATCATTGTCATTTTTAAGTAGCACCGCACCCTCTGCACTTGCCTTGACAGCAAGGTCTATGTAGTTGTTCCAATCTAGTGTGTATTTTTTCATTTCGATTTCCTCTTTATTGTATCTCTAAACGTTGTCTCGTTGTTAAGATTCTTTCCAGCATTACCAATACTTCCTAGCCAATGTAGGACTAAAAGCTAACATTGAGCCATAAAGGCTAAAAGAATCCTTCCAGGGATGGAAGTGTGAGCCCTTGTTGCCATTGATATAGATTGTCCTGATAGGAATCTCCTTAATGGGAATGTGTTTAGACTCACAGGTCATAATCACATTCATCTCGTAGATGTATCTCTCACCACCAATCTTGCACATCATGGGCACCAGCTTATGTGAGAAAGTTCGTAGTCCAGTCTGATTGTCGTAGATTGATTTTCCCATCTTAAACTTGTACAAAAATCTGGTTATGTCATTACCAAGTCTGCTCTTAAAGGGAATCCCCTTGCCAAGCTCTCTCTTGCCTAATACAAGCTTGTCGGTATTAACCATGGAATATGTAATTAAGTGTCTCGCATCCTCAATTGCATGCTGTCCATCCGAATCCATAGTGCAGACTATATACTCACCCTCAAAATTATCTCTTATAAATCTAAGCCCCATTCTAAGTGCGTGACCCTTACCCTTGTTCTCATCATAAGAAATAACCTTGGCATATTTGGAAGTCTCCCTGAAAATCCCTCGGTATTTGGGACCACTTCCATCATCTACTACTAATACTTCAAAATTATCCTCCCTAAGCCCTTTAACCAGGTTAACAAACATCTCATCTGGCTCGTAAGAAGGTATTAAAATTAATTTTTCAAATCTGCTCATACCAAATCCTCTATTTCGTATAGTCTAACCTACCCTCATAGGTTTACTGCAACACTTATATAATAACCTTTTGGTACGCCTTCTGTCAACGAATGAAGCATATAAGTTTTACCCATAAACTCAACTTTTTCGTCTGTTACATCGAAGCTTCTCAAATCAATAGTTATTCCGCACCCATCAGCTTTTAGAAGAGCTTCTTTTCTAGTCCAAATTCTAAAAAACTCCTCTCTTTTTTCATCATTCTCAAGCCCAGCCAATGCACTTAGCTCGCCCTTAGAATAAAATCTGTCTGCAAGACGGTCTCTGTTATTTTGAACTAGCTGAATATCGACTCCAATTTCAACACCTCTTGCCACCGCAACACACACGTAATCACCACTGTGTGAAATAGAAAACCTGATGTCTGAATTTTCAAAAAAAGGCTTGCCATGTTCCCCCTTAACCACTGGAACACTCTCATCAATTTCTCCTTTTAAAACATCATAAAGCAGTCTACGGGCTTCCATAGACTGCTTTTTTTTATCTTCAACTTTTTTTGTATATACTTTATACATTATTCTCTAAAATCTACCGGTACATAATCCACATGCTCACCTACATACTTGTATGCAGGACGAATAATCTTACCGTGGTTTACGAGTTCCTCTAAACGGTGCGCACTCCATCCGGATATACGAGATATCGCAAATATGGGAGTAAATAACTCTGTAGGAATTCCAAGCATTGTATACACAAAACCACTGTAGAAATCCACATTTGCACAAATAGGCTTGAATAGATGACGCCTCTCAGCTATGAGCTTTGCAGCAATCTTCTCAACTCTCGTATAGAGATTAAGCTCTCTCTCCATTCCTTTTTCTGCTGAAAGAAGCTTGGCGTATTTCTTGAGCATTACCTCTCTGGGGTCTGAATCTGTGTAAACCGCATGACCCATACCATAGATTAATCCAGCATTATCAAACGCTTTCTTCTCAAGAATAAGTGTAAGATACTCTGCTAATGCATCATCGTCGTCTATATCTCTACAGTTATCTCTGATATCTTCAAACATCTGCATAACCTTTAAGTTAGCACCACCATGTCTGGGTCCCTTAAGGGATGACATTGAAGCTGCCACCGCTGAATATGTATCTGTTCCTGAGGATGTAACAACGTGATTAGTAAATGTTGAGTTATTACCACCACCATGCTCTGCATGAATAACAAGAGCAACATCTAAAACTCTTGCCTCCAAATCAGTAAACACTCCGTCTTTTCTAAGCATGTAAAGTATATTCTCTGCTGTAGAATACTCAGGCTTAGGTGGTCTGATAATCAATGTCTTATCAAGCTTAAAATGGCGATATGCATAATATGAATAAACCGCCATCATGGGCATCTTTGCAATGAGCTGCATTGACTGACGAAGTACATCATCAATTTCAATCGAATCAGGGGTTGAATCGTACGAATACAAAAATACTATACATTTCTGTAATGCATTCATCTGGTTTGCAGGAGGTGTTTTCATGATTACATCTCTTACAAACTGACCTGAAAGCTCTCGAAGTGATGCAAGCATATTTGAGAAATCCTTAAGCTCAGTCTCTGTAGGAAGCTTGCCAAATAAAAGCAAATAGGTTGCTTCTTCAAACATAAACTTCTTGGCACTATTTCCATCAATCAAATCATTGACATTGACACCCTGGAAATATAATTCTCCGTCAATAGGATATGAGCTGCCGTTTTCATCCACCCTAACTGCAACAACATCTGATACCTCTGTAAGACCTGTGAGGACACCTTTACCATTGGAATCACGAAGTCCTCTTTTTACATCATACTTTTGGTATAGTCCCTGGTCTACCTGACCTGATTCCCTACATATTTTAACTAATTCCTCAAACTGTTCTGTTAGCTCTGGTGCCAACTCCATCATTTCGTATTTTGACATCTAATTACCTCGTGTTTCTTTTCTAGTACTACTAATTCTCCTGCATATTCGCCAACTTATTAGCCTGGTCCGCAGCGATACATGCATCTAGAATCTCCTGGATATCTCCACCCATAACCTTATCTAGCTTATACAGGGTGAGATTAATTCGATGATCTGTTACACGTCCCTGAGGGAAGTTGTAAGTACGAATCTTCTCCGAACGATCTCCTGTTCCAATCTGCGAACGACGAGCTGCTGACTCTGCGTCCTGCTGCTTTTGTAATTCTAAATCATATAACTTCGCTCTAAGTAATGCGAATGCTTTTTCCTTGTTCTGAAGCTGTGACTTTTCTGTCTGTGAGTAAATAACTATTCCTGTAGGATAGTGTGTAAGTCTAACCGCCGAATCCGTGGTATTGACACACTGTCCACCATTTCCTGATGCTCGCATTACGTCGATACGGATATCCTTCTCATCAATCTGTACATCTACCTCTTCAGCTTCTGGCATAACAGCAACTGTAATAGTAGAGGTATGTATACGACCACCGGACTCTGTCTCTGGTACACGCTGTACTCGATGAACTCCTGACTCATACTTGAGTACCGAATATACTCCCTGACCGCTAACCATGAAGTTAACAGACTTCATACCACCGATACCGATTTCATCTACTTCAAGAGTCTCAACCTTCCATCTGCGGCTCTCTGCATAATGCACATACATTCTGTAAATCTCTGCTGCAAATAGAGCTGACTCATCTCCACCTGCTCCAGCACGAATCTCCACGATAACATTTTTCTCATCATTGGGGTCCTTAGGAAGAAGTAAAATCTTGAGTTGCTCTTCTAACTCTGAAACTCTTGCCTTGGCATCCTTTAATTCTTCCTTTGCCATCTCTTTGAGTTCCTCGTCACTCTCCTCATCCAACATGAGAAGCGAGTCCTCTATATCCTGTTTTGCCTTCTTATAATCCTTGTATGCTGTAACAAGAGGAGCTAACTCTGCCTGCTCCTTCATAAGCTTTCTAAGTCTGTTAGAATCACCAGCCACATCGGGTTCCGATAACTCGCTCATAAGCTCTTCATACCTAACTATTAAATCCTCTAATTTATCAAACATTTTTTTGTCCCCTTACAACCCTGTCATTTCCAGATAAATCTTTTATAACTATAACGTCTATAAAGCCAGCATTCTTCATCATCGAAGAAACACTCTGGCCTTGATCATATCCTATTTCAAATAATAGCCATCCACCGTTCTTAAGGCAACGTATAGAATTAGCCACTATATCTCTATAGAATACCAAGCCATCTACCCCTCCGTCAAGTGCTAATTTCGGTTCATGGTCTTTTACCTCCGGCATGAGGGTAGGAATGACATCTGAATTTATATACGGAGGATTTGACACAATAACGTCAAATACGTCCTTTTTTCCATCAAAACAAGTAAATAAATCGCTTTTAATAAATTCTATATCAGCATCATTTATTTTTTTATTTTCTCTTGCTATTTCAAGAGCATTTTCACTTAAATCCACTGCGCTAAAGTCTGTCTTAACGTCTGAATTATTCTTTTTTAAATAATCTCCGGCAAGCTTGCATAGGCTAATTGCTATACAGCCACTGCCTGTACACATATCTAAAATACTAATCCTGTTTTTTTCAAAAGACAGTTCTTTTATCTTGGAAAGCGCTTCTTCAACTAACGTCTCTGTATCCTGTCTGGGGCACAATACATTTTCATTCACCTTAAAGGGTAACCCCATGAACACCGTTTCCCCTGTTATATGCTGAAGTGGTACTCGTTTTTCCCTTTTAGCGATACATTCCCAATATTTTTTCCGTACAACCAAATCTATTTCATCTGATGAGTGCATGAAATAGAAATTTCTATCAATGCCCGCCACATATTCTAACAGTAACCAGGCATCATTTTTTGCCTCAGCTATACCTGCAGTAGTTAGTCTCGTGGTCGCTTCTGCCAAAGCTTTAGCATAGGTCATAACTCTTTTTCCTCTGTCTTATCATCTTTTCTGTCAGAAAACTCACATGCCGCATCTTTTCCTGATTCTATAAATGCCTTCCAGTCAAACACAGCCTCCACTGACGCGATTGCCACCTCTATCATACTGTCATCAGGCTCTCTCGTTGTGAGGCGCTGCATGAGTAATCCCGGTGCTGCGATTATATTTATAAACCAGTTATCATGCTTACCTGCAAGTCTTAAAAACTCATAAGAAATGCCTGCAATAACAGGAATCATGAGTAATCTAATTCCAACCTTGAGAAGTGGATTTTCTATACCAAATAAGCCAATTAAAATGAAAACAATTACACTGAGTATAACTACTATAAATAGGAAACTTGTTCCACATCTCTTGTGAAATCTGCTAGACTCGCGCACATTTTCTACAGTGAGTTCTAAATCATGTTCTATACAATTGATGCACTTATGCTCCGCACCATGGTACATAAACACACGCTTGATATCCTTTAATAGAGAAATAAATACCAAATACGCAATAAAAATAACTACTCTAAGCACTCCCTCTATAACTGATATCAGCACTTTACTAAACCCCACCCTTTCAAACAGAGTGGAAAGATACCAGGGAAGTACTGTAAATATAGCTATTGCTATTATAAAAGAAATAACCATAGTTACTGTAAGTGAGGCATCTTCTTTTTTCTTTGCTTTAGCTCTTTCCTCAGCGGTCATATTCTTCTTTTTTTCCTCTTCTTCATCATCTACAAAAAATGAAGAAGAAAAACTCATAGCCTTCATTCCCATCACAAGAGAATCCACAAAATTAACTATTCCTCTTACAAAGGGAATCTTTGATGCAACTCCCATCTCAGCCTTACCCTTGCATTTTCTCTTGCTAACTACTATATCTCCATCAGTCTTTCTCACAGCAATAGCATAACGGTTGTCATTTTTCATCATGACACCTTCCATAACTGCCTGACCGCCAATCCCACTGTATCTCATTTTATAGTACCCTCTTAAAAAAACAGGCTGAGCACTACTGCTCAGCCTACACGTTTTTGTTCCAAATCTTAAAGACCGTACTTCTTGTTGAACTGCTCTACACGACCTCTTGCCTGATTTGCCTTCTGCTGTCCTGTATAGAAAGGATGGCACTTTGAACAAATCTCGACGTGAATCTCCTTCTTGGTAGATCCTGTTACGAATGTGTTACCACAGTTACAAGTAACGTTTGCCTGATAGTATTCGGGCTGAATCTCTGCCTGCATCTTTTTCACCTCACAAATTGTAGTATATTGTCATCTGGTAGCATACGCTACCCACAACTAATTTATCTCGCTGTCTACGTCATAAGGGGAACCATCCGCTAAGATGAATCCTTGCAACCTCCGAAGTAGAAACTCCCCCACTTCACGACAGCTTGTATAGAATATCATAAAAGAAAATGATATGCAAGTAAAAAATCAATTTTATAACTGATTTTATGCTATTATTTCCATACAATGCCTAAAATACCTGTCAGCGATATCCTCCGAGAAATCCACTAATGTATAACATGTGCTCTTAGTTGCTGGGATACGACTAGCTTTATCAACTGCAGTCCCCACTAACTTGTGTACTGCATACCCCTCATTAGGCAAATAAAAATACTCCTTAAAATCAGGATAATAATAACGCAGCTTTCCATCATAGAGCGGACAATCTAAGCTTAACTCATCACCAGCTATACACAGTTTCCAATCATAATCAGGATGAATATACTCTATAGGCACTGGAACGGACACGTGAAGCTTCACCTCAAAAGTCACACTTAATGCTTTATCACATGTATCCGCTTCACTTTTATTCCCATAATTATAGTGCGTTTTAGCCGAGGTCATACCCTCGGTACTTCTACATTCCCTAAATACATCCACATAGCTTAAAACCGGAAGTAATCCAAGCATTCCAAGTACATCTTCATAATTGTGGATAAATAAAAGGTGTTTCTTTGCTTCGGATGGAGTCCTCACGTAGCTCTTGTAAACGTTGATAAGCTGTCCACCGTCCATCTCATCTTCTCTGTCAATCCCTAAAAAGGCTTCTATGCTCTTTTGCTTGCAGCTATCTAAATTCAAAACATTTTTTAATGGTGCAATTTCCTTATATATATCAAGGTGCTCAAAATCATCAAATGAAAAAGTTAATCCCTTTTTCATGATTCTGGCGCTGACAAAAGGGATGTCAAAACTAGCGCCATTAAAGGTTATAAGTCTCTTTATCTCATTCTCTTCCAGCCATCCGAAGAAATCGCTAATACACTTAGCTTCTTCCTCTGGAGTTTCTGCAAAAAAAAGTATAGGCTTACCCCCATCGCCTTCATCTAACTTCATCACACCAATCATATAGATAGTACACGCTGTTCTTGAAAATCCTGTAGTCTCTATATCAAAAAAGGCTGTATTTATCATAAAAACTTTCCTATAATCTCAGTCATTGCGCTATGATTGTTGTCGCGCTCAGTAATATAATCTGCCACTGCTTTTACGGAGTCTCTACCATTGCACATAGCAACACCTACTCCAGCCTGGCGTATCATCTCGATGTCATTTTCCTCGTCACCACATCCAATAGTATCAGCCAGATCAACATCCAATAGCTCCGCTAAACGTACAATCGCGCTACCCTTGGACACCCCATAACTCATACTCTCCAGATATTCATCACAAGTCATGGTAAATGATATCTTATCTGCATATCTCTCAGTGAGAATCTTCCTATATCTCTCTAGCCTCTCTCTATCATTTAGGGCTACCATAATACATTTACAGGGATCCTCGTTCATCCTGTCAAAGAGATTCTCTCCACACCAGCCACTGATATTGGTATGGTCAAGATACCACTGCAAAGCTTCACTTTTACGAAGTGCTGCCACTTTGCCGTCCATATAGGTATGTATATGTACGTTATGTCTGTGGGCAAAATCAAATAGCTCTCTCACAATATCCATAGGAACAGCCGCTCTATACACTACCTTACAGCTACCACACTCATAAATTTGTGCTCCATTAAAAGAAATAATATATGTTCCTTTAAACACCAATCCAAGCTCAGTAGCAACCTTTAAGGCCGAGCTATGAGGACGCCCCGTAGCAATTACAAATCTATGACCTGCCTCAGTCGCACGCCTGATAGCATCCATATCCTCTTTGGATATTTTCTTCTTATCATTTAATAGTGTTCCGTCTAAATCTGAAAAAATTATTTTACTCATATTATTTCTTTATATTTTCCAAAATCTCTAGCATGTCTGTTGTCAT
>JAZRXQ010000128.1:0-12082 GCA_045600305.1 Lachnospiraceae bacterium
TAGGTGGTAGATTAGCTGATGAGATAGGAGTTTCTTATCTCTTTTCTGATTTAAAAAAGAAAAATGGTTATCTTCGTTCCACTGAGCTTTCAAAAGAACACGGAATGTATCGACAAAACTACTGTGGATGTGTATACTCTATGAGACAGTAGAAAAAATAAAGCACAGGTATTAAGCTTGTGTAAATGGAGGCAATATGGCACAGCTTTGGGGTGGCCGATTTACAAAGGCTACAGATGAATTAGTTTACAATTTTAATGCTTCAATTCGATTTGACCAAAGGTTTTTTAAGGAGGATGCTAGGGGCAGTATTGCCCACGCCAAGATGCTTGGACGTCAGGGCATCATTACAGAGGATGAGGCTAGAGCAATTGAGACAGAGCTTAATAAAATAGTGGCTGAGATTGAGGCAGGGACTCTTGAGATAACTGCAGAATATGAGGATATCCATAGCTTTATGGAGGCAAATCTCATCGATAGATTAGGAGACACCGGAAAAAAGGTTCATACTGGACGTAGCCGTAATGATCAGGTTGCACTTGATATGAGACTCTTCACTAGGGGTGAGGTTAAGGCTACAGATGAGCTTTTGAAGCATCTTTTGGAGACGATTATCAGAATTCAAAAAGAAAATATTGACACAATTATGCCAGGCTTTACACACCTTCAAAAGGCACAGCCTGTTACCTTGGCACACCACCTCGGGGCCTATTTTGAGATGTTTAAGCGCGATAGACTTCGTCTGGGTGATATTTATGAGAGAATGAATTATTGTCCGCTCGGAAGTGGAGCTCTTGCAGGTACCACATATCCTCTTGATAGAGATTTTACAGCCAAAGAATTAGGCTTTTATGGTCCTATGCTTAACAGTATGGACGGAGTTTCTGATAGAGATTATTTAATAGAATTTTTGTCAGCCTGCTCGACTATTATGATGCACTTATCTAGATTTTCAGAAGAGATTATAATTTGGAATTCAAATGAGTATCGTTTTGTTGAGATTGATGATGCTTATTCGACAGGTAGCTCCATTATGCCTCAAAAGAAAAATCCAGATATTGCGGAGCTTGTAAGGGGCAAGACCGGTAGAGTATACGGCGCGCTTATGTCGATTCTTACTACAATGAAGGGTATACCCCTTGCTTATAACAAGGATATGCAAGAGGACAAGGAGCTTAGCTTTGATGCTTTTGACACCGTAAAGGGATGTATTGCTCTTTTTGACGGAATGCTTGATACAATGAAGTTCAACAAAGAGAATATGTATGCATCAAGTAACGGCGGATTTACTAATGCTACTGATGCTGCAGATTATCTTGTTAAAAATGGAGTTCCTTTTAGAGATGCACACTCTATTATAGGTAGGTTAGTATTAGCTTGTATTGATAAAAATAAAGCGATTGATGAGATGAGTCTTGAGGAGCTTCAGGAGATATCGCCTGTTTTTAAGGAGGATATTTACGAGGCAATTTCTATGGAGACATGCGTAAATAAGCGCCTTACCATAGGTGCTCCTGCTCCAGAGGCAATGAAAAAAGTAATAGAAATTAATGAGAAATATTTACAAGAGTCTTGATTTATCAAGAATATGTGATATTATACACAAATCAACGTTGTCATAAGCCAATGGCAATGAGTAAAGGAGAGTAATTATGAGCGACAAGTTAAAGGTAGGTATTTTAGGAGCAACAGGAATGGTAGGACAGCGTTTCATTACCATTTTAGCAGATCACCCTTGGTTTGAGGTTACAACCCTCGCGGCAAGCCCCAGATCAGCAGGACAGACCTATGAGCAGGCTGTTGGTGATAGATGGAAGATGGATGTTCCTATGCCTGACGCCGTTAAGAATATTGTAGTTAAGAATGTTAACGAGGTTGAGGCGGTTGCTAGTGAAGTTGATTTCGTATTCTCAGCAGTTGATATGACTAAGGATGAGATCAAGGCTATAGAGGAGGCTTATGCCAAGACAGAGACTCCTGTAGTTTCTAATAACTCAGCACATCGTTGGACACCTGATGTTCCTATGGTTATTCCTGAAATCAACAAGGATCACTTTGATGTTATTGAATACCAGAAAAAGAGACTTGGTACTACAAGAGGATTTATCGCAGTTAAGCCTAACTGCTCAATTCAGAGCTATACACCTGTTCTTACAGCATGGAAAGAGTTTGAGCCTTACGAGGTAGTTGCTACTACATATCAGGCTATTTCTGGTGCAGGTAAGACTTTCAAGGATTGGCCTGAGATGGTTGAAAATATCATTCCCTTCATTGGTGGAGAGGAAGAAAAGTCAGAAAAAGAGCCTCTTAGAGTTTGGGGTCATGTAGACAAGGAGCAGGGAGTTATCGTTCCTGCAGAGTCTCCTGTTATCACAAGCCAGTGTATCAGAGTACCTGTATTAAATGGTCATACAGCAGCTGTATTTGTTAAGCTCAAGAAAAAGGCTACCAAGGAGCAGCTTATTGAGAAGCTCGTTAACTTCAAGGGTATCCCTCAGGAATTAGATCTTCCTTCAGCTCCCAAGCAGTTCATTCAGTACCTCGAGGAGGACAACAGACCTCAGGTTAAGCTTGATGTAGATTATGAGGGCGGAATGGGCGTTTCAATAGGACGACTCAGAGAGGATAGCGTATATGACTGGAAGTTTGTAGGACTTTCACACAATACACTTCGTGGAGCAGCTGGTGGAGCAGTTTTATGTGCTGAGACACTCAAGGCTTTAGGTTATATTACTAAGAAGTAAATTAACGATTTAATATGTGTGCTTTAGGAGAGGAACCGTTTGACGGTTCCTCTTTTTTAGGTTATAATTACATCAAATTATGCATTTCGAGCAAAAGGGGTAAAAAGGCATGAAGACAATTGGAGCAATTCTAAAGGATGATGCAAAATTAGGATTAAATCACAGCTATTTCTCTGAGGTTTTGGAGGCATTTAAGGTAGTGATTGAAAAAAATGACATGTCGCTTATTTTCTTGAATAATGACAGAGAACGAGAAGGTGCCAAGTCATATATTGAACAGCTTCGTGAATACGGCTGTGTTGGATGTATAATTGCCTGTACGGATGACAATCCAGAGATTATGGAGATTTTGGACAGTGATATCCCAGTTGCAGCGGTTGATAAGGAGTATGCTGATGCAATCTGTGTTTCTTCTGACAACAATCTGGGAATGGAGCTGATGGTTAATCACCTCATAGAGATGGGGCACAAGAAAATAGCCTTCATTACAGGTGAGGACAACGAGGTAACGAGAATCAGATTTGGCGCGTTTAAGCGTGTAATGGAGAGATACCATATTCCCGTGAATCCTGAGTATATTATCCAAGCCAAGTATAGGGATATGGACCTCGCTATCAAGATTACAGACGAGCTTCTAAAGCTCAAGAATCCACCCACATGCATTATGTTCCCTGATGACTATACATCTATAGGTGGTATCAATATCATCAATGCCAGAGGATTAAATATACCCAGAGATGTTTCAATTACCGGATATGATGGCAATGATATTTTAGCACAATATGAGCCTAGACTTACCACTGTCAAGCAGGATACAGTTGGCATGGGAAGAATTGCAGCGGAAAAGATGATTGCACAGATTAACAATCCTTCTGTTAGTCAGGCTGGAATGGATATAGTAACTGTATATTTTGTTGAGGGCAATACAGTTAGAAGAATATTTGAGTAGTTACTTGATTTACAAGTAAAATTAAGGAGAAGATGATGGAAGAGACAAAAAAAGTTCTTACCGATGAAGAGATTGGGACACTAGAAGCAGAATATGTATTTGATAAAAAAATGAAATGCATAGTCTGCGACTCTGATTTTACGACTAAGGTTTTAAAATCCTCTAAGGCAAGAAGATTGGGGGCAGATTTGGATTTGCGTCCTAGATTTAAGGATGTAGATACCATTAAATACAGTGTGTGCTCATGCCCTAGATGTGGTTATAGTGCAGTTCACAAGCAGTTTGAGCATCTTTCACCTCGCCAGATTTCAGCTATCAAGGCTGAGGTAGGTGATAGCTTTATCCCCAAGGGAGATATGATAAAAGGCTACTACGAGTATGATGAGGCTATTAGGTTTTATAACCTTGCCATTAAATGCTGCGATGCCAAATTTGCAAAGGACGGAGAAAAAGGCTATTTATATCTCAATCTGTCGTGGCTTTATAGGGGCAAGAGTGAGCTTTGTGAGCAGATTGCAGATGAAAATATAAGAAAAATGGCTAAGGATAATCTCAAGGCTAATGAGGATGCAGCTTACGAGAAGAGCTATGAGCATCTATCACAGGCACTCATGAATGAGAATCTCCCCATCATGGGATTAGATCAGGCGACTCTTGAATATATTTTAGCTTATCAGGCATATCATTTTGGCAAGCTAGAGGTAGCTGCCAAGTTCATAAGCTCAGTTCTCACATCAAGTGTTGCTTCAAGAGCAGTCAAGGATAAGGCTTTAGACCTCAAGGATTTAGTTGTAAAAGAGATTAAGATTAGAAAAGCAAAGGCACAGCTTGCTGCCCAGAAGAAATAGTTGATTTGGAGGAGAATATGAATCCTATATATGAGAAGCTTCAGAATTGCTATAAGAGCGTTAGAGAAAAGACAGATTTCGTGCCTGAGGTAGCACTTATTTTAGGCTCTGGATTAGGTGATTTTGCTGACGAGATAGATGTCAGATGCACAATAGATTACAAGGAGATAGAAGGATTTCCTGTTTCTACAGTAGCTTTGCACAAGGGTAGATTTGTGTTTGGCTATGTAAGTGAGGTTCCTGTTGTTATCATGCAGGGAAGAGTACATTACTACGAAGGCTATGAGATGAGTGATGTGGTACTTCCTACTAGACTAATGGGACTTTTAGGAGCCAAGACGCTTATTCTTACCAATGCAGCAGGGGGTATCAAGAGAGGCTTTAAGTGCGGAGATTTCATGCTTATAGAGGACCATATTTCTCAGTTTGTTCCTTCGCCTCTTATTGGACCTAATATTGATGAGCTAGGAACGAGATTTCCAGATATGAGTCAGGTTTATGACAAAGAACTAGCAGCTGTTATAAAAAAAGCTGCCCTTGAAATTGGAATTGATTTAAAGCAGGGCGTATATATCCAGTTTACAGGTCCTTGCTATGAGACACCTTCAGAGATAAATATGGCAAGAGCTCTAGGAGCAGATGCAGTTGGTATGAGCACAGCTGTTGAGGCGATTGTAGCAAAGCATATGGGACTAAAGGTGGCTGGTATTTCTTGCATATCTAATCTTGCGGCAGGGATTAGCCCGACTCCCCTCTCACACAAGGAGGTTCAGGAGACTGCAGATGCTGTAGCTCCCAAGTTTAAGGAATTACTTAGAAAGACAATTACTTCATTAAAATAGTTTTGGATGGTAAATATAAGATGAATATTAGATTTTACAATGCCAAGATACTTATGTTGGCAGATGAAAAAAAGCATAGCTTTGAGATATTCGATGGAGAGATGTGGGTTAGAGATGATAAAATTGCCTACATCGGTGACGGAGAGGATGTTTCTAGTGCTCTTGGGATGGGCGAATCAGTTATTTGGGACAGAGAGATTGATGCATCTGGCAAGCTCATTTGCCCTGGCTTTAAGAATGCACACACGCATACAGCAATGACATTTCTTCGTTCTTTTGCGGACGATTTACCTCTTGACAAGTGGCTTTTTGATTCTGTATTCCCCAGAGAGGATCAGCTTACAGAGGATGATGTGTACTGGCTCAATATCCTGGGTATAATGGAGTATCTTACAAGCGGAATAACTACCAATTTTGATATGTATTTCTTCCCGCCTAAGGATGCCAAGGCTTCTATTGACTGTGGATTTAGAACAGTATTGACATCGGGCTTCAATAATTTTGGTGCTCCCATTGACGCTGTTGAAGAGAATATGAATATAGTTAATGGAATGGGCAATTTAGTCAAGCTCATCGTTGGATTCCATGCAGAATATACTACCTCTATGGAGCGTATGGAGGATGTAGCTAGACTTGCAAAAAAATATAAATCACCCGTTTGGTTACACAATTCTGAGACTAAAAAAGAGGTTGATGAATGTATTGAGCGCTGGGGCAAGACTCCCACAGAACTCACAGAGTCACTAGGTATGTATGAATTTGGCGGTGGTGGATATCACTGTGTATGGATGAGTGACAACGACTATGAGATATTCAAGAAGCGTGGTCTTACAGCAGTTACTAATCCTTGCTCTAATGCCAAGCTTGCAAGTGGCTTTTGTGATGTTAAGAGATTTTTAGATGAGGGAATCAATCTTGCTATTGGTACAGATGGTCCCGCATCAAATAATAGCTTAGATATGTTTAAGGAGATGTATTTGGCGGCTACAATAGCCAAGGTTGTAAATAATGACGCGGCCTGTGTTCCTGCTGATGAGATTTTATATTCTGCTACAACTGCTGGAGCAATTGCAATGGGACTTCCTGAATGTGATAGATTAGCAGTTGGAAAAAAGGCTGACCTTTTCCTTCTTGATTTGATGCAGCCTAATATGCAGCCTGAAAACAATTATGTTAAAAATATTGTCTATGCAGGCTCTAAATCTAATGTGGTTCTTACAATGGTAGATGGAAAAATTCTCTACGAAGAGGGTTCATTTAATATTGGCTTTGATCCGGAGGAGATATACTACAAGTCCAATAAGGTAATCAAGAGGATGAAATAGGTGAAGTATGAGAGTTAGATTTGTTCACCATTCTGCGTTTGTTGTAGAGCTAGATGAGCATGTACTTATATTCGATTATTTTAATGGCGATAGGGTAAATGGATACAATTTCCTAGGAAGCCTGCCTGAGTACACAGCGGATTCTGACTTGTATTTTTTTGCTTCACACAAGCATGCAGATCATTTTGATATGGATATTCTTCGTCTTAAGGATAAATACCCCAAGGCTAAATTTATTTTGTCTAAGGATTGCAAGATGAGCAGTCATTTTCTAAGCAAGCATGGGATAGATCCTTCGATAAATGAGAGTATCACCTACGTGACTGGGCTAAAGACCTATAATGTAGATGATTTAATTATTAAAACTCTTTTATCTACTGATGCCGGAGTGGCCTTTATCGTTAATTGTGAGGATAAAAATATATATCATGCGGGAGACCTCAATGACTGGTATATTGAGGGGGCTGGTGATATCAACAATGGCAAGATGAAGAGGGTATATCAGCATGAGATTAAAAAAATCAAGGATTTTATAGATGTAGCTTTTATACCTGTTGACCCTAGACTCGGTGACCATATTTATGATGGCTTTGATTTCTTTATGAAGACTGTGGATGTGAAGTACGCGTTCCCTATGCATTGCTGGCAGCAGTATGATTTGATAGATGGTTACATGAATAGGATTTCAAATCCAGCATTTTTAGGACGAATTATTAAGCCTACACATGAGAACGAGGAGTTTGTATTAGAATAATTTATGCATGTAGATATTTTTACTGATGGCTCAGCAAGAGGCAATCCTGATGGACCAGGTGGGTATGGTACGATTTTAAGATATGTTGACCCACAGGGAGAGGTTCATGAAAAGGAGTTATCAAAAGGGTATAATAAGACCACTAATAACCGCATGGAGCTGATGGCGGTGATTGTGGGACTTAGACAGCTTAATAGACCCTGTGAGGTGACCGTATATTCTGATTCTAAGTATGTAATAGATGCTTTTAATCAGCACTGGGTTGATAACTGGCTGGCAAAAGGCTTTAAGAAGGCAGATAATAAGCCAGTCAAGAATCCAGACCTTTGGAAGGCTTTGATTGCTGAGGTTAATAAGCATGAGGTTAGCTTTGTATGGGTCAAGGGTCATGATGGGCATCTGGAAAACGAGAGATGTGATACGTTGGCAACTACAGCTGCGGATTCAGATGACCTGATAGACGATGTGCCACTTGTATGATTTAATAGTTTACAAGAGTGAAGTTTTTAGATATAGTTATTTTTTGCGAATATTTAAGAGGGAGGATTATATGTTAGATTTTCTCACAAAGGGCGTAGTTCACTATTTAATTATCATTATTCCTATGATTGCTATTGCAGCACTTGGTCTTATAATGGGAATGAAGATTAGAGGTCTTAAGGATGCTGGAGAGAGCAAGAAGGCTCTTACTATTGGTATTATTACTATAGTTATAGCACTGGGACTTGGAATTGGTGGCGGTGCTGCTATTAGAGCAGCTATGGCTTCTCAGGTCTCAGGTACTGAGGTTACAGCTGTAGAGGCAGAGCAATAATTTGGATAAAAGCCTGATTAGGTTCAGGTTAATAATAGGAGTGTAATATCATGAAAGTGAAGTCAACAGGAGTAAATGATTTAAGAAGAGCGTACTTAGATTTTTTTGAGAGCAAGGAACATCTCAAGATGAACAGCTTCTCATTAGTACCTCAGAATGACAAGAGTCTTTTACTTATCAATGCAGGTATGGCTCCCCTAAAGCCTTATTTTACAGGTCAGGAGATACCACCTAAAAAGAGAGTTACCACTTGTCAGAAGTGTGTACGTACAGGAGATATAGAAAACGTTGGTAAGACAGCAAGGCACCTTACCTTCTTTGAGATGCTTGGTAATTTTTCATTTGGAGATTATTTCAAGCATGAGGCAATTGCCTGGAGCTGGGAGTTTTTAACAGAGGTTCTTGGCTTAGAGGCAGACAGACTCTATCCTTCTATTTATGGAGAGGATGACGAGGCCTTTGAGATTTGGAACAAGGAAATCGGTATCGCACCCGAACGCATTACTAGATTCTATAGAAATCCCGAGACTGGTGAATGTGACAATTTCTGGGAGCATGGTGCTGGACCCTGCGGACCTTGTTCTGAGATTTACTATGACAGAGGAGAAAAGTACGGCTGCGGTAGTCCTGACTGTAAGGTCGGCTGTGAGTGCGATCGTTTCATGGAGGTATGGAACAACGTATTTACTCAGTTCAATGGTGATGGACACGGCGGATACGAGGAATTAGAGAATAAAAATATTGATACCGGTATGGGTCTTGAGCGTCTTGCTGTTGTAATGCAGGATGTGGATAGCGTTTTTGATATTGACACCATGAAGGCTATTCGTGACAAGATATGCGAGATGAGTAATAAGACTTACCAGACAGATGCACTTGATGATGTGTCAATCAGACTTATTACTGATCATATTAGATCATCAACCTTCCTTATTTCAGATGGTGTTACACCTTCTAATGAGGGAAGAGGATATGTTCTTCGTCGTCTTATCAGACGTGCAGCTAGACATGGAAGAGGACTTGGTATTGACGGAATTTTTATGGCCAAGCTTTCTGAGACAGTTATTAATGAGTGTAAGGATGGATATCCTGAGCTTTGGGATAAGAGAGAATTCATCTTTAAGGTACTCTCAACTGAGGAGGAGCAGTTCAACAAGACTATTGATAAGGGACTTGAGATTTTAGCTAGCTACGAAGAGGAGATGAAGGCTAAGGGAGAAAAGACTCTCTCTGGAGAGAATACCTTCAAGCTCTATGATACATATGGATTCCCCGTTGACCTCACTGCTGAGATACTTGAGGAAAAAGGCTTTACCATTGATGAGGCTGGCTTTAAGGCTTGTATGGATAAGCAGCGCGAGACTGCAAGAGCCGCTAGAAAAGAGACTAATTACATGGGTGCAGATGCCAATGTATACAACGACATTGACCTTAGCATTACCTCTGAGTTTGTTGGCTATGACAAGACTAATATGAATGGCAAGGTGACATGCCTTACTACAGAGACAGAGATAGTAGATACTCTTGCTGAGGGCATGGTAGGTACTATCATCGTACCCGAGACCCCCTTCTATGCTACAATGGGTGGACAGATGGGAGATAGCGGAATTATCTCTACACCTAATGGACAGTTTGCTGTAAAAGAGACTATCAAGCTCGTAGGTGGCAAGATTGGTCATGTTGGAGAGATGATATCTGGTATCATCAAGGTAGGCGATGAGGTTAATCTCGCAGTTGATGAGGACAGACGTAAAAAGATTTGCAAGAATCACTCAGCAACTCACCTTCTTCAGAAGGCACTTAGAGAGGTACTTGGTTCTCACGTTGAGCAGAAGGGTTCATATCAGGATGATGAACGTACTAGATTTGACTTCTCTCATTTCTCAGCTATGACGGCTGAGGAGCTTGCCAAGGTTGAGGCTATTGTCAATGCCAAGATTGCAGAGGGCTTAGACGTAATTACCAAGGTTATGTCTATAGACGAGGCTAAAAAGACTGGTGCTATGGCACTCTTTGGTGAGAAGTATGGCGAGTCAGTTAGAGTAGTATCAATGGGAGATTTCTCAGTAGAGCTCTGTGGTGGTACTCACGTGGCTAATACATCAGAGATTAGCGCATTCAAGATTATTTCTGAGTCAGGTGTAGCAGCAGGAACTCGTAGAATAGAAGCTATTACATCTACAGCGGTATTTGATTATTATGATGATATCGAAGCTAAATTGACCGAGGCTGCTTCAATGCTCAAGTGCTCGCCTAATGAGGTAGCTGATAGAATAGCCAAGCTACAGGCACAGCTTAAAGAGGTTAATTCTGAGTTAGAGTCTATGAAATCTAAGGCTGCTAAGGATGCACTTGGTGATCCACTTGAGGCAGTAGTAGAGGTTAAGGGTATCAAGGTACTTGCTACTAGAGCTGACGGCGTAGATATGAATGGTCTTAGGGAGCTTGGGGATTCACTTAAGACTAAGCTTGGTGATGGTGTAATTGTGCTTGCATCTAATGTAGATGGCAAGGTTAGCCTTATCGCAATGGCTACTGAATCAGCAGTAGCAGCTGGAGCACATGCAGGTAATCTCATCAAGGCTATCGCACCTATAGTAGGTGGTGGCGGTGGCGGTAAGCCCGCTATGGCACAGGCCGGTGGAAAAAATCCTGCAGGCATAGACGATTGTCTTGCTCAGGTTGTTTCAGTAGTAGAGTCACAGATTAAATAATTAATAGAGAGGAATATAGTGATGAAAAAGAGAATATTAGCATCAATTATGGCAGGAGTAATGGCACTTTCACTCACAGCATGTGGAGTGGCATCAGATAGTACAGGTTCTGACAAGAAGTATGTTCAGGATAAGGGAACACTTGTAGTAGGTATCACAGATTTTGAGCCTATGGATTACAAGGATGCAGAGGGCTCATGGGTAGGCTTTGACGCAGATTTAGCTATTGCTTTTGGTGAGTCTCTTGGTGTAAATGTAGAGTTTATCGAGATAGATTGGGACAATAAGGTTCTTGAGCTTAATTCTAAAGCAATCGACTGTGTGTGGAATGGTATGACACTTTCACCAGAGGTACAGAATGCTATGAGCTGTTCTAACGCATATTGCAACAACTCTCAGATGATAGTTATGCCTGCAAATATAGCAGATGCATATCAGGCAGTTGAGACTATCGGAGAGCTTACTTTTGCAGTTGAAGCCGGTTCTGCTGGTGAGATTGAGGCCAAGAACTGGAATCTCAATTACACTCCTGTAGCTGCTCAGGCAGATGCTCTTATGGAGGTTGCTGCAGGTACAAGTGATGCCGCAATTATTGACGCTCTTATGGCAGCTGCAATGGTTGGACCTGGAACAAGCTATGAGAATCTTACATACACATGGGGACTTAATGATGAGGAATATGGTGTTGGATTTAGAAAAAATTCAGACCTTACAGATGAGCTTAATGCTTTCCTCAAGGGAGCATATGAGGATGGAACTACTATGTTTATAGCTAAAAAATATGGAGTAGAGGCTTCTATTATTCCTCAGTAGTTTACTTATAGTATCAATATGTGGACGCGAATTTTCGCGTCCATTTAACTATGTAAAGGGAGAAAAAATGCAAACCTTTTTTGAACAGTTTCCAATAGTTTTTCATGCATTGAATATTGGTTTTCTTCAGACCCTAAAGCTTTTTGGATTAACGCTTGCGGGGGCACTGCCTCTAGGTCTTATTATTTCGTTAGGTTCAACCTGCAAGTTTAAGCCACTAAAATATCTGCTCAGGGGTATAATATGGGTTGTAAGAGGTACACCTCTTATGATTCAGCT
>JAZRXQ010000129.1:0-2575 GCA_045600305.1 Lachnospiraceae bacterium
CATAAATGCCAGAGAAATCTCTATTCTGTTATGTAGAAGAGATAGGTCCTTATCTAATATTTCGCTGGCTTTGGCTACTTTATTGTTTACTGTGTTGCGGTGTAAAAATAGGTCAGCAGAAGTTTTTTGAACACTGCAATCATTGTGAAGGTAGCAGCTTAAAACCTCACATAAATCGGAGCCCTTACTCTGGTCATATTCCCTTAGTGCTCCTATAGTAGCCTCACAATAATCAGATGTTATATCAGGATCATCAACAGCCAGGAGAAGCCTATATACACCGAGATTAGAGTAAAAATGATAATCATCGCCGAGTTTTCCATTGGCATGTAGCCTCTCTATAGACTTAGCCTGATGATATGTCTTATGCAGACATCTTATACTTTTTGTAATTTTTCCACATCCATAGCTTATGCTTTCTTTGGAAGTAATTAAGCTGTGGATTTTTTTTATTGCTTCTTGTACAAGTGCACGCGCACTGTTTCTGTCGTAGTTAGACATCACCATAATAATCCTATCCTCATGAATGAAAATAGAATACGATTTGTGAGTTCTCTTGATAGAGATATCCATCATATTTGAAAGCATAGATAGACGCTGCTCTCTGTCAGAAGTAATACCTTCGACGTCGATACAGCAGACGCAGTATGATGCTTCCTGGTCAAATCCATGAGACTGTAAGGTTACGAGGTATAATTCGCTCTGACTTGGAAATGCGATGGCGTTTTTTAGTGCAGAGGCAAGCTGCATGGCACTTTGCTCTTCCTTGGAAATCGCGATGCTTGAAATGCGCATTATTTCTGCTAGATGAGTCTTCCAGGGCACCTGAAATAGAGGCAGATTATGCTCATCACAAAAGGAGATTATCTTTTCATCTATTGACTCTATGTAAGGTCCTACATTTACTATTATTCCAGAACCATCTGCTTCATATACTCTTTTAACAAGATCAAATAAATCTCCATTTTGACCCAAACCAATTCCAGTTGTGACGGATAATTCTCCGCCATCTAAAAATGAGCATGAGTCAGGGGTTTCTACCATATGAACCCATGTTACTAGATTATTAAGTCCATTTTTTCCAGCGACGATTTCCACATCGAGATGAGATATTTTTTTAATTAATCGATTTAATTCTATAGCCATTTTTGCCTCTAATAGATAAGGTTAGTAAAAAAATAAGGCATTCACATAAATGTGAACGCCTTTGTCCAAAAGAAATGTAGCACTAAACAAATCCTAAGTCAACGAAAATATGAAGTGATATTTAATTGTGCTACAGCACCAAAATCAATGTGCTGGGAATTATTGAAGACCTAAAAATACTGACCTATAATCTGCTCAACTTGAAAATAAATGTGCATTAGACACAAGCTTAGGAGGAAAAAATTATGGGTATGACAGCTACAGAAATCAAAGAGAATGCAAAAAAATATGTATTACAGTCATGGAGTAAGCAGGGGGCTATTAATCCTATTCCTGTTGAAAAGGCAGAGGGCATTTATTTTTATGACTATGATGGAAACAGATATACTGATATGTCATCACAGCTCGTCAACTTAAATGTTGGTTTTGGAAATAAAGATATTGCAGAGGCTATCAAGGAGCAGGTAGATAAGTATTGTTTTGTAGGACCTTCATATGCGGACGAGAGTAGAACTACTCTTGCAAAGATGATAGTAGATTTACTTCCTGATACATTTGGAAAGGTTTTCTTTACGAACGCTGGTGCAGATGCTAATGAAAATGCAATCAAGATTGCCAGAATGTATACAGGCAGAAAAAAGGTATTTAGTAGATATAGAAGCTACCATGGTTCATCCTTTGGTGCAGGAAATCTTACTGGAGAGCCTAGAAGATATCCTCTTGAGCCTGGTATCCCTGGTTTTGTAAAATTCTTCGACCCTTATATTTATAGAGAGCCTATTAACTTTGCATCAGAGGAGGAGGCTACAAATTATTATCTGACCAAACTCAGAGAGCAGATTATATACGAAGGCCCTGATACTGTTGCAGCAATTGTTATGGAGACTATAACAGGCTCAAATGGTATCATCATTCCTCCCAAGGGTTATTTGCCTGGAGTACGAAAAATCTGCGATGAGTTTGGTATCGTGATGATTTGTGATGAGGTTATGGCAGGCTGGGGCAGAACAGGAAAGATGTTTGCGTTTGAGAATTTTGATGTAGTTCCTGATCTAGTTAGCTTTGCAAAGGGTGTTACCTGTGGATATGTTCAGCTTGGAGGAGTTGCAGTTAGCTCAAAGATAGCATCATATTTTGATGATCATCTTCTCTCGTGCGGACTTACATATAGTGGACATCCTCTTGCCTGTGCAGCAGGTGTGGCTTGCGTAAACTACTATCAAAAGGCAAACATATTAGAAAATGTAAATAAGGTTGGTGCTGTGCTTAAGAGCACTTTGGAAGATATGATGGCTAAGCATGCATCAGTAGGTGATGTCAGAAGCATTGGATTATTCTCTTGCGTGGAATTAGTAAAGGATAAGACTACCAAGGAGGCTTTAGTACCCTATGGAATGGATCCTGAAGGAATTATGCCTAAGATTATCGG
>JAZRXQ010000130.1:0-15257 GCA_045600305.1 Lachnospiraceae bacterium
AAAGTGTAATCTCCTGATAAACTGTACTGTTTCCTGCTTTTTGTGCTTCCTGGTGTGATTTGATTGTCACCTCATTACCCTCAATCTTGATGCTTCCCGTACCAGCATCTTTTTCGTATACACCGGTCAAGACCTTGATAAGTGTGGACTTACCAGCACCATTTTCACCCATCAATGCGTGAATCTCTCCATGATGTAAGGTAAACTGTACATCCTGAAGTGCCTTTACTCCTGGGAAGGTCTTAGATATGTTTTTTGCTACTAATAATGTATTTTCTGTTCCCATATGGCCCTTCACCCTTTCTTAATTTTTCAAAAAAGTAGGGACAGGCAATATACTTACCTGCCCCTAGAGGTTATTATTATTTCACTTTCGTGAAGTTAGGATCTAATTAGATTCCGTAGTTCTCAACATCGTCATCTGTGATTGTTGTAGCATCAAAGCCCTTCTCATCCATAACGATTGTCTTGTTAGCGATTGACTCACCCTTCTCAAGCTTGTTGATAACATCTACAAGGTATGATGACTGGAAAGGATTGCACTGTCCATCGTAGTTCCAGTTACCAGCCTTAAGCTCCTGAAGTGCCCACTTGTTGCAGTCAAATCCCATAACGATAACGTCCTTGCCTACACCGTGTGTGATACCAGCGTTGTCAAGTGCTGCTACAGCACCCTTAGCCATATCATCGTTCTCAGCGTAGATAACGTTGAAGTTCTTACCACCATCGATAGCAGCCTGAACGATTGTCTGAGCTGTATCTGCTGACCATGTAGCTGTCTGCTGATCTACGATATTCCAAGCTGCATCCTCTGCAACCTTTGCATCAAGTGCTCCTGAACGTCCCTGCTGAGCTGCAGAACCCATAGCACCCTGGATGTGGATGATGTTGTACTCTGCAAGTCCCTGTCCTGCTAACCAATCAACAGCCTTCTGTCCTTCAGCTGCCATGTCTGAAACAACTGATGCCTCATAAAGGCTCTCGTCTGCATCGATAACACGGTCGAAAAGTAATACCTTAACACCAGCATCCTGTGCGCTCTTTAATACTCCATCCCATCCTGCTGTATCAGCTGCAGAAAGGAGAAGGTACTTAACTTCTGAGTTGATAGCCTGCTGAGCGAACTGAATCTGCTCGTCATTCTTAAGGCTGTAGTAGAAGCTTGCGTCATATCCGTTTGCCTCGCAGAATGTAGCCTTGAGATCTCTGTCGTTTGCTGCTCTGTATCCAGACTCGTTAGGGTCGTTGTTGATAACTGCAACCTTGATGAGGTCTCCTGAAGCTGCTGAGCTATCTCCTGTAGCTGCTGCGCCACAACCAACCATGCTTACTGCTAATAAACCTGCAGCTACTGCTGCAAAAATTCTCTTTTTCATTGTGTCATATCCTCCATAATTTATGAAAAAATCCACCAGAGAACTATCTCTCTGATGGAACTTATATTAGTACTTATTGAGTTTCAAATCTATACACGCTTTTACGATAAAAGTTAAAAAAATTCTTTTTATTTACCGCCGAGTTGATTTTTTTATCCTCGAAGTGGATTTTTTTATCCCTTGTCAGCTTCTTTTCCTCCTCTAAACTGTGATGGAGTCACTCCTGTATGTTTTTTAAATAAATATGAAAAATAATGTGAATCCTCATAGCCTACCTGCGCAGCAATGTCTATAGCTCTAAGAGGTGTACATCTTAATAGCTCCTTAGCTTTGTCCATTCGATAATCCGTCAGGTACTTGATGAAGGTCTGTCCTGTTTGCTGTGAAAAAACTGAGCTTAAATGGTTTGGTGAAAATCCTACTGCCTCTGCTGCCATGTTGAGTGACATATCTGGATCATTGTAGTGTTCAGATACAAATGCTCGGGTACGACTGACTATATCCTCGTATTTATTAAAGGATTTGTTATCTCTCATCTCCAATGCCATCTTTATTATTCTTGTAAAGTATTCCTTAGTGCTCTCCACATCGCTCATTGCGTTGCTAACAGCATCTGGCTGTTCTATTTTTGAACGATCCTCTCCGAGCCCTTCCACAAAATCACAAACGCAAAAATACGTGTCCATGATAATATATTGTCTAAAAATAAGAGAATGCATTGCCGATGTTGCAAGGCTATCAAAGGTCTCTGCTATAAAATCATCTGCTTCGGATTTATCACCTAGCTTAAGATATTCCTGTAAGCGGACTCTATCGATTTGCTTGATATCTATTTCATTCATGTCGAGAGTGTCTTCAGCAGCAGGCATATTCATTGACGCGTAATACTCCTTGAGTCTCTCCTCGCGCTGAAGCATCTGCTCTCTTCTTTTATTTTCTGTTTCCTCTCTGTCATCGATTTTTTTAATAACCTCTTTGAGTGCATCCGTAATTTCATCTGGCTTTACAGGCTTTGTCAGGTACTGTGCTATACCAATCTTCATTCCTTCTCTCGCATACTCAAAGTCAGCATATCCCGTTAAAATAATTATTTCTGTCTCTGGAAATTCTTCCTTTACTCTACGACTGAGTTCTAGTCCATCCATAAATGGCATCTTGATATCTGTCATTACAATGTCGGGCTTAGTCTTTTCTATAGAAGAAAGTGCTACCTCACCATCTGCCGCCTCTCCAACAAATTCAAGTCCTAGAGATGCCCAGTCTATTTTATTTTTTATTCCCTCTCTTACAATATATTCGTCTTCTACCAGAAAAAATCTCTTCATACTCTGCTTCCTTAATACGTTCTTGAACTAATATGTGCATTTACGTTATCAATTGTAAAAACCTTATCACTAATATAGTTGACCTTTTCAACCTCTTTCCCAGCCTCTAGATCCTTGATTATATCTGCTATCATCTGTCCCTGGTCAGGGTTACACTCCACGTCTACATTTATTATGCCATCCCTTACCATCCTCAGTGCTTTTTTTACAGCATCAAAGGATATTATTTTTACTGCTCCGTCCACCCCATGTGTTATTCCAGCCTCATCTAGTATCTCAACTGCTCCAAAGGTCATATCATCATTTTGTGAAACTATGACATCTATATTAGAATACCTAGCTACAATGTCTGCCATAACCTCTCTTGCTTTTGTTGTTGTAAAATCAGCATCTACCGTTTCTATTATATTCCATTCAGGATGATTTTTTGCGATCTCCATAAAACCTCTGGTTCTTCCTATTTCTGCACTAGAACCAGCAGTTCCTTTTAACATCACGATTCTCACCGTTTTGTTCTTGGGTTGCAAATCGGCTTCGGCATCTTCTACTTCATCCTCCGACAGCTCATTTTCATCATCTATCTTATCTGATTCGTTTAAGCCTTCATCTATATTACTGTTCTTATCAAGATTTTTTTCCAGCCATTCACCTGCAAGTTTTCCCTCAGTGAACATATCTGTTCCAACAAAGCAGGTGTAAAGACTTTCATCTGCTACCTGCAGCTTTCTATCCACGAGAATAACTGGTATTCCGGCGTCCTTCGCTTCCTTTAGCACTGTATCCCACCCGTACTCAGTAACTGGTGACAACACAATATAATCCACCTTTTGAGATATAAATTCTCTAATTGTCTTAATCTGGTTTTCCTGTTTTTGTCTAGCGTTGCTAAATCTCATAAAAAATCCATTTTCTCTCGACAGATTTTTCTTGATTGAATTAGTATTTGCAGTTCTCCAAACTGATTCAGAGCCTACCTGGCATACTCCAACTGTTATCTGACCAGAAGTATCTAGTTCAGTCTGCGACTGGTCTCTCTGATATACACTCCTTAGTCCAAACGGAGAAAATAATACTATATTAAAAATGAGACACGCCAATATAACTACTGAAAATACAGCAACTGCAAGCCATAGAAACTTTTTATTTTTCATGGTTAGCCTCCTTGCCCTGGCGATCTATCAATCTTGCTGGCAGAGTAACTGTAACAGTTGTCCCTTCTCCTACTATCGAATCAATCTGCATTCCATAGCTCTCACCAAAATTCATTCTGATTCGCTCGTTTACATTGGCGAGTCCAAATCCCTTGTCTGTATCCTTGCAGGGCATCATAATATTTCTTCTAAGCACCTCTAAGTCTGATTCTGCTATTCCCACTCCATCATCCCTGACAATTAGCTTGATATTATCTTTTTCTCTATAGCCTCTTACCGATATATGCCCCTTGGCTCTTTTATATTTGATACCATGATAAAGCGCATTTTCAACAATTGGCTGCAGTGTCATCTTTAGAATTCCCACGTCATAGATATCATCATCAATATCTATATCGTAATCCATAATATCTGCGTATCTTATTTGCTGAATCTCCAGATAACTCGTTATATGCTGTTCTTCTTGACGCACATCAATATATTCCTGACCGTGACTCAGAATCAATCTAAAGAAATTAGAAAGAGACATAGTCATATTGATTGCTTTGTCATTTTCCCTAACCTCAATCAACCAGACTATTGTATCTAGTGCATTATACAGGAAGTGGGGATTGATTTGCTCCTGCAAAAGACGAATCTCAGCATTTCTCATCTTGTGTTCGTCGTCCTTGATATGGAGCATCATCCTGTTAATATCCTCTGTCATAGAGTTGACCGAATTGGACAAATGCCCCAGCTCATCATCCTCATAAACATTAGCTCTAACCTCCATATTACCCACAGCAATCTGCTCCGTTACATTAACCAACTCACCGATTGGTCTAGTGATACTTCTGGAAATATAGACGGCAATATATACTATAAGCGCTAGTATAGCCAGCAACATAATCGCAGATGAGATTACAAATACAATTGCTCTCCATCCCAGTTCACTCTGTATAGCCTCCATATTACAGGTCTGATAATAAATATACTGCTGTATATCCTCCTGTATAAGCTCAGTAAGAATATATATACTGTCATCTAGTATCTTTAGGTTCTCATCATATTTCCCATCAATTTTCAGATTTTCTTCTATGTCGTGAATGCGATTTTCTAGTGACTCAACGTTAGCCTCAATACTTTCCATCCACATATGACTGTTAATATCCACGGTGTCTTTTTTTAGCTCAGAAAAATCTGTTCTTAGTTCATCAATCAATGTGTATGGATTCTTTAACTCTTTGTCATCATCAATATCTTCAAAGGTAGTATAACCAACCACCAGCTTGTAGGAGCTCTCGTCGATGCTTTCCTTAAATGTTATATTATAGTCGTTGGCTTTTGTAATATTTTCAATAACATCTCTATATACTGCCCCATAGCCTACTACAGAAATAAGCAAGTAAATAGACAGTGCCAGTAGGGGAACTACTGCCACTAGAATGAGTGCTGATATTTTTTTCTTGATGGAAAATCCGCCGGCCTTTTTCATATATTTGTCGCCTTGTGTTATCTCTTAATTTTAATACGAAATCTTATCTAAAATACCTTTAATGTGTGCAATTGTGACGCCATAATTTGTCATTGGTACTTCTTGTTTTTTTGCCCTGTCTATACGTGACATCACATATTTTCTATTAAACATACATGCCCCACACTGAATGACCAGATCATATCCCGATAAATCCTCTGGAAAATCTGTGCCACTGACATGATCTATCGTTAGGGCATCGCCTACTCTCTTTTTAAGCATCATGGGAATCTTGACTCTTCCTATGTCTTCACTTAGGGGTGCGTGCGTACAGCACTCTGCAATTAAAACCTTGGACTTCAGAGTTAGTCCATCTATTGCCTTAGCACCCTCCATGTAGTATGAGAGGTCTCCCTTATAGGCTGCAAATAAAACAGAAAATGAGGTAAGCATACTCTCCGCAGGCTTATGCTCGTATACATAATCAAAAACCTGTGAGTCTGTAATTATGAGCTTCGGTGCACTCGTTAGGCTAGATAGTGCTTGCTCCAGCTTGTCTGTTGTGACAGACATCACAAGGCACTTTTTATCTAATAGTTCTCTAATAGTCTGCACCTGAGGCAAGATAAGTCTACCCTTTGGTGCCTGAATATCCTGCGGCATGACAAGTAAAACCACATCGTTGTCACTTACTAAGTCACCTGTGATGTCTCGCTCACTAATTCCCTCAGGAAGCAGACGAACCAGTGCTTCCCTGACTTTTTTTACGCACTCATTTTCCAGATTGTTTTTTACTATTGACTCCCTGTCCTCTTTGCAGGAAAAGGTAATTATCTCTGTCGCGTTGTCTCTAAAATTTTCTTTTAGTATTTTTTTGAAGCTGTCGGTTTCATCATATAAGTCAGTTTTATTGATTACGAGAAGTACGGGGATGTCATTTTCCGTTATTTTTCTGTACCACTGTAACTCTGGCTCTATACTCTCTACGGGACTTACCCCGGCATTCTCAAATGAAAAAACTATTATAGCTATATCTGTTTTTTCTAGCACAGCTTCTGTCTTGTCAATTCGCTGCTTGCCAAGCTCTGATTCATCTTCAAATCCAGCAGTATCTATAAATAAGCATGGACCTAATGGATTTATCTCCATTGCTTTGTTAACTGGGTCAGTCGTAGTCCCAGCTATATCAGATACAATAGAAACCTCCTGCCCTGTAACTGCATTAATAAAAGAAGATTTTCCACTATTTGTTTTTCCAAAAACTCCTATATGCAATCTGTTACTGCTTGGAGTCTCATTAAGTCCTGACATATATTCACCTACATCTATTCTGTACTATTAGTTGTCAGAATATCTTAAAATCTAAAATCTCTCTTGCCCTCACCTATTTCATGAATATAGTTTGAAGCAGTCTCCTTAACCTTGGGGTTAGGAATTCTCTCCAACTCTTTTTCAATGAGTGCTAAGCCTATCTCTCTAGTCCTTGGACTAGCATAATCCTCAAGATATTCCTTGAGTGTCATAAGTGCATTAGGATGACAGCAGTTTAATATCTGCATGTTCTTGCATAAAGCCATAAATCTGTCACCAGTCCTGCCCTCTCTGTAGCAGGCTGTACAAAAGCTCGGAATATATCCCATATCCATAAGCCAGCCTACTATCTCATCTAATGACCTCTGATCACTGACGTCAAACTGTGCACTATTTTCCTCTTCGCTCTCAGGCTCTACATATCCACCAACACTGGTTCTTGAACCTCCACTTATCTGTGATACTCCAAGAGGAATTACTTTTTCTCTACATGCCTTAGACTCTCTGGTAGAGACAATCATTCCAGTATATGGAACTGATACTCTGATGAGTGCGCAGATTTTTGCGAAAATATCATCATCTATTCCATTGTCAAAAGCACTGGGATCAATGTCATCTGCTCTCTTGATACGAGGTACGCTAATTGTATGAGGTCCAACTCCATGCACTGCCTCTAAGTGCTCCGCATGCATTAATAATCCTGCAAATTCATAACGGTACATCTCTAGACCAAATAATACACCTAAACCTACATCATCTATTCCACCCTCCATCGCTCTATCCATAGCCTCGGTGTGGTACGCATAGTCATGCTTGGGTCCTGTGGGATGCAGCTTTTCATAGGACTCCTTGCAGTAGGTCTCCTGAAACAGGATATATGTACCTATTTCAGCCTCCTTGAGCTTGCGATAATTCTCCACTGTGGTCGCTGCAATATTGACATTTACACGACGAATTGCACCATTTTTGTGCTTGATACTATAGATGGTTTTGATACTCTCTAAGATATATTCTATTGGATTGTTTACAGGGTCTTCTCCCGCCTCTATTGCAAGACGCTTGTGTCCCATGTCCTGAAGTGCAATTACCTCAGCCTTGATTTCCTCCTGAGTAAGCTTTTTTCTAGCGATATGCTTATTCTTGGCATGATAAGGGCAATACACACAGCCATTAACACAGTAATTAGATAGATAAAGTGGTGCAAAGAGAACTATTCTATTTCCATAGTAATCCTGCTTGATATCCTGTGCCAGCTTGTATATCTCTTCTATTTTTTCCTGATTCTCACAGGCAAGTAAAACTGACGCCTCCCTGTGTGTCAGTCCCTTGCGCAATTTTGCCTTTTCTATTATTTCATCAATAAGCTCAATATTATCTTTATTAGCATCTGCATAAGCAAGTGTATCTTTTATTTCCTCATCAGAAATGAACTCTTCTGCTTTAAGTGATTTTACGTCGTACATCTCAAACTCCTCTATAGTTTCTGTATATTTCATAAAACAAATATTCTTGAAAAGTGTACCACAATTACATTTTACTGTAAATTTCTTTCTATCTAACTTCTATCAGAGCTTTTCATTTATAACCAACCGAATACATAAATAAAAAACCCCTCGGCAAATACCGAGAGGTCAAACATTATTTAGAAAATAGGTGCTACAGGGATTGTCTGCTCCTCTAACACATCAAGAAGTACCTTAACTGTGTCAAGTGAAGTAAATGTCGTGACATTGTTTTCAGTAGCAACTCTACGTATTGCAACACCATCACCATAGTGATTGCCTGAGAGCACTGCACGAGTATTGATTACGAAGCTAACATATCCTGCTCTAATGCTATCGAGAACCTCTTCACTTCCTTCAGAGGGCTTGCGACGGATTCTGGTACGAATACCATGCTCCTTGAGGAATTCAGCACTACCAATAGTAGCCTCAATATTAAATCCCATATCATAGAATCTCTTAACAATAGGAAGTGCCTCTTCCTTATCCTCATCAGCGAGTGTAACGAGAACTGTTCCATAATTTTGCAGGTGCACTCCTGCTGCCACAAGTGCCTTGTAAAGAGCTCTGTGAAGAGTCTTATCATATCCTATTGCCTCACCTGTTGACTTCATCTCAGGTGAAAGGTAAGCATCCATTCCACGAAGCTTAGAGAATGAGAATACAGGTGCCTTAACATACCAGTTCTTTCTCTCATCAGGGTACAGCTCCATAAGACCCTGCTCCTTTAAGGATACTCCAAGAATTGCAAGTGTTGCAATATCTGCTAACTGATATCCTGTTGCCTTTGAGAGGAAGGGAACTGTTCGAGATGATCTCGGGTTAACCTCTATAATGTATACCTCGTCATCATCATCAACGATAAACTGGATATTAAAGAGTCCAACTATTCCTATTCCAAGACCAAGCTTTTTAGCATAGCGTAAAATAGTTCCTTTAACCTTGTCAGAAATACTAAAAGGCGGGTATACACTCATTGAGTCTCCAGAGTGAACTCCGGTACGCTCAACTAGCTCCATAATACCAGGCACGAATACGTTGTAACCATCACAGATAGCGTCAATCTCAACCTCGCGACCCTTGATATATCTATCGACTAATACCGGCTTATCCTCGTCCACCTCAACAGCGGTCTTTAAGTAATGCCTCATATCAGCTTCCTTGGCAACGATCTGCATCGCACGTCCACCAAGTACGAAGCTTGGACGAACTAATACGGGATAACCAATCTCTTCTGCAGCCTTAACACCATCCTCAATATTTGTAACCGCAACTCCTGCAGGACGGGGAATATCGAGTTCAACAAGTAGCTGCTCAAATAAATCTCTATCCTCTGCCTTGGCGATTGCATCACAGTCTGTTCCAATGATTTTTACACCATGTTCCTTAAGAGGCTCTGCTAAGTTGATAGCAGTCTGTCCGCCCAAAATCGCTATAACTCCCTCAGGCTTTTCCATCTCAATGATGTTCATAACATCCTCTACGCATAGAGGCTCAAAATAGAGCTTGTCTGATGTAGTGTAGTCAGTAGAAACTGTCTCAGGGTTATTGTTAATTATTATAGCCTCATAGCCTGCTGCCTTGATTGTCTTAATTGCATGCACTGTAGAATAATCAAACTCTACACCCTGTCCGATTCTGATAGGACCAGAACCTAGAACGATTATCTTTTTCTTGTCAGAAATAATAGACTCATTTTCATCCTCATAGGTAGAATAAAAATAAGGCACATAGCTCTCAAACTCGGACGCACAGGTATCTATCATCTTGTAAATAGGGAAAATGTTTTTCTCTTTTCTAAGGTCATAGATGTTTCTCTGAGTCTGTCCCCAGAGGATTCCAATCTCCTTATCAGAAAATCCCATCTTCTTAGCTGCCTTAAGTACCTCAAGGTCTCCTGCATTTGCAGCAACCTTGCGCTCCATGTCGATAATATTTTTAAGCTTTCTAAGGAAGAATAAATCTATTCCTGTATTTTTTGCTATGTCGTCTATAGCTACTTCACGTCTTATGAGCTCTGCTATAGCATAGATTCTGTCGTCGGTTCCGATTTTGATATAATGCATCAGATCATCTGTGCCTGCTCCATCAAACTTCGTACTGTGAAGATGGAACACCCCAATCTCAAGTGACCTGATGGCCTTGAGTAAGCTCTCCTCAAAGGTACGACCAACAGACATAACCTCACCAGTTGCCTTCATCTGGGTGCCTAGTGAATTATTGGCATCGTTGAACTTATCGAAGGGGAATCTAGGCATCTTTGAAACCACATAATCAAGTGCAGGCTCAAAGCTTGCCAATGTATTTGCAAGCATAATCTCATCAAGCCTTAATCCAACAGCAATCTTGGCTGATACTCTGGCAATAGGATATCCACTGGCCTTACTTGCTAGAGCTGATGAACGTGAAACTCTGGGGTTTACCTCAATGAGATAGTAGTTAAATGACTTGGGGTCAAGGGCAAACTGTACATTACATCCACCCTTGATATCCAGCGCACGAATAATCTTAAGCGCACTGTCTCTAAGCATATGGTATTCCTTGTTAGTAAGTGTCTGTGAAGGACACACTACTATTGAATCTCCTGTATGTATTCCAACAGGATCAAGGTTTTCCATATTACAAATGGTAATAGCTGTGTCATTGGCGTCACGCATTACCTCATACTCGATTTCCTTATAACCCTTGACACTCTTTTCAATAAGTGCCTGATGCACAGGTGAAAGAACAAGAGCATTTTTTAATATTTCTTCTAATTCAGCCTGGTCATCAGCAAATCCACCACCAGTTCCACCAAGTGTAAACGCAGGGCGAACTACTACGGGATAGCCGATTTCTTCAGCGGCTTTAATTCCCTCTTCCATACTCTCTGCTATAAGAGAAGGGAGTACTGGCTCACCTAAATTCTCACAGAGCTGCTTAAAAAGGTCTCTATCCTCTGCTTGATTGATTGAGTCAAAGTCTGTTCCAAGAAGCTCTACACCACACTCATGCAAAACTCCCTTTTTCTCCAACTGCATAGCGAGATTAAGACCTGTCTGACCACCGATTCCAGGAAGGATAGCGTCGGGTCTCTCCATACGGATTATCTTTGCTATAAACTCAAGGGTGAGGGGTTCCATGTAGACCTTGTCCGCAATAGACTCATCTGTCATGATTGTTGCAGGGTTTGAGTTACAAAGAATAACCTCGTAGCCTTCCTCGCGAAGAGCAAGACAGGCTTGCGTACCTGCGTAGTCAAACTCTGCTGCCTGACCGATTACTATTGGTCCTGAGCCAATTACCAAGATTTTTTTAATATCTGTACGCTTAGGCATTCTTCTCACCTCCCTTAAATTCGTTCATCATTGCAATAAATGTATCAAATAGATAATCGCTGTCCTGAGGACCAGGTGCGCTCTCGGGATGATACTGAACTGAGCATACCTTATCTGCCTCGCATCTCACACCCTCTACTGTATTATCGAGTAAGTTCATGTGTGTGATTTCAAGCTTTGTATCCTTGACACTCTCTACATCTACTGCATATGAGTGATTTTGAGAAGTGATCTCTAATTTATCTGTTAAAAGATTTTTTACTGGGTGGTTTCCACCTCTGTGACCAAATTTCAGCTTGTAGGTTTTTGCACCATAAGCAAGAGAAATAATCTGGTGGCCAAGACATATTCCAAAAATTGGAACCTGTCCTATTAGTTTTTTGATTGTCTCTATTGTAGTAACTACATCTGTAGGGTCTCCAGGACCATTTGAAATAAATACTCCATCAGGCTTCAGTGCCATTATGTCCTCTGCAGAAGTATCCCAAGGAACTACAGTTACAAATAGACCTCTATCTACCATCATTCTGGTGATATTACGTTTCATTCCACAGTCTATTGCTACAACGTGATGCGTCGCCTTAGCCTTGTCACCAAGTACGTATTTTTCTTTTGTACTTACTCTAGGTACTGCATCAGTAGGTGCCTGATATTTTTTAAGCTCTTCCACTGCTTCTTTTGTATCCTTGCTTTCAGAGCAAATCATAGCAAGACAGCTACCGAACTGTCTAATATGTCTTGCGAGCTTTCTGGTATCTACTCCTGAGAGTCCGACTATGCCGTATTTTTTCATAATATCAGAAAGCGTGCTATTACTTCTGAAATTAGAGGGCTCATCATTGTAATCTCTTACAACAAAGCCTGACATACTGGGAGTAATTGTCTCATAGTCATCCTCGTTCATTCCGTAGTTACCTATTAGTGGATAAGTCATTACTACGGCCTGGTCTGTATAGGATGGATCAGACAATATCTCCTGGTAACCTACAACTGATGTATTGAATACCAGCTCTACGATTACGTCCCTTTCTGCGCCGAAGCCCTCACCTAGGACTTCTGTGCCATCGATTAAAATTAGTTTTCTCATATTCTCACCTTTTTCATATCGGACGCAATCTCTCGCCATACGAGAGTATTTACGTCCTATTATTATATATTTACTTATTTCCTAACGCCGCCTCAATTAATCCCTTAAATAAAGGATGGGGCTTATCAGGGCGTGACTTAAACTCGGGATGTGCCTGAGTTGCCACGAAGTAGGGGTGATTCTGTATTTCTATCATCTCTACAATTCTGCTATCAGGAGATGTTCCTGATATAGTCATGCCTTTTTCTGTGAGCACTCCACGATAGTCGTTGTTAACCTCGTATCTATGGCGATGTCTCTCTGAAATCTCTGACTTGCCATACAGCTTCTTAGCGACTGTTCCTTCTCTGAGTACACAAGGATATGCTCCAAGTCTAAGTGTTCCTCCGAGATTTTCCACTCCGTTTTGCTCTGGCATCAGTGCTATAACTGGATTCGTAGTCTCAGGTACCAATTCTATACTTGCTGCGTCTTCAAGTCCACATACATTTCTTGCAAACTCTACTATAGCTAACTGCATTCCAAGACAAATTCCTAGGAAGGGAACCTTATTCTCTCTCGCATACTTGATAGCTATAATCTTGCCTTCTGTTCCCCTGACTCCAAAGCCTCCGGGAACCAGTATTCCATCTACTTCACCAAGTGTCTTTTCTACCGTGTCATCTGTAATCTCCTCTGAGTCAATCCACTTGATTTCTACCTCAGCCTTATTGGCGATTCCACCGTGGCGAAGTGCTTCTGCCACACTTAGATATGCATCATGGAGTTCAATATATTTTCCAACAAGTCCTATTGTAACCTTGCTAACAGGATTGTGGAAATCCTCTACCATCTGCTTCCATTCCTTCAAGTCAGGCTCGGGGCAAGGTATATGCAGACAATCACAGACAGCCTGTGCTAGATGCTCATCCTCCATCATAAGAGGAACCTCATATAATGATCTGGCATCCAGGTTTTGAAGCACATGCTCTTTTTTTACACTACAGAAGAGTGCAATCTTTTCACGCATTGACTCTTCGACAGGATAATCGGATCTACAAACTAATATATCAGGCCAAATTCCCATTGACTGTAGACTCTTTACACTCATCTGTGTAGGCTTGGTCTTCATCTCTCCAGAAGCCTTGAGGTAAGGAATAAGTGTAACCATAATCATGATGGCATTATCTCTTCCTACTTCAGCCTGAAACTGTCTAAATGCCTCTAAGAAGGGTTGACTCTCGATATCACCGACAGTTCCTCCAATCTCTATAATTGAGATTGTATCGCCGTCGCCTTCTTTCTCCTTGTGAATCCTGTCTTTTATCTCATTGGTTATATGGGGGATAACCTGAACAGTTCCTCCGCCGTAATCACCATGTCTCTCCTTATTTAGAACAGACCAGTAAATCTTACCTGTTGTAACATTTGAATTAAAATCCAAGGTCTCATCGATAAATCTCTCATAATGTCCTAAATCTAGGTCAGTTTCTGTACCGTCATCTGTTACAAAAACCTCACCATGCTGGATTGGATTCATCGTACCAGGGTCCATATTGATGTAGGGATCAAACTTCTGCATAGTCACATGATAGCCTCTCGCCTTTAATAGACGCCCAAGAGATGCAGCAGTAATTCCCTTTCCAAGTCCAGATACTACTCCGCCTGTCACGAATACGTATTTAATCATCACACTCTCCCTTTCTAGTCACGGCCTCGCAGAGGGCGAGACAGCCCGCCGGCTTTGAGGCATCAATATTTTGCGAAGCAAAATTTCATTTTATGTCACGGCCTCGAAGAAGGCAGACATAATTACATAAAAAAAGGGGTCAAAAAGCCACAGGCTTTCTGACCCCTTTGTCTCTTCAACTCATATTCTTATGCATTCTATCACTTAAAAAAAAATTTGTAAAGAAATATATTGGAAAATCCTAGGAATTTTTCGAAAGAAAAACCCCGGTCATTTTGACCGGGGCGTTAAAGGGGAATATGAGTTATCACGTGTGATGAATCACTTGTGATACTACCGTTAGTCACGATCTCGCAGAGAGCGAGACAGCCGTTCGGCTTTCTACAAATTACTATATCCCATTAAATACTCATCAACCTCTCTAGCGCAGTCTCTACCCTGGCGAATTGCCTTTACTACGAGAGACTGACCTGTATGCATATCTCCAGCTGTAAATACCTTATCAACTGAAGTCTTGAAGCTATCTGCTGCTGTAGACACATTTGTTCTGCCATCTACATCTACACCAAACGCTTCTGTTACATATGACTGACTTCCAAGGAAGCCTGCTGCTATTAGTACAAGCTGGCAAGGAACCTCTTTTTCTGTTCCGTCTACAGGAACCATCATGCGTCTGCCACTCTTCTCATCAAGCTTTGACTCTAGAGAAACAAGTACTGCTGACTTGAGATTTCCACTCTTATCCTTCTTGAATTCTTTAACAGTAGTTGTATAGATTCTAGGATCATGTCCAAATACAGCGATTGCCTCCTCCTGACCATAGTCTGTCTTGCAAACTAAGGGCCAGTGAGGCCAAGGATTGCTCTCTGCTCTAACGTCTGGAGCCTTGGGCATCATCTCAAGCTGTGTAACTGACTTGGCACCATGACGTACACAAGTACCTACACAGTCATTACCAGTATCACCTCCACCAATTACAATTACATCCTTGTCCTTGGCAGAAATATATGTACCATCCTTTAATCCATTATCAAGTAATGCCTTTGTTGTAGAGGTAAGGAAATCT
>JAZRXQ010000131.1:0-32832 GCA_045600305.1 Lachnospiraceae bacterium
CTGTCATATTAGCTGCTGCTGAAAGTGTCTCTTCTGTGTCACTTTTTAATTCATCCTGGAATGAATTGTAGTTAATAATTGACGTAATAAGTAGTGAGCATATCATCGGAATAAATCCCGCCAATAGCAAAACTACCATCATTCTAATTCCGCCTTTTTTCTTTTCCATCTTGGAATCCCCCTAGCAAAAAAATTTTGTTAAAGAATAAAGTGTTACCTGAAAAGTTTATAATATTTAAATGAATTTAGCAAGAAAATATTTCATTATTTTTATAAATTTTTCATAATTTTTTCACACTACTCCACCGCGTTTCTCTTTTTTAGTCTCTCAATCTCAGCTAACTGTACCTTTGGATCAAAGTTAATCATAGGTTCAATATCAAGACCGCGCTTCTTTCTGTCTATATAGTTATTGGTAATCTTCATAACTACTCCAGAAAGCGATACTACACCAATCAGGTTTGGAATCATCATAAGTCCATTAAAGGTATCCGAAATATCCCATGCAAGAGACGAAGAAAGTATTGCACCTAAAAGTGCTGTAACTACATGCACTGCCTTGTAGGGAATAATCGCCTTAGTTCCAAATACATATTCAGCCGCCTTAGAGCCATAATGAGACCAGCCAAGAACTGTTGTAAAGGCAAATAGGAACATAGCTATAGCAACAAATTTAGCTCCAATTCCACCCCAAGGAAATACCTGATTAAATATTGCTGCCACAAGAGTCGCATCCGTAACTCCATCAGCAAGTGCTCCTGTATTTAAGTCATAGAGTCCAGATGTAAGAATGAGAAGTGCTGTCATAGTACAGATTACAATCGTATCAGCAAACACCTCAAAGATTCCCCACATTCCCTGCTTAACAGGCTCAACAACGTTAGAGTTGGCATGAACCATAACAGATGATCCAAGACCAGCCTCGTTAGAGAACACGCCTCTCTTAAAGCCCTGTGTCATAACAGTAGAGATAACATATCCTACTACACCACCAGTTGCAGAAACAGGATTAAATGCTCCTGAGAAAATCGCTGCAAATGCAGGTCCAATATTTGTACAATTAATTCCTAATATTACGAGCGAACCAATAAGGAATAAGACAATCATAATAGGAACAATTTTTTCTGTAACTCTTGCAATTCTCTTTAATCCACCAAAAGCAATAATTGCGATAAGAATCATTATTACTGCACCTATGATGAACTGATAGAGGTCTACAACAGGCTCACCTGTGGCTGCATCAACGCCAAAGCCCATTCCATTAAGTGCCTCGATAGGAAATGCATTTTTGATATTGAGTACTATCTTATTTACCTGTCCCATACTACCTATTCCAAAGGAAGCAAGCATGGCAAATACTGCAAAGATTACTGCAAGAATCTTACCTATAGTCTTAAAGCCCTTGTACCCGCCGAGACCGTCACTGAGGTAGTACATGGCCCCTCCCGACCACTCGCCCTTTTCATTTTTTCTACGGTAGTATATACCTAATACATTTTCCGAAAAGTTTGTCATCATTCCAAAGAATGCTGCTATCCACATCCAAAAAACTGCACCAGGTCCACCTATACATATTGCTGCTGCAACTCCAGCGATATTACCTGTTCCTACTGTCGCTGCAAGTGCAGTACATAGTGCCTGAAAAGGAGAGATTGCGCCTTTGTCCTTGGTATGACCAATAACATGCTTATGAAAGAGGCTACCAATAGTCTCCTTCCACCAATGTCCCAAATGGCTCACCTGGAAAAACTTGGTAAGAATTGTCATAAGAACACCTGTAGCAATAAGAAGCCACACGCCTTTTCCCCAGACAAACGAGTTAATCGCATCATTAATGTTTGTAATCTGTTCCATCTCTTCGCTCCTGTAGATTTATTTTAAACATATTTATTAAATTTATCATAAATGCCTTTTCTTGTAAAGTTTATACCACTCTATACATTTTTACCCTTCCGCTCACATCTCATCGCGTCATAGTGTAAATTTAGTAAATTATGATTCTTGTCTTTTCATATATGCTAATTAGGAGTATAATGTTAGAGATTTAGGAGAACGCATATGAATAAAAGAATTGCAATTATCTCAGGCGGTGTCGCTGAAGATGATTTTATAAAAAAATCTATAAATTATGAAACATATGAGAAAATCATATGCTGTGATAGCGGCATGGGTATTTGTAGAAAATTAGGACTTGTTCCAGATGTCATACTTGGCGATTTCGATTCTGCAAGCTTCGAGGATAAAATGTTTTTCGAAAACAGATACGGAATACTATGGTTTAGTTATCCTCCCGAAAAGGACGGAACCGATACCGAATTAGCTATATCTTATGTGCTCAATAACCTTCCTAATTCCGATATTGATATTTTTGCCGCAACAGGAGGTAGAATTGACCATCTACTAGGCAATATTCAGTTACTTCATATGGGGCTTTCCAACGGAGTAGAGATAACTATTCTAGACTCTCGTAATAGAATCAGATTATTAAATAACGGTGAATATATTTATTTTAAGGCTGACCAGTTTGGCAAATATGTTTCTTTCATTCCTTTTTCTGGTGACGTATTAGGCGTTACTCTTACAGGATTTAAATATCCTATTTCAGATTACACTCTGACAATAGGAAACTCTCTTGGTGTAAGTAATGAAATTACCGAGGATGTTGCAAAAGTTGCCATAAAAAATGGACTTTTACTTATGATAGAAAGTAGAGATTAGAATAACTAGAAAAAGGCCACCCAGCTGGGTGGCTTTTACATAAGATTACATCTTAATTAATCCTGTGCGATAATCTCTTTCTTGTTATATGTTCCGCAGTTCTTGCATACTCTGTGGGGAACCATAAGCTCTCCGCACTTGCTGCACTTAACAAGAGTGGGATTAGACATCTTCCAGTTAGCTCTTCTCTGATCTCTGTGACCCTTTGAAGATTTGTTCTTAGGACAAATTGACATTCCTTTGCACCTCCTTACGAATTCTTATTGAAAACCTCTGCAAAAATAGACATCCTTGGATCGATATCCTTCTCGCAGTTGCATGATCCAGTGTTGAGATTTGTGCCACATTTCTGACAAATTCCTTTGCAGTCTTCCTGACACAAAACCTTGGCAGGCCAGTTGATTAACAGTTCTCTCTTAACCGCCTCATCCACATCAAAGGTGTTATCGCATACTAGTTCCAAGCTCTCCTCGTCCTCATCTGATAATGTCTCCACATCATCTAAATCCTTTGGGAAGCTTCGATCAATCTGTACAGGAATAGATACCTCTACCTCCTCTAAACACCTATCACATGGAATAGATACTCTGACCTCGGTCTCTCCAGCTATATAAATTTTTTTGTTTGAAGCGACCTCAACAGTCAGTTCAAATGGCTCATGCCCTATGATGGGAAAGCTACCCTGATAATTGTCTACCTCAGTCATATCTAAATCGACTGATTCAACATCCTTCATATTATCAGCAGTTAAATACTTTGAAATATCTAGCTTCATAGTACACTCCTACCCACACTTTGACGATTATACACAGTTGTATATGCCTTGTCAAACAATTTTTTTATTATTTTACTAATGCTACTGTCTCTCTACAAATAGCAAGCTCCTCATTGGTAGGTACAACCCATACCTCAACCTTGGAATCTGCAGTGGAGATTCGTTTCTCCTCACCACGCACCTTATTAGCTTCTGTGTCAAGCTTTACGCCTAAAAATCCCATACGGTCCATAACCTTTTGGCGAACAATATGGTCATTCTCTCCAAGTCCAGCTGTAAATACGATGGCATCAACTCCACCCATAACAGCCACATATCCACCGATAAACTTGGCAGCTCTATAACAGAATACATCGATAGCAAGCTCTGCCTTCTTGTCACCAGCAGCAGCTGCATCCTGAAGATCTCTAAAGTCTGAAGAAATATCTCCAGAAAGACCATAAACACCTGACTTCTTATTTAATACATCTAATACCTGCTCTAGTGAAAAGCCTTCCTTTTTAGCAATAAGCTCTATAGCACTGGGATCGATATCTCCTGAACGGGTTCCCATTATAAGTCCCTCTAGAGGAGAAAGTCCCATGGTTGTATCAATTGACTTGCCATTCTCTACAGCACAGATTGAAGCTCCACCACCAAGATGACAAACGATAGTTCTCATATTGTTAACGTCACGTCCAAGTATCTCAGCTATTCTCTTAGATACGAAGCTGTGGCTGGTACCATGGAAGCCGTATTTTCTGATGTTGTATTTTTCATAGTACTCATAAGGAATACCATACATATAAGCCTCTGCAGGCATTGTCTGATGGAAAGCTGTGTCAAATACACCAACCATAGGCACACTAGGCATTAGCTCCATACATGCTCTTATGCCGATAATGTTAGCAGGATTATGAAGAGGTGCCAAATCATTGCATGCCTCTACTGTCTTAATAACTTCTTCTGTAATGACAACTGAACCAGAAAACTTCTCTCCACCATGTACAACTCTATGTCCAACTGCCTCAATCTCCTTAAGATCCCCAATAACTCCAGTCTGTGGATTAGATATCGCCTCAAGGACAAAATTAACAGCCTCCTTGTGTGTAGGCATTGCCTTGTCACTTATCTCTTTTTCTCCGCCCTCAGGAGTATATACAAGTCTTCCGTCTATTCCAATTCTCTCGCAGATACCCTTGCAAAGTACCTCCTCTGTCTCAGAGTCAATTACCTGATACTTGAGTGACGAACTACCACAGGTTACAACTAAAACCTTCATCTCTACTCTCCTTCTAAAATATAATAATCCTCTCTTAGGACCGCATTTATAGTCATTATACACCTATACAAATTTTTTTGTATTATTTTTTTAAAAACAATTCCTACAATCTGTACTTTATTTATATGAAAAATCTATAAAAATTTATTTACTTCCTTATATAAATAATGTAAAATATTACCAAATGTTTTAGTGGGCTACCACAGAAAGGAAATAAATATTATGAACGAAGTATTAGCAAAGTATGTAGACGTTGTCCCTGTCATCAAGGACGCACTTGGAATGGATATGATGATGAGCATCACAGATGGCTACAATTTTTTAGGTTACTGGCCTGGGGACAAGATTGTTGCTGACATCCATGTTGGAGACGAGCTTAATCATGAGGACCCCATGTGGCAGGTATTTAATACTGGCAAAAAAATCGAAGCTGTTATGCCCGCCAATGTTTACGGATTTGAGTTCAAGGCAATCATGATTCCTATTTTCGATGACGGAACAGTTGTTGGTACAATGGGTATTGCTATAAGTCTTGAAGGACAGTCACTCACACTTTCTACTGCTGACAAGCTTATTGAGAGCATCACAAATGCGCAGGAGGGCGTTAATGAAATCGAGAACGTTAGCTCTGCAATCCAGTCTAACTCTGAGATTCTTACCAATTCCACTCAAAAGCTTGTTGAATCCTTAGAGCAGATTCATCAGTTTGTTTCTAATATTAATGCTATTTCAGGAAAGACAAATATCCTCGCACTTAATGCTTCAATCGAGGCTGCAAGAAGCGGTGCCGCTGGAGCTGGTTTTGCCGTAGTTGCAACTAGTATGCGTGGACTTGCTGCTGACACCAAGGCTGCTGCTGATGAGGTATTACAGCTCTTAAATGACCTCGAGCACGATATGGACGAGATGAAGACTGCACTCACTGATGTATCAAATAATCAGAACAAGCAGAACGAGAACACTACCAAGATGATTGATGCAATCAAGGATATTGAAAAGCTCACAAATGCTCTTTCAGATTCTATGAAGACAGACAAATAATTTTTTAAGGAGAAAATGAAATGATTATAGGTGAAAACCTTCCTAATATGCCCTGGGAGGATCGTCCCAGTGATTGCAATGATATAGTTTGGCGTTACAGTGCTAACCCCATTATCGAGCGTCATGCCATTCCCTCTGCCAACAGCGTATTTAATTCTGCTGTTGTAGCCAAGGATGGTGCTTTTGTTGGAGTTTTCAGAAGTGATGACAAATGCATGAAATCTCATCTCTTTCTCGGCAAATCCAAGGACGCTATAAACTGGGATATCGAGCCTGATATTCTCAAGATGTATGATGAAAAGACAGGCGAATGTGTTGGTACTGCTGATGGATACGATCCCAGAGTATGCTTTATTGAAGACAGATACTATGTAACCTGGTGCGCCGCTTTTGAAAAGGGCAAGGGTCCTACAATCGGTGTTGCATACTCCTATGATTTCGAGAAGTTTTACCGTCTTCCCGACGCATTTATTCCTTTTAACAGAAATGGTGTTATGTTCCCCAAGAAGATCAATGGCAAATTCGTCATGTTCTCTAGACCTTCTGACAACGGACATACTCCCTTTGGTGACGTGTTCCTTAGTCAGTCCCCTGATATGATTCACTGGGGCGAGCATCACCATGTTCTTGAGCCTATGGATTGGGCATGGACCAAGGTAGGAGCTGGTCCTATCCCTATTGAGATTGACGAAGGATGGCTCATGATTTTCCACGGTGTAGGTCAGACCTGTAACGGTATGATTTACAATATGGGTGCTGCAATTTTAGACAAGGACGAGCCTTGGAAGGTTAAATATCGTTGCAAGCCCTATATTCTTCATCCTGAGACTATCTATGAATGTATTGGAGACGTTCCAAACGTTGCATTCCCCTGCGCTACTCTTTCTGATGCAGCTACAGGTCGTATTGCAATTTACTACGGTGCAGCTGACACTGTTGTGGCACTCGCATTTACTCAGGTTGACGAATTAGTTGACTACATCAAGAAAAATGACGTATATGGTAGACAATAGCTACCAATTAGGGTTTAGTTATGGCTTATAGGCTTTTATTATTCATCCAGGGATTCTCAATCATACTACTCGCACTTGAGAGTATGTACGTATTTGTAAATTGGAAGTCCAAAGGACACTCAAATTTATTTATCTATTGTTTTTCAGTATTTATTTCAAATGTAGCATATCTAGGTGAGATGCTGGCCTCCAACTACGAGGAGGCCGCAGCCCTCGCCAGAATGGGTTATCTCGGCAGGATTTGGATTCCTGTCGCTTTTCTTGCTATCATCTGTGATTTTTGCGAGACAAAAATACCTCGCTGGATTATGCATACACTTGTAGTGATTCAATCAATTGTTCTCGTTATTGTATTAACCAGTCCATTCCATAATATATATTATACATCAGAGCGATACTTTGTCTTTGACGGAATATTTCCTCACAAGGTCATGGGGCACGCCCCTTTACATGACATATATTTTATTTATGCATCACTATATATTTTTGTGGGACTTTTCATTCTGATACGACGAGCAATCCAGGACCGCTATTCAAATAGACTACGCTTCTACCCTTTTATATTTGGTTCCATAGTGGCTATGTCTGCTGCATATGTACTATACATATTTAAGATTCCAAACGGATACGACATGCAAGCCCTCGGCTATACAATCTGCTCTATCCTGTTCTTTATAGCGATTTTCAGATATAATCTCATGGACAGCCTTGCTATCGTCAAGGATTACATAATGGATACCATATCTGACGGTGTACTCGCCACAGATTATCGCGGCAATGTCATCTACTACAATGACCTTGTAATGGATATCCTTCCTCAATGCAGATTACTACCAAACTATGCACTCTCCACTATCAAGGAGCACCTCGAGGAAGCCAAGGTAATAGAACACAATGATAAAATCTATGAGGTTAGCTGTACTCCACTCTATAAAAACAACGATATTACCGGACTTGTCTATATAATACATGACGTAACCTCTAAGCATCAGCACATGATTGAATTACAGGAGCAAAAGGATATTGCTGAGGCCGCAAATGCTTCAAAATCCAAATTCCTATCCATTGTTAGTCATGAGATTAGAACTCCTATGAATTCAGTTGTTGGAATGTCAGAGGTTCTTATTAGGGATGGAGACAATTTATCCGACAAACAGCTTAGATATCTTGGGAATATAAAGACCTCGGGTGAATCATTAGTTTCTATGGTCAATGATCTTTTAGACCAGTCAAAAATTGAAGCTGGCAAGATGGAGATAATAGAGGATAATTATTCACTCTCAGAGCTTCTTGGTAATGTTCGAATGATTATTGAAAATCGAATTGGAGATAAACCTATCAATTTGGTTTTTGATATTGATAATAATATACCCGATATGCTCTTAGGTGATGGTCTTAGAATAAAGCAAATTCTCATTAATCTGATGAATAACGCAGTCAAATTTACTGATTCTGGTTTTATCAAGCTAAGCATCAGCTTAGAACAGGAAAACGAAAATGGCTACAAGCTTTTCTATTCTATTTCAGACAGCGGTCAAGGAATTAAAGAAGAGGATTTAGCCAAGCTTGGGCAAGCTTTTTCTCAGGTTGATACAAAAAAGAATCACAGCAAGGAAGGAACTGGTCTTGGACTACTCATCTCTGGTGACTTAGTAGGACTGATGGGCGGCGAGATACAGGTTAAAAGCACCTATGGAGAAGGTAGTGAGTTCTTCTTTAGTATATGGCAAAAGAAAGCTAATTTATCCATTGCAGCGGATGATACTGAAGGCATTGCATTACCAGATGGCGTCCAGTCAATTCATGATGTTAGACTACCTAATATATCGTGCCTAATCGTGGATGATAATGAATTAAACCTTGTTATCGCAGAAGAGATTCTAAAGCCCTTATGCATGCAAATAGCCACCTGCTCATCAGGTGCCGAAGCAATTGAATACATCAAATCCCATAGAGTAAATATAATTCTCATGGATTATATGATGCCTGAAATGGATGGCTTAGAGGCAACTATGCGCATAAGAAAAATGAGCAGCGAAATAAGCTACCTTGACAAGCTACCTATTATAGCTCTTACCGGTGATGCATCATCTGATACAGAAAAGACGCTAAGAGAGGCAGGCATCAACGACATCACTTACAAGCCTATGGAATTTGAAAAGGTTACTGAATTATTATTAAAATGGTTATAGAATATTATTATGCTCCTGTAATCATCTTCATAATAGCTAACTTATAGCTATCTGATAGTGCTGCTAAATTATTACAGAACAGCACATCCTTTACACCCTTTTCAATAACCATATCATATAGAGTCTGACCCTCATAATAACGGTAATCTACAACATATACATATTCATAGTCATCTACAAGGAATGGTGTAAATGCATTACCAAAGCTCTCTTTTACAATAATACATGAACTTCCATCTGTTTTTTCAGGATTATGTATTACCGAGTAAGGATTATCTCCACCAATGAAGCACGAATATTTCTGAGAGGCTCTGTAGTTACTCACATCATTAATTACGTACCAATTAAGATGATTTCCTCCCTCTTCAGTTATATCAATCATATTAGTTGACTTGGGATAGAATACTTCAATATAATCAGGGTTATTTTGCAATACACTTGACTGCGTTGCCGCATAAAAGCTTCCTAAATATCCATCAAATCTTCCACTCTCATATTCATCCAAAGCTCTGCAGCTAACTCCTCTAGCCTTGCAATACTGCCTATATGCGTAGTATGCACCGCGTTGTGTCCAATGATGGTCTGTCTTAAAGTAAATATACTCCGGTGAATACTTAACCATCGTATCATATATATCAATTTTCTTGACGTTGCTACTCATCATGCCAAAGACCTTGGCTATATCACCCTTTTGATCACCCTGACTAAGCTCTTTTCTATGCTCAGGTGTAACCATTATTTCATCACTTAATGGAATAAGCAGTGAATATACATTAGCGGTGCCTGCAAGCTTATCAGCCAGACCACTAACGATATTTGCATACTTTTCAGCGGTAGGCTCATAGTATCCGTAAGGCTCATAAGCACGATTTCCAATAATAATTGTGTTATTTGACCAGCTTACACTTCCGCTTGAAAGGCCTCCATTTTCATTAGGAACAGGCTCGTTAGCATCGTAATCATCTGTTGAAGGCATATTGTCATTACCGCCCTCGCCACCAATATCACCTGTTATCTCGATAATGCCATCATCACCTACAGTAGCTCCACTTCCTGCAGGCACAAAATCCCCTTCTAAGCCCTTCAAAAAGATAAGATTCTTGTCGGTTACAAAATTAGAGATATTGTATAAAACTAAAACATCTGTATAACCACCGCAAGTAGCAAGCTCATCCATTTTACCATCGAAAAATCTCATATCAACCATTGTTATCTTATCAAAGCTCTTGGTAAGCAAAGGCGCAAATGCATTTGCAAAGGAATCCTTGATAATTAAAAGCTTGCGACCATTGTGGTTATCCTTAATATCTATGTCCACCTGACCATAATTGTCACCAAAGAAATATTTGTACTGATCCTTGAACTCTAGTTTGTCCTCAAAGAAAATACCATCTGCTTCCTCGCCATTGATTTTAACGGATAATTCTGGATCCTCGTCAAAATAAAATCTCTCAATCTTATCGTAAGCAGAGCCTCTGTCCATAATCTTGGAGTAGAGCGTACCTCTGAAGTCCTCTGTCACCGCCTTAAATTTTCCGGCCTCATCTACTCTTTCTAAGCCAATCGACTCAAGATACAATGACGCTGCTTTCATTGCGCCAACAGAGGTCCAATGATGATCTGTCTTGTAATAATTTTCTCCAACACCAACTCCATCACTTGCGCTTTTTGATACGTCTACATAATTGTAATCAGAAAAAGCTGTCTTAAAATCATTCAAATATTTTTCTTGGTCAAACATCAACGCATTAGCTGGAAGCTTATCCTCTAGCATATATCCGCTAGTGGGTATAATCATCACAGAAAGAGATTTCACATCCTTACTTCCGCTGTAAAATTCAAGAAAATCCTCAACACATTCTACATTCTTGTCTACCGATTTTTTCGAAATATCCTCATCTGCGATTTTTTCGATGAAATAATCATCACTGCCTCGATATACCCCGTTAATCTCAGACATACCAAAGAGCTTTAACACGTCTGTTCTAAGCATCATCCAAAAATCTCTAAAAGCGACCTGATCCTTTAGATAATCCTCGATATCCTCTTGCGTTGAACCATCAATAATAAATTTCCCTGATACGTTGACACTAGTACGAAGTGACCTGTTTTCATTTTCAGAAATACTTCTATCAGGTGCTATTAATGATATAATAGCCAGTCCTCCTATGATTACCGCAAATATGACTATTATGGTTAAACCAAATTTTTTCATGACTACTCCTAAAATCTAAAATACAGAAATGGATTGTATGTATCTCCAACTAAAAATGCAATCGACACAATTAGTAAAACTATCATTATAATCATTCTCATCCATCCCTTTAGCCTAAGCCACCTAAAATGTCCCTTCCAGTTGATGCAGCTAAGAATCATGAGAATAAGTAGAATAAGATAATCCTTGACATAAAATAGAAAGCTACTATCTCCCATATTAGTAAAGTTGGCAAACATATGACTCAAATACACGCCAAGCTCACCAAAATCAGTAAAGGCAAAAATAACCCAACCTACTATGACAATTATCATTGTATAAAGATGTCTAAGCACTTTAGGCCAGCTTTCCATCAGATCAAGGAGCACAAGCTTTTCTATCATAAGTAATATACCGTAGTACACTCCCCATAATACGAAATTCCATGATGCGCCATGCCATAGACCCGTAAGTAGCCAAACTACTGCAATATTTACCACCTGTCTGGACATACCAAATCTATTTCCCCCAAGGGGAATATAGACATACTCCCTAAACCAGCTTCCAAGTGAAATGTGCCATCTTCTCCAAAATTCTGTAATAGAGCTAGACTCGTATGGATGCTTAAAATTCTCCTCAAAATGAAAGCCAAACATACGACCTAATCCTATTGCCATATCAGAATATCCGCTAAAATCAAAATATATCTGCATGGTGTATGCGATTGCTCCAAGCCACGCTGAGCATGCTGATATCGAACTAAGAGATTTGATACTCTCAAAAAGAGCTCCTGCCTGATTAGCTAAAATAACCTTTTTCGCTAATCCTATCGTAAATCTATATGCTCCAGCCGAAAAATCCTTGATTGTCTCCTGCCTATTCTCTAGTTCCTCTGCAATTGTCCTATACTTTACAATAGGACCAGCAATAAGCTGTGGAAAAAGGCATACATATGTTGCAAAATGTAGCAAATTTTTCTGAGCCGGCACCTGTCCTCTATATACATCAATCGTATAGCTCATAGTCTGAAAGGTGTAAAACGAGATTCCTATCGGTAAGGCAATACCAAGAAGCTCGATATTGGCTCCGGATATAGCCTTTATAGTGCCAAGGAAAAAATCTGAATACTTGAAAAAGCCAAGTATTCCTAAGTTACCAATAATATCAATAACTAGAATAAGCTTGGCTAAGCCTAAACTCTTTTTATTCTTGAAAAACTCAATTAAGCGTCCATTCGAATAGTCAAAAAAGGTTGAGAAAACCATGATGAGCACATAAATAGGCTCACCCCAGGCATAAAAAAGCAAGCTCCCCGCAAGAAGCACAATGTTACGAAATCTGCGGGGAATCACATAGTATAAAATTAATATAACTGGTAAGAATGCCAGCAAAAATACAAAGCTTGAAAATACCAATTTATTTACCTACTTGCCATAAATACTTAGAATAAGCTATCTACTGCATCTGCTGCAGCAGCCTTGTCACCGTTAACTACAAATATGTAGTAGCTTGCATCCTGATAGACATATACATCATCAAGCTTGTATACCTCATCCTGAAGGTATCTCTCAAACTCAGCCTTTTGATCAACTAAGTATGCATCTATTATTGACGCCACAGCAGACACGCTATCTGCACTACCACATTTAAACACACCCATCGAATCAGCAGTACTACGGCTACCCATAAAATATGTTCCCTCACAATCCTCAGGTAATCCATCAAAGAAATCTGCTGCATCTATTGGTGCACCATTCATATCAAGCACGGCTGCAAGTGTATCTACTGCTCCGGCAGGGTCAATCGCAACGCTATTGGTATTGCCCTCACCGTCCACGTCTGTTGCAACTACGTCATCTGCGGGCTTGCTATCCGCGCAGCCTACAAGTGCTGTTGCTGCAAGCACTCCTGCTAAAATTATTCCTAAAAATCTCTTTTTCATTTTACTATTTACTCCTTGTATTAATCTATTTGGCTGAGAATAATTTAATATGCCTCTAATGACGGTGCATGCTAAATTCATCCATCGGATATCTAGCTACGTTCTCGGTTATAGTTCTGTCATCTGCCTGAGAAAGTAGTGCCTCACGCTTGGGCTTAGACTCAATAATCTCCTTGAAGCGGCTAGGTCCACCGACACAGCCTCCCTCGCAAGCCATACCCTCGATAAAGTCCTCAGGAAGCTTTCCAGCCTTCATCATTAGAAGTGCCTTCTTACAATCAGCTCCACCTGATACACGACATACCTTGGCATCAAAATCATCCTTGCCAGTCTCCTTCATATACTGAAGAACAGCTGCTGTAACTCCACCAGCATCACCGAATCTCTTACCATGAACACTAGATGCCTGATAGCAGTTAGGTTCAGGCTCAAGAACAATATTAAGAGCCTTAAAGATTGCTCTCATCTCTGAATATGTAAGCACATAATCTGCATTGCCCTCTAGCTTTTGATCAACAACCTCAGACTTCTTGGCAACGCAAGGTCCAATAAATACTGTAACTGCACCAGGATGCATAGCCTTAACAAGTCTTGAAACTGCACACATAGGTGAAATAGCTGTTGAAACATTATCCTTAAGCTCAGGGTAATGCTTGTTAATCATATTTACAAATCCAGGACAGCAGCTTGTGGTCTTCTTCTCGCCCTTCTTATAAGCCTCATACCACTCCTCTGCCTCTGCCTGAGTAGTGAAGTCTCCACCAAGACCAGCCTCAATTAAATCAGCAAATCCAGCAGCCTTAAGAGCTACTCTAAAGGACTGCATTGTAATACCATCACCAAACTGTCCCTCTGATGCAGGTGCTAAAATAACGTATACCTGCTTTTTAGCCTTAACAGCCTCTATTACATCTACAATATATGTCTTAGATCCGATAGCTCCAAATGGACACTTGTGGATACACTGTCCACAACGGATACACTTCTCATCATCAATTACAGAAATGCCATTCTCATTGTAGTGAATCGCACCAACAGGACAAGCATACTTACAGGGGCGCTTAAGATGCGCAATTGCCTGATAAGGACATGCCTTAGCGCACATTCCACACTCCTTACATTTGTTAGGATCTATACGTGAACGATGTTCTCCAACTGAAATTGCTCCAAATTTGCAGGCATTAATACATGCCTTACCTATACAGTTCTGACAGTTATCAGTAACTGTGTAGCTGGAAATAGGGCAATCCTCACAGGCTGATGAAATAACCTGTATTACATTGCCATCATCTACTGCGCCAGGAGCTTTTCCCTCAGCAAGTCTAATACGCTGACGAATAATCTCTCTCTCCTTGTATATACAGCATCTAAATTGAGGAAGCGGTCCAGGAATAAGATCAAAAGGAATCTGATCTCTTGTCTCCTCTAAATCCCCCTCTAATGCGTGTCTAGCAACCTCGTAAAGCACCTTGTGCTTTATCTCGATGACATTGGTATCTGCGTACATAAATAACCCCCTCTTAAGCTTTTTTCCAAGTTGAACGAGCAAATATCATCATAATCGGGAAAATCTCTAGTCTGCCCGCCAACATTAAAATTGTAAGTACTACCTTTGAAAAAGGACTAAAAATCGAAAAATTACACGTTGGACCAATTATCTCAAAGCCTGGTCCTACATTGTTGAAGCATGTTACAACCGCTGAGATATTGGTTATTAGTGAAAATCCGTTGATACAGAGTATGCCAAATCCTGCTAACATAATCAAGAAATACACACCTGTGTAGACCAACACTCCGTGTAATGTGTCCTCTTCTACTACATTGCCTCCTAGCCTTACCACCTCAACCTTGCCTGGATGAACCATCTGTCGAAGTGACCTCTTGATATTTTTGCTAAGGAGCATAACTCTCGCAACCTTGTAACCACCACCTGTGCTACCTGCACAACCACCACAAAACATAAGCAAGAAAATTATTCCCTTAGAAAGTGCCGGCCACAAATCAAAATCAGCCGTCATAAATCCAGTAGTGGAAATTGTAGCAGCAACCTGGAATGCGGAATGCTTGATGCATTCTCCTATTGTATCATAAAACCCTCTAATATTCCAAGCAATTATTGCAGTAGAAACGGCTACAACTATAAGATATACTCTCATCTCTTCGTCTTTGAAAAAATCCTTTACCTTTCCAAGACATAGAGCAAAATAACAGTTGAAATTGATACCAAATAATATCATAAATACTGTGGTAACAATCTGTATATAAGAGCTATAGGATGCTAGCGAATCATTTTTTACTGCAAAGCCACCTGTTCCCGCTGTACCTAGAGCTGTCGTTATAGCCTCAAAAAAGCTCATTCCTCCAAATAAAAGGAAAATTGTATCTAATACAGTAAGCGAAATATATATTAGATACAGAATCATTGCTGAGGTCTTCATCTTAGGTACAAGCTTACCTACAGAAGGTCCAGGGCTCTCCGCTCTAAGTAGGTGCATGGTAACACCCTTGTCCTGATCACGACTGCTAGATATAGCTAGCATAAATACAAGAACACCCATTCCACCTAACCAATGCGTCATACTTCTCCATAAAAGTATACTCATAGGCAAGGCTTCTATCTCAACTAATATAGTAGAACCAGTTGTTGTAAAGCCAGAAACGGTCTCAAAAAGCGCATCTATAAACTGCGGTATCGCTCCAGATATAACAAATGGCAAGCACCCAAACAAGCTAAGAAAAATCCAGCTAAAGCCAACACATACAAGACCGTCTCTTGCGCCAAATGAACCGTGAACCTTTTTAAATATCAAATATATAATAGTTGAAAAAACAAGTATTGCTAAAATCGAACACCCAAAACCAAAGGCTGCAGCCTTCTCCCCCTGACATATGGCAACTATCAGAGATGGCACCATAAATGCTGCCTCAACAACTACGATTCTAGACATAAATTTTAATAGAAGCTTAACGTTCATTCATCAATTCCTCTAATCATTAAATATATCTTCAAATCGTTCTATTACAAGATCCCCAGTTTTTACAATAATAACAGTATCTCCGTGTTCGAAACGACTTCGTCCATTAGGAAGCTCATGCTTCATAGCATGTGTTATACAGCATATCAAAACTCCTGGCTTAAGCTTAAAGTCCATAAGCTGTTCACCCACATGTGGCATTCCCTTTACAACTCTAAACTCCATAGCCTCAGCATGACCACCTGCAATACTATGAACACTCAGTGCTGCTCCAACCTGATTTTTCATAGCTCTTACGTATCTAATGATATCACTTGCACATATCTGCTTGGGTGATATAACTGAGCCAATATCCATTTTCTCTATCATACTGCTGCCCGCAGTATTTTCAAGCTTGGTAATGACCTGTGCAACACCTACACTTCTACCATAAAGCGAGGTTATAATATTGAGCTCATCTCTTCTTGAAAGAGTAACTAATGCATCTACAGTTGCAAGTCCCTCATTGTCTAAAATATTCTCATCTGCAGGGTCGCCGTTTATTACATTAAGACCAGGAAGCTGAGTAACTAGGCTTCTACATCTATCCAGGTCTGGTTCAATAAGCTGAACCTCTATATGGTGCTGCAATAGCTCCTGCGCAACATAAAATGCCACTCTGCCACCACCACAGATCAAAACTCTCTTAGTCTTCTTGGGAACAATACCAGTCTCTCTAAGTGCCTTTGAAAGCTCATTCGACATACCTGTAACATAGAGCTTGTCACCTTCTAGAATTCTAGTTGAACCGCCCGGAATAATAGTCTTACCATCACGTCTAATAGCGCATATAAGAACCTTAGCTGTAATCTTGGTATTAAAATCCGCAAGTGCCATTCCTACAAGATCTGAATCATCCTTTATCTTGAATTCAACAATCTCAACGCGTCCCTTTGCAAAGGTCTCACGTTTCAGAAAGCCTGGATAACGCAGCACTCTTACAATCTCTGCCGCCGCCTGCTTTGCAGGATTAATCATAAGCGATAATCCCAGCACATCTCTCATCTGACCAATCTGATTATTGTAATCAGGATTCATAACTCTAGCTATAGTGTGAATCTTGGGATTAACTGAATAAGCGGTTAGACAAGCCAACAGATTTTTTTCATCCTCCGATGTGGCGGCAATGAACAAATCCGCACCTGTTATACCAGCTTTTAAAAGGACATCCATTGAAGCACAATTTCCAGGTGTGCTGAGAATATCATAGCGATTCTCCACATCATGAAGCATTCGCTCATCCACATCAACTAAAGTTACATCATTATTTTCTTTTGATAACTGTTCACAAAGTAGCGTACCGACACTGCCTGCTCCTGCGATAATTATTTTCATATTTTATTAATCACCTTAACATGTTTTTTCAAAATCTTGTAATAAGTACTTCCGTCTTCCATTCCAAAAAGTTGAATTAGTTCTGTATTCATTTTCGCGAGATTCTTTGATGGATTCTCGAGTTTGTTGTAAAACGCTGCAATTTTCCCAGCTATTTGCTTCGAGATTCCTGCTTTAGAAAAAATATATTCTATATACGCCTTGTTTCTAGAATCTGCTCTCTTAAGATAATTTTTTCTAAGCTTTTCCACCTCAGACTTTTCAGCCTTCATGGCATAATACATAGAATCTCCCTGATCCTGATTGTATAAGCAGACAAAGCAATCATGATAAAGAGTCAGCTTAGTAACAGGAATAAATTTACTGAGCTTTTCAATCTCATCGTAAAAATCAGCAACAGAAAGAACCTTCATCTCATTCTCATCACAAATAATAGCTTCCTCAACTGGTTCTTCCTTAACCCTTTTTCTTTCTGATTTCTTTGTCCTGGTATCTGCCTTTGGAGCTTCTTTTGTCATAGTCTCAGCCTCAGACTCAATACCAATCTGCTTGCAGTCAGAGCTCTTCATGCGCACGATGTCTACGCCTTTTTGCTTCCAGTAACGTACTGCTGCTTCAAAGCCGTTGTCATTTGTAACCAATGCAAATTTGTCATCTGGACTCAAAGCAATTCTATATCCAAGCTCTGTAACAAGCTGAAAATCAAGCGCATTGTTGCCTTCTAGACACTTCACCCAATTAATTGGATGATTGCCAGATGTAGTCAGCTCAATGACTTTCTCATAGCTCATATGAGGGCTCTTGGCAGTATAAAATACTATAAGCTCATCCTCCAAAGAAGCACTAGTTGCAAGTGAAATCCATGCATCATTTACGTTTTCACTGTCAATGAAATAAATAGTCTTCACCGCATTCTCCTCCTATTAGTTTGAATTATATGAGTAAGGATTCCTATCACGCTCAAAGTCAAGTCCCAAGGTCTTCAATTCTTTAAGTCTTGCATTCCTTACTTCTTCATCCTCTATAGTATACGCTTCTTCAAACTTGGTCAAGAGTACTGTTGCATCCGCATACATTTCCTTGTAATCCTCAAGGGCAGCGTTGAAATCATCAACAACCTCCTTGGAATGCTCATTCTTGATTCCATAATTGACAGCAATATACTCACCAATTGCCTTTGTTACAAGCTCTGCACCCCAGGCGTTAGTATGATTGTCATCGTAAAAATGCTTGTTGGCATCTAGTCCTAGTGATGCAATTTCATAATTCATTTCGTAGTATTTATAACCATTCTCTTCCACTATTTGCTGAAGAGACTTTGACATATCTAAAACCTTTTCACTAACTCCAATAAAAGGTGTATCTACAAAAAGAAGCTCTATATTGTTATCCTTGGCATAGTCCATCAGTGAGTCTAAAAGATGTCTTGTGTCATCAGGAAAAGAAGGCGTATTAGCCACATACTGAGAATAATCAGCACAAGCCTTATCGGTATTAAAAAGCCTTGCAGTCATCATATATCCCTTTTGAGGATATTTCACCTGATAAAAATCATAGTCCAAGTCTAGCTTATTTTCTCTTGCAAGCTCAACAACCTGCGCCCATCTACTATGGTACTTTCCAATCTCTGTAATATATAAAAGCTTGTCTTCTGCAGGTATATATTTAGATTTTAAGATCGTCTCTAGCTTGTTTATTCCAGTAGGAAAATTATTTACAACCAAAGAGAACCAGTTTATATTCTCCTCGCTATAAATATCATCCACCCTACCTTCTGCCTCCATAATTGCAAGTCTCGCAATTCTTCTCGCATCCACCACAATCAAATCTGGCTTTTGAGTTTTTTCAACCTCTTTTATCACTGGCTCTACACACTCAAAAGGCATTGCGGGTGAAGCATAAACATATGATGTAAGCTTCTCATTCTCCCAAAGTGTAGCAGGAGAAATGAATCTATACATAGTACTTGAACCAACAAATACTACATCTAAGCTATCATTTGGCATATTTCTAAAGCCAGATGCGCGTAGCTTTGATTCATTGTCCTCTGGCTTTAATAATGTAGTGATAACTAATGTCAAGGTAGCTACCATTGCTATAAAAACAACAGCCTTTATTATTTCAAAAATAATCTTTTTAGCTTTCATTATGTCCCTCCCCTAAAATGCCTCGTAGAGGAAGCTCTTGACCTGCGTGTCGCCATAGCGTCCAAATACAATTACTACCATAACTAAAACAAACCAAATCAGAAATCTAACTGGCATAGGAAGCTTTTTTATCCCATCTCTTACACTTCCAACCTTTTCCTGATATATACTAACCGCCAGTAAAACAAGTAAACAAATACCAAGCATTGTATGTTCAGGATATTCTATTCCGATACTAGTGGTGGGCTCGCCCAAAAATGAAAGAAAAGTTCTCTTTACAATAGAAAATGCCTGTCCAAGATTTGCAGATCTAAATAAAAGGTTTCCAATCGTAACAAGAATAAAGGTCCTAATGCGCTGCAGAGTCTGATACCACATTGCTTCGGAATTAATGTTGTGCTTGGCGTTAAATTCCGTGACATTATTAACTGTAAGAGAGCTTATCATAATAATTACGCCATAATAAAGCCCCCATACAACGAATTTCCAAGCTGCACCATGCCACAAGCCAGTAAGCAGCCAAACCGCGAAAATAGGCACTACTATAGATATAACTCTACCTAAGGTTGCATTTTTCTTGCGTGCTTTTTTTGTAAGATTAACCATTCCCTTAGAAAGAGAAACCGGCATAAAAATATAGTCCTTAAACCATGTTCCAAGAGAAATATGCCATCTGCGCCAAAACTCAGAAACAGTCCTCGAAAAGAAGGGTCTTTCAAAATTAGATGTAAGCTTTATGCCAAGTGTCTCTGCCGCTCCTGTACAGATATTGATACAGCCAGCAAAGTCTGCATATATTTGAATAGAATATAAAGCTACTATTATAGGTAAAACCCATCCGGGATATTTGGCTGTATGTCCGAATACCTGATCAACTACAACAGCAAGAGTGTCCGCTAAAACTAATTTCATAAAAAAGCCCCAAAGGATTAGCTTAGCGCCTCTTTTGACTGTCTCATAATCAAAGCTATTTCCTTGGAATAGCTGTCCCTTAAGCTCCTCATATCTATGAATAGGTCCCTGTGTTACTGTAGGGAAAAATGATACATAAAGGGCGTATTTTAAATAATTAGTCTCTGCCTTAGTCTTGGCGTGATATACATCCACCATGTAGGCGATAATCGTAAACGTGTAAAAGGATATACCAAGAGGAACTAATATATCTAATGCTCCAATAGAGCCTCCACCTAGCTTAGTAACCACCTTACTCACATTGCTAAGTAAAAAATTAGTATACTTCACAACAATAAGCACACCTGCTACTGCAACTAAACCAATAACTAAGGCTACCTTTGCTTTTTTCTTTGCCGCTTCCTTTATTGGTCTTGCTTCTTTTTTATCTAGCCCCTCTGCTAATGCACTTCCCTCATCCAATTTTTTTTGAATAATTCGAGCAGCTACGTACGATACAGTTATACTAAAAAGAATATACGCTACGTAGCGCACATCAGCATAAGCATAAAAACAAGTACTTGCAACTAGTAGTACTATCCACCTGGCCTTTTTGGGGATAGCATAATATAAAATAATTGTTAAAACTAAAAATCCTAAAAACAACGCCGAAACTACTGACATAATAATCCTCTACATAAACCCACGAAATGCAAGGTCAAAATAGACCTTGCATTAATATAAATCATTTTACATTTCTCTGAGCTTCTTGCGAAGCAGCTTACCATTACTACTTCTAGGAATCTCATCTATTATCTCAACGCTTGCAGGAACTCGCATAACGTCAAGTCTTTCCTTAAGGAATGCAATAAAAGCTGCCTTGTCAAAATCCTCTGATTCGACTGAGATAAAAAGCTTGGGAACAAATCCACATAGCTTATCCTCCATAGCAATACAGCCTAGATCCTTGATTCCTGGATATTCGCTGGCTGGTACCTCAATCTCTTCTGGTGCAATCTTGATTCCTTTGTAATTGATGACATCGTCTGCTCGACCAAATACATATACTCTTCCATCATCATCAATATATCCAAGATCTGATGTATATAGCACACCATCTACAACTGTCTGTGCTGAAAGCTCAGGCGACTTAAAGTAGCCACTCATCAGCATATCTCCGCTGATTGCCACAAGTCCAGGATTCTCTGCAGTTGCCTTAATAATATTACGATTCTCATCTACAATCATAAACTGGGCATGGCAGGCAGGATAACCTATACATACTGTGTAATCCTCTTTGTTAAAGTCATACACGCAGCATCTACCAGCCTCAGTAGAACCATAGAAATTGTATAGTCTCGAATTAGGGAACAGTGCCTTAAGGTCATTTTTAAGCTCATCATCAAGCACTGCTGTTCCAAGCTCAATGTATTTAATCTGCTCAGAAATCTTGATAAGACCACGCTTAGCAATCTTGACAAGCATCTTGCCTAAGGTAGGACTCAAATCAAGTGCTGTGACATTGTGCTCCTCTATCATTTTAAAGAAGAGTCCAACATTGGTAACGCCATCCATCACACCCAAGGTACAACCCTTAACAAAGCAAGCATAGCAGGTTCTGATACCATGTGCATGACTAATGTATAGGGGAACTAGCTCTACTGCATCATCCTCAAACTTAGAGCCTACCATTACATTTTCTGCACAGGCAACATCAGCTCTGTGAGAAATCATAATACCCTTGGGCTTACCTGTCGTACCAGTTGAAAAAAGTATCTCTGCAACTGACTCTGTCTCAGGGAAATTATAAGTAAACTCTGAATATAGCTTTTCGTCGGGCTCTGCCATAAGGTCTGCTATCGCGTAGCTACTGTCCACTGCCGAGTAATCGTTTTCTGTTATGAGTACCTTAGACTCGGTCTCCTTATACATGCTCTCTACTCTATCTACAGTCGCACCTTTTTCAAAAGGTACAAACACTACCTCGAGCATCTGACAAGCCATACATAATACCATATGTCTGGCAGCCTGGGTACATTCAACTACAACGTAATCACCCTTTTTTACTCCGCAAATATTCTTGATATTGCAGGCTGCTTTTTTAGAAGCCTCAAAAAGCTCAGCATAGGTGTAGGATACATTGGCATCAAATACCGCTATTGTATCAGGTTTATTTTTAGCATGTTCACAAACTGCTTCAATAATTGAATTATACATAGCTCTCCACTAAATCAGCCATAGCTGCGATTGAATTAAAGTTTTCAGGGATAATATCCTCATAGGGGATATCAATATCAAATGCGTCTGAAATCTCACCGATAATTGCAATAAGTGTAACTGATGTAATGTGTCCACCATCAATCAAATCATCTCTGCTGTAATCAATGCTGCTATCAACATCTTCACATATTTCTAAAATTTTCTCTTCCATTTTATCAACCTCCAAATTGGATTTTTTTCAGATATAAAAAAGTCTAGCATATTGGGTTATACAGTGCAAATGATTTTTTTGTTGTGCTTTACAAAAAAAGAAGCCGCCTAATGGCAGCTTCAATTATTTAATCTTTCGCTTTGCAAACTTCTGTGCAATTCTATTAATATTACTGGTGACCACATCTCCAGTTATTCGATATGACACGATATCATTGGCGCTTAGACTTGCAAGAGCCTTGTATATACTAGGAAGATTATCATACCCATCATAGAGAATAGAGCTAAGAATCGTATAGGTTCTCGTATAGCCCTCCTCAATCATATCATCAATTTGTTCTTTGCTGAATAAAAAAGCCTGCTTTACAAAATTAGCACAAGGGAATGTGATCTTGATTACCTTATTATCAAAGGTTATATTTTCAAACTTATGTCTGGTATCATCAAAATACATGCAGATTACATAGTCCAGTTCGTGCTCCTGTAAAGGGAAAACCGGTATGTTATCAAGCATTGCCCCGTCATAATAAGGAGTTCTTCCTATCTGAACAGGCTTATTGTAAAACGGCATTGCAACGCTAGCCTTCAAGTAATCAGGGACATGTAACTTTTTAACCTTAGCTAGATTCTTGTATACAATTCGAAGTCTCTTGCTATCAAAAAGCGTCGCATAAAAGGGAATATCTATCTTATCCTCTTCCCCTATTAATAGCTTGATATCATGCTGCAAAAAAGAGCTCTTTAATATCTGGTTGACATAGAATCTGTTGTCATCATCACACAGATCTCTCCAAATACTCTCAGCAATATCAAGCTTTTTTGTCACGTAAGCATATCCATTAAGTACACCTATGGATGCGCATGACATATATTTTATTTCACCCTCAGGTATAAATTTGTCGATAGCTCTAAGTGCTCCAATCTGAAAAGCTCCCTTAGCCATCCCACCTGATAAAACTACTCCTATATTCATAGCCCACTCCTAAAGCTTGGACTCATTTTCTTTTATAATCACTTTTGCTTTTTTGCTTTTGATAATCAGCATTACCACACCAAAAATGAATAGAGCTATACTAATCCACTGAGAAGTTGATAATCCAAACCATATACCTCTAATTGCATCTCCTCTTAAAAACTCGTCAAAAAATCTGAGAACTGGATACATAACACAATAAAGATACAGCATCTTATCTCTCATTTTGTCCTTAAGCCACAATATAAGTAATACTGAAAAAATAACTAAGCACCCTATTGCCTCTAATAAAGGTGTAGGGAAACGTCTAGGACCGTTTATAAGAGGGTTGATCCTATTATCATTTACCGCAAATCCAAATTCACATTCTATTCCATAGCAGCAACCAGCCAAAAAGCAGCCTACTCTTCCAAAGGCATGAAAGAGAGGTATAACTACAGCGTACAAATTTACACACAACCTTTTATCTAGTTGCTTTCTCATATATTTGCTTCCTGTAAACCAGTATACAGCTAGTGTACTTCCAATAAATCCACCATAGAAAACCAAACCTCCCCAATAGCCACCAAAGAAAATCTTCCAGGTTTCAAAATCTCCCCAGTTTGGATTAGTCTGTAAGAATGCTATCATCCCAGGAATATTTGTTATTCCATATAAAACATGTCCGCCTACCAGAATTCCTGCAGCAGCTATTAATGCAATAAAAACAACATTCTCCAGCATGTATTTATATTTTCTGGTCAACCAATAAAATACAGTTGTTGCCAGTGCTAAGCCTAACACCGACACTATTCCATACGTAGATAATTCTCTTCCGAAAATCGTTATAAAAGGATACATAAAAATCTCCAAAAAAAAGTAAGGCATGATAAACATGCCTTACTTAAAGTGTAATGCTTATCTTACATTAAGCTCTGCATACCCTGAAGAGCATCCATTCCAGCACCTGTAGCTGCTGCGCAACCCATACATGCTGCACATGAGATTGCAACAACAAGGTTAATTCCACAGATGATAAGTCCAATGATGCTAGTGATCTTACCAGCCTTCATAAACTTCTCCATAGTAGAATCAAGAGCCTCTCCTGACTCATTAACCTGCTTAGCAAGTACCATAGATACGATAGCACATGCAAGACCAAAAATAGATCCCCATGACCATCCAATAACGATAGATGCAATACCTGTTGCCATAACAGCAATAGTCTTTCCCTTCATTTCAAGGTCCTCCTTATAGATTTTGATAAATCATAAACATGATTGATAACATCATATCTTATCTTTATTGATTAAGCAAGCACTTTTTGCCTATACGTTAAATAAACTTCCACCAATAAACTCTCTTACTAACGAGTTATGATGTATATCTTCTCCTGGAACTGCAATAAAATAATCTAAAAGCTTAAGAAGTCTATGTGCCTCTAGATACTCAGGGCAATCCTTTGGAATGTTAAATAACTGAGGTTCTGCAAATACCTTGAGTACAGCAAGCTCGTAAATGAGGGCTGAGTTAAATATATGATCTGCTTCCTCCTGGAATGGGAATATATATTTTTCCTCACCGCGGCGAACGCTATCCCACATAGCAATAGTCTCTCTTGCTGATGTGCCTCTTGTTCTCGCATCTCTGACAATTCTTCTTAAGAGTCTGCCATCTGTTGTTGCAAGAGCATTGTGATTATCTAATGAAATCTGAGTAAGCGCAGAAATATAAATCTTGTACTTACACTCCTTAGGCAGGCTGTAGCTTAGCTTGTCATTGAGTCCATGTATTCCCTCTATTACCAATACATCGTCCTCTCCAAGCTGCATATAGTTTCCTCTATATTCTCGTTTTCCAGACTTAAAATTAAATACAGGAAGCTCTACCTTCTCTCCATTTAAGAGTCTACCCATGTCCTGATTGAATAGCTCTACATCAAGAGCCTCCAAGCACTCAAAGTCATAATTGCCGTTCTCATCCCTGGGGGTAAACTCCCTATCTAAATAATAGTTATCCAAAGGAATGGGATGAGGCTTTAATCCTTTCGCTCTCAGCTGCAACGACAATCTATTAGAAAATGATGTTTTGCCTGATGAAGAGGGTCCAGCAATCATAATAAACTTCTTGCCGCCTGCTTCAACTATCTCCCTGGCAAGATTACCGATTCGCTCTTCCATCTCTGCTTCCTGAAGAAGAATAATGTCAGCAATCTCTCCCTTTACAACAGCTTCATTTAATTCTCCAACATTTTTTATTCCAAGGCTCTCTGCCCAGCGAGTTGAGCCTCGCTGTGTAGCAAAAAGCTTATCTGACTTTCTAAGTGGACTAACCTCTCCTGTAGTCTTGTCTACATACTGTAGCATGAAGCCGTCCTGATACTTTTCCAGACCAAACTTAAGGTCTGCAGTCGTATCAAGCATATAGCCATAAAAATAATTCTGATAGCCGTCTAATTCATAGAGATTAACTGTTGAACTACGACGGTACTCAAAAAGTTTTTTCTTTGCCGTCATGCCGTACTCGTCAAAAAGCTTCATGGCTTCTTCTTTTTTATAAGTTGTTTTTGTAATGGGCATCTTTGCATCTATGATTCTTGTCATCTCTGCCTGAAGCTTTGATAAAATCTCATCTGTAACCTCAGTTTTTTCACCCATCAATTCAACATATTTACCGTTACCATTAGTCTGTAGAACTCTTGCTCTGGTACCAACCCCATCCATTATGTTGAATAATGCTACCTGCATTATAAATATTAGTGTTCTACGGTAGGTTTTGATGCCGTGCTTGTCGTTTATAGTAATAAATTCAACTACTCCATCTTCATCTGCAGCTGCAGAAAGCTCTCTAAGCTTGTTATTGAATAACGCAAGTGCTATTCGTGAATCAAATTCGCTCTCGTGTTCTTTTGCTATCTCGCCAAATTTTTGTCCTGCTTTAATTCTTATCATGTAAATACCCCCTTGTTGCTTTTCAGTGAGCCTACAATACGTGCATGTCAAACCCACACAAAACTATATTACTCTATACGGTTCATGTTTGCCCTGGGCGATGATTTCTACATCCTCGCCCTCAAGCATTTTTCCCAGCTCACTAGCTACGTAATCAACAAAAATATGCTCAATTCCATAATGTCCAGCATCGATGATTGCCAATCCCATTGCAACGGCATCTATACCAGAATGATGGTCAATATCACCTGTAATGAGCACATCTGCACCAGCTAATCTAGCTGCATCAATTTCAGATTTTCCAGAGCCTGGTACAATTGCAATTCTTGAAATCAGATGATGTCTATCCCCAAATACTTTGACATTATCTAATCCAAACGCATCCTTAACCTTAGCTGATAATTCATCTAATTCTGTGGCAAAAACATCTCCAACTACCCCTAATCCGAGAGCTTTGCCATCTGCCTCTACCATAGGCTCAAGTGCAACTACATCATTGAGTTTCATCATCTCACCTGCAAGTGTCGACATATGAGCCACATCAAAATTGGTGTGCATAGAAAAAAGTCCCATCTTATGACGAATAAGCCTCATAATTCTTCTGGATATAAAATCATCTGCTGTCACTCTTTTAAGTGGTGAAAAAATAAGTGGATGATGTGTAAGTATGAGATTAGCCTCACACTTAATTGCCTCCTCAACTGTATAGTCATCACAATCAAGAGCAACGTAAATCTTTTTAATCCCCTTATCCTTATCTCCAACTAGTAATCCCACATTATCCCAATCACAGGCGTAGGATTTCGGTGCTATTTTCTCAAACACCTTCATTAAATCTTTTAATCTCAATCTATTCTCCCATTTATCCTACTATTACTGAAAGCAAATTGATCTCAGTAATAATCTCTTTTACTCTAAAAGAATTCTTCGTTTTCTCATCAGAAAGCAAGCTATCCTTAATTTGTGTAAGCTTGTCTATTTTTTTTGACAAGAACTCTAACATTACTTCATCTCTTCCAAGCAATAATTCTGGACCATACTCCATACATAAGTCCTCAGGAATTCCTGCTATAACTGCCATCTCTAACGCACTTGATGGTTCATGCGTCGCCCTAATTATCTGATAGTATTTACCTTCATCAAACACGCATTTTTCCTGATGTATATACAATCCCAATTTTTCCAGTGCGATTCTGGCTTTGCTAATTTCCGACTGTGGTGAAATAATTATCTCATCCAGCTCATCTACAACGACTTTACCCTCTGTCATTATATTGGCAATGAGCTCACCACCCATTCCTGATATTACTGCGCAATTAACCTCTCCTGGTGCAATTTTAGCAAACCCATTGGATAGTCTAGTTTCTATTTTATCAGATAAACCTGAATCATCGATGTGAAGCCTTGCCCCTTGAAGAGGTCCTTCATTAATATCACAGGCTAGTGCATTCTTTATTTTTTTATTTTCTGCTAAATATATAGACAAAAAGCCATGGTCACACCCAATGTCTGCTAATTTGACATCAGGCGAAACCATATTGGCTATTGTCATAAGTCTATTTGATAATTTAATCATTTTAGTCAAGATAATCCTTGAGTTTTCTAGACCTACTAGGATGTCTAAGCTTTCTAAGAGCCTTTGCCTCAATCTGACGAATACGCTCTCTTGTAACGTTAAACTGCTTTCCTACCTCTTCAAGAGTTCTCGCTCTACCATCTGTAAGTCCAAAACGAAGCTCAAGTACGCTTCTTTCTCTGTCAGCAAGTGTCTCAAGAACCTCTGACAACTGCTTTTTTAGAAGTGCAAATGCTGCTGCCTCTGCAGGTGCAGGAACATTGTCATCAGGAAGGAAATCTCCAAGGTGAGAGTCCTCCTCCTCTCCTATGGGGGTCTCAAGCGAAACTGGCTCCTGAGAAATCTTTAGTATTTCTCGAACCTTATCCACAGGAAGATCCATTCTCTCTGCTATCTCTTCAGGAGTAGGCTCTCTATCTAATTCCTGAAGAAGCTGGCGTGAGACACGAATTAGCTTGTTGATAGTTTCAACCATATGTACAGGTATACGGATAGTTCTCGCCTGATCAGCAATAGCTCTTGTAATAGGCTGTCTAATCCACCAGGTAGCATATGTAGAGAACTTATATCCCTTGCGATAATCAAATTTCTCAACAGCCTTAATTAGACCCAAGTTACCCTCTTGAATGAGATCAAGGAACAGCATTCCACGACCAACATATTTTTTAGCAATGCTTACAACAAGTCTAAGGTTAGCCTCAGTAAGCTTTTTCTTGGCATCCTTATCCCCTTCTTCTATACGCTTTGCAAGATCTATCTCTTCATCAGCAGTAAGAAGAGGAACCTTTCCGATTTCTTTTAGATACATTCTGACAGGGTCTTCTGTACTAACACCTTCAGAAGCATTGAGATCTATCTGACCAAAGCCTAAATCCTCTGTATCTTCGTCGATTTCATCTAGGTCTAATTCTATTTCTTCTTCGTCATCAGAAATACATAAAACGTCTATTTTGAGCTTTTCAAGAGCATCTATAAGCTTCTCATATTGATTTTTTGTATACTCATATCCTGAGATATACTCTACAATCTCACCTGTCTCTAGTGTGTTTTTCTTCTTTTTACCAAGCTCTTCTAATTCTTTGATGACGTTGATATATGTCTCCTCATCGGAGAGATTAGGCTTACTGTCGGCATCGGCATCAATCTTGACCTTTTCTTCTACTACCTCTTCTTTTTTCTTTTTTGATTTAGTAGCCTTTTTAGGTTTTTCTTCTTCGATCTCTTCAGTTGCAGACTCTTCTACAGTCTCTTCCTCAGCCTTTTTTGTTTTTTTCTTAGGAGCTTTTTTCTTAGGAGTCTCTTCTACAGTCTCCTCAACTGTCTCTAATACAACCTCTTCTACTTCTTCTTCTTTTTTCTTTCTAGGCGCCATTATTTGTGGTCTCCCTTCTTCATTTTGGCCTGCTCGGATAGGAAATCCTGCAGTGCATTTAAGCCAGCCCCCTCTTCACTTGCATTAGAGGTCAATCTGGCAACCGATGACTCTTTTTTGATATTACGTATTACATCATCCAGAGCCTTCGATTTCCCATTCTCGTCCTGTTCAAAAGGCAGTGACTTATGAAATGCCGCCGCTGCTTTTTTCTGTCCTTCATCATCCTCTCCAAACAGACTGATTATCCCTGCTGGGTTGAGCCTTCCCTCTTCTATCTGGGCAAATAGCTCCGTTGCTATTAGTCTGTAGGTTTCATCTGTGAAGTCATCAGGCGAAATACGGGCTCTGACTGTATCGTAAAGCGATGGATTGTCAATTAACCAGGTCAGTAATAACCCCTGTGATTTGAGAGCTCCGCTCTCTGTGTCGGTCTTTTTAGCCGATGTGGGTCTGACTACTGGTGTAGCTTTGACATACCCCTGCGCTGCAAGCTGTTTAACAAGCTCCCTTAGCTGATCCGAATTTATAAAAAACTTTTCAGCTACCGAGCTTAGATAGTTTTCCCTCTCTAATTCTATTGGGAATTCCATTAATTTTTTCGCGACTTCTTTTTGAAATTCGCTCTTCGACTGAGGATCTCTCATATCATAATCATTTCGCATAACCTCGATTTCAAAAAGAAATGAATCCTCCGCCTCATCTATTCTCTTTTGATATTCTTCTGCTCCAAGATTCTTGATAAATTCATCAGGATCCTTGTAGGGGCTCATCTTTATTATCTTGGTCGCAATTCCAACATTTTTTAGCACTGGTATTGCGCGTAGTGCCGCTTTTTGTCCTGCACCATCTGAATCAAAGCTTAGATATATCTTGGAAGCATATTTTTTAATCAGATTAGCATGTCTCTCATTAAATGCTGTTCCAAGGGCAGCTACTGCATTATCAAATCCAGCCTGATGCAGTGCGATAACATCCATATATCCCTCGCACAGTATTATACTTCCTCTCTTAGAGGATCTAGCGTAATAAAGTCCATACAGATTTCTCGATTTTTCAAAAATGTCTGTTTCGTTGGAGTTTAGATACTTGGGTTCTCCATCTCCCATTACTCTGCCACCAAAGGCTACCACTCGACCTCTTTCATTAAAAATCGGAAACATGACTCTATTAAAAAACTTGTCATGCATTCCATGTTTATTGTCAAATCCAATTAGTCCAGATTTATTTAACAATTCATCGGGATAACCTTTTTTGTGTAAATAATTATATAAATCGTCGTAGTATTTATCTGCAAATCCCAGACCAAACCTTTGCATTATTTCATCAGTTAAGCCTCTATTTTTGAAATAATCCATTCCAAGCTTGCCACGTTCTGACCGAAGTAGTGCATAAAAATATGAAGCTGCATCCTTTTGGATATCGAAAAGCTTTGTTTTTCGATCCTGAGCCATCCGCTCTTCTCTAGTCAGCTCTCGTTCTGGAAGCGAAACCCCTGCTTGACCTGCAAGCTCTTTTACTGCCTCAACAAAGGACATATTTTCATATTCCATGAGAAATGTATATACATTACCACTTACACCACATCCAAAGCAGTGGTACATCTGCCTGTCACGACTAACTGAAAAGGATGCCGTTTTCTCATTGTGAAAAGGACAACAGCCAAAGTAATTAGAGCCTTTTTTTGACAGCGAAATGCGACTCGATATAACTGTAACGATATCCGAGCGACTTCTTACTTCTTCAATTATCTCTTGAGAATAAATTGGCATATAATGTTCTCCGAACGCCACCTCCCGCTATACGGGTATATTTTTCTCGTTCCGGTCGGAAACTTCCTTCGAGATACTGAATCATCTCTACGTCGTAAAAATCCTCTGTGTCTTTTGTCATCAATCTTCGATTGACGACTTCACACACATAGATTTTTTCTCCGTATTGAACATTTTCTCAACCCTCGGAATCCGACACGCTTCACTCGAAAAACACACCCTACTCGCTCGCGGTGGCTATATTTGAAATAGATAATCTAGTATGCCTGCCAAGCTTTGGGTACAAAATACTCCTCGAACTTAGCGATTGCATATTGGTCTGTCATACCTGCGATATAGTCACAGACAACTCTGTCAGTTGCGACGCCAGCCTCTATCATATTTGTGAACTGGTCTGGCATCTGGTAAGTATTTTCCATATAAAACTCAAATAGTTTAGTAATGAGAACTTTGGCTTTTGCCTCTTCTTCTTTTGCTTTGCTATTTTTGTACAAGTTGTCAAACATATATTTTCTAAGATCAGCCATTGCCTGCGCCATTTCAGGAGACATGCATATATCGTTTTTGTCTCTTGAATTGGTGATGATATCATGTATGAGATTATCAAGTCTCTCTTTTGTATTAAGACCAACTACCTGACGAATCTCTAGCGGTATATCTTTTTCTCTTAAAAGCTGAGCTCTAATTGCATCATCTATATCGTGATTAATATATGCAATCTTATCTGAAAGGCGAACTATCTTTCCTTCTAACGTCTGTGGCATGAGGCTAGTCTGATGATTTCTGATTCCATCTCTAACTTCCCATGTAAGATTTAGTCCCTCTCCACCGCGTTCTAGACACTCTACGATTCTAACCGATTGCTCTGAGTGCTTGAAACCACCATTACAAAGCTCCGCTAAAATGTGCTCTCCCGCATGCCCAAACGGTGTATGACCAAGGTCGTGACCTAATGCGATTGCTTCTACTAAATCCTCATTGAGTCGAAGTGCCTTGCCTATTGTCCTGGCATTCTGAGATACCTCAAGGGTATGACTCATTCTGGTTCTATAATGATCTCCCTTTGGCGTTAAAAAAACCTGCGTCTTGTTTTTTAATCTTCTAAATGCCTTGCTATGGAGTATTCTATCTCTATCTCTCTGATATACAGGACGAATATCGCACTGAGGTTCTTCTCTGTCTCTTCCCTTGCTCTCATCAGAAAATGCAGCATATGGGCTTAAAACCTCATGCTCTCGTTTTTCAAGTTCTTCTCG
>JAZRXQ010000132.1:0-6885 GCA_045600305.1 Lachnospiraceae bacterium
GCCCAAATGAGTACACAATTTATTTTCTAGTTTTCCAACATCATCTGGTCTGTTTTCAAAATAGAAATACCCCAACACCTGGTACGCAAAAGCATAGCCTTTAGTCATTTCTGCCATCTTTTTTGCCACCTCACGAGATACGCCAAATATCTCCTCATAAGAGTCTGTAATTTTATATAATTTTAGTGGCTGCATCTCTATTCTTGGAGTTCTATACAAAAATGTTAACGTTTTTTCGTTTTGTATTTCATATATATTCTCATGTAATCCCGTCATTATCAGATAAATTGGCAATTCATTCCTAATTAATATTTGGAACTCATGTGCAAACTCTTTGATATATTTATTATTAACAGCCTCGTCTATAGCCACAACTACCCTCTTCTTCTTTTTCTTGGCTAATTTTAATAGCTTTTCCAATAATATGCTGGGTTGCTCATCCGCGTTCGATGTAGATTTGCTTACCTCGATATTTAATATCGATAAATCTATCTTTGCTGAAACAACATACTTATCAAAATCAGAATCTTTTGCGAGCTTGTATGCCACCTGCTTAATGATATTATCCTCAGGTGACACCTCAATGACTATCCATTTATCATCCTGTCTCAGTCTCTTACATACATCTGTCATATACACAGTCTTACCTGAACCTCTTACACCTGTAATCATGTACGCGTATGATGAACTGATATTACTATTAAAATCATTTTCTATACTAAAATCAGGATTCGTTCGATCTATTTCCATCTGTGGACGATTTCCAAATGCTAGTGAAAACGGATTTTGCATGGTTTTACCTCCTTTTTACGGACATTTTCCTGATAAAAGGATAACTTGGGATAACTTTTTTGTCAAGGGATAACTTGGGATAACTTGGGATAACTTTTGAAATAAAGGATAACTAGGGATAACTTTTTATCCCTTATCAGTCTCATATTTTTTAGTATAATTACATAATTATGCGCTTTTTGTAGTTTTCCGTTATCGTTGCGCAAATCTCATCTATTCCTCTCAGCCCATGTTTAGTCAATTCACCTGCTGCTTTATCAATGGCAACAGGGAAATACTCAACCATCTCGTCAAATTTATTCATGGCTAATTTGGAACCTAGCCCAATATTTTTTGCTTCTTTTTCAAAAGAATCTCTCGTAATGTCATAAATTCGATATGTCCCGCCAATACCCATTGCCATATCTTCACTAGAACTGTCATAAATAATCGTACTAACCATATCGTATGCTGGTGCCAAACGGATAGCCTGCAAATCCTCACTGTATAAAAGAGAACTGTTTTTTATATGATTGTCTGTATTTCCTACCAAGTAATTAAATATACATATCTCCCACAATTTCATCTGATCAGCTATAGGATTGGCAGAGTATCTTCCTAGTAGATCAAACATCTTTTTCATATACCCCGCATTATTCTTCTCATATTTATCTATCGCAGATATTCCCAGTGCTTGGGAAAAATCTTCCTGATGTAATCTATATGGTACATCCAGATTGTTTAGCTTTCTATTTTCTTCATTTATTTTTCTATCATATCTTTTTGTTGCAAATAATACCTCACTATCTTCATAGCTACCTAGACTTATAATGAAACTATCTGGGACATCTATCCCCATCTTTTTCGCAGTATGCACACATAAAAGCTCATTATTGACTATGCGCTGAAGTCTTACATGACTCTGCTTTACAATATGTGTACTTGGTGCATCTCCGATTGGAAGATACCATTTACCATTATCATAATATAATCCAACTTTCCCTGATGCCCCTGTCAGGGATAAATGCGCCTTGGTAACCAATTCCGCCGATTCTGTAGCACCCTCTTTTGCTAGTTTATGCACTTCCTGTTCAGATAGTTTTCTGTATTCTGGTGCCACGGGTGTATTATTCTCATCAACTATCCTTATGGCACCCAGACATTCCTGTCCCAAACCAGATAGAATTGCTAGATAATCATTTTCATCAGCACGCATCCACTGAGCTACACAACGCCTTGTAAATCCCTCTGGCAAAAGTCCTTCAAAAAAACTTTTGGTTTCTTCTGGCGAAAACGTTTTTTTATTCAGTGGCAAACTTATGGATATTGCTTTGCTACGCTCATTTTCGAAATACTCATTGGCATATGTAAAACACGCATCATTAACGCCATTTCCTGCAATATTTCCCACATAGACACTCTTGCCCTTAATCTCAATATATATCTTCAGATTGCGCATAGCTTATCCTCTCTTTTCTACTATTAAATCAAGACCTAAAACATGTAACAGCTTAATTATTTTTTCTATTTCAGCAGTTTTCTTGCCTCTCTCAACATCTGAAATAAAAGTTATAGACAAACCTGTAAATTCTGATAAGTAAGCCTGGGTATAGCCTAATTCCTTGCGTCTATCTCTAATTGTCTGTCCTAGTGAAGCTGAATCTAGTATTCTCATGCCCTTCTCCTTTTTGCCGTTCGGCTAAATCTTTCTATTCAGTCATGTAAATATGCCGTACGACATAATAATGTTTTTCACATTATATTCTATGCCGTACGGCTATGTCAATATAGTATTCTTTGATTTTATAAATGAGAAATAACTAGGATAACTTTTCTGCTACCAGCCCTTGACAAATACCCCCTGCGGGTATATAGTGCATATACGAATAATACCCCTGGAGGGTATACAAGGAGAGAATATGAGCGAAGAAAAATGCTGTTGCAGCGATAAGCATAAGGAAAGAAATGAAAAAGAATACAAGGATCTGATGAATAGATTAAAGCGCATAGAGGGACAGGTGCGAGGTATACAGGGCATGCTTGAAAATGACGCCTATTGTATAGACATACTCACACAGGTATCAGCTATCAATGCTGCGCTTAATAGCTTTAATAAGGTTCTATTAGCTAATCACATCGAAAGCTGTGTGGCTGAAAATATCAGAAACGGAAATGATGAAGTTATCGACGAGCTTGTAAATGTATTACCCAAGCTGATGAAATAACTATCAATTAGTCATGTAAAAAATACATTTACTATATGCTAGAAAATTTCTCAAACGAAAGAGGAGATATATGCGACAATTTACGATTACAGGAATGAGCTGTGCAGCCTGTGTTTCTCGAGTGGAGCAGGCTGTAAAAAAGATTGATGGTGTATCTGATGTATCAGTCAGTCTCTTGACAAACTCCATGAATGTCGAAGGTGATGCATCTGATGCTGACATAATAAAGGCAGTATCTAATGCTGGGTATGGTGCATCGAGTAAGAACACATCGGATAACCAATCAAATACAACAAACTATGACGATTTTTTAGAGGACCATGAGACTCCTAAGATGTTACGCCGTCTATTTTCGTCTATTGCAGTTTTAATAGTTCTCATGTATTTTTCCATGGGACACCATATGCTAGGCTGGCCTATTCCTACATTTATGCATGAAAACGTAGTTGCCATGGGACTACTACAGCTACTCCTTGCCGCCATAATCATGATTATTAATAATAAATTTTTTGTCAGCGGATTTAAGTCTGTAATACACGGTGCACCCAACATGGATACCCTTGTTGGCCTAGGCTCCTTCGTATCATTCGCCTATAGCGTATGGACTCTTTTTTCCATGACATACGCCCAGATAGATGGTGGCGTATCCGCTGCAAGAGATTATATGGATGGCTTCTATTTTGAAACTGCTGCCATGATTTTGACTCTCATCACAGTTGGAAAAACATTAGAAGCAAAATCAAAGGGCAAAACAACAGATGCTCTAAAAAGCTTGATGCGGCTAGCCCCCAAAACTGCAACAGTCATTAGATCTGATGCCGAAATGACAGTTGCCATCGATGAAGTAAGGGTTGGTGATATCTTTGTAGTAAGACCCGGTGAAAGCATCCCGGTTGATGGAATAATCATTGAGGGCAGTAGCTCCATCAACGAATCAGCCCTCACAGGCGAGAGCATTCCCGTCGACAAGGCTAATGGTGACAGGGTAAACGCTGCCACAATAAATATGTCTGGCTTTATCAAATGCGAAGCCACCAGAGTCGGAAATGACACAACACTATCTCAGATTATAAATCTTGTGAGCGAAACCGCAGCTTCTAAAGCACCTATTGCAAAAATCGCAGATAGAGTCGCTGGAGTTTTCGTACCCATTGTACTAGGTATTTCTCTGATTACCTTTATTATTTGGATGATTATATCTCATGATTTTGGTGCATCGCTGTCCTATGCAATCGCCGTTTTGGTAATCAGCTGCCCCTGCTCTCTTGGACTGGCAACACCTGTTGCAATCATGGTTGGGAATGGTATGGGCGCAAAAAATGGAATATTATTCAAAACTGCTGCCTCAATTGAAGCAACTGGTGGAATACAAATAGTTGCCCTAGATAAAACTGGAACAATTACAGAGGGAAGTCCTTCCGTAACAGATATAATCCCATTAGGAAAAGCTACAGAAAACGAGTTATTGGAAATTGCTTATGCGCTGGAGGCTAAAAGCGAGCATCCTCTCTCAAAGGCAATTGTCAAACGAGCAGAGGATCTAAGCATCAACCTAATGGAGGTCACTGATTTTGCCATTACTTCCGGAAAAGGATTATCAGCCCTACTGGGTGGTGAAAAAATATGTGGTGGAAATTACTCCTACATAGAGTCCATTTGTGGAGAGGATGCCTTTTCAGATGAGATAATAGCCCATGCAGAGCGTCTTGCTTCTGCTGGCAAGACTCCTTTATTTTTTTCCAAAGAAAATGTATTACTTGGTATAATCGCTGTCGCAGACGTAATAAAAAAAGATGCCATAGTAGCAATTAATGAATTAAAGAATATGGGAATTCGCATGGTGATGCTCACAGGAGATAATGAGAGAACAGCAAATGCGATAGCCGCGCAGGTAGGCGTAGATAAAGTTATCGCTGGCGTATTGCCGCAAGGCAAAGAGGCTGTGATACGTAATCTACAGCGTTTTGGAAAGGTTGCCATGGTGGGAGATGGCATCAATGATGCACCAGCATTAGTTCGTGCCGATGTCGGTATTGCGATTGGTTCTGGTACAGATGTCGCAATAGATTCTGCAGATATAGTTTTAATGAAAAATGAATTAAGAGATGTACCTGCTACCATTAGACTATCTAGAGCAACTCTTAAGAATATAAAGGAAAATCTATTCTGGGCTTTCTTTTATAACTCTATCGGCATCCCCATTGCAGCCGGAGTATTTGCAAGTCTCGGGCTAAGCCTAAATCCTATGATTGGTGCAGCTGCCATGAGCTTGTCTAGCATATTTGTAGTAACCAATGCCCTTCGTCTCAACCTGTTTAAGGTATATGACTCAAGAAAGGACTCAACAATAAAATCTGTCACTATAGACATAAAGGAGGAAACAACTATGACAAAAACAATCAACATCGAAGGTATGATGTGCCCTCACTGTGAGGCTCACGTAAAGGAAGCTCTCGAGAAGCTCGACGCTGTCACTGAAGCTATCGTAAGCCATGAATCCGGCACCGCAATTGTCACACTCACAGAGGATGTGTCAAACGATACCTTAAAGGCCACTGTTGAAGCCGAGAAGTACACAGTAACCGGAATTTTATAATCCTAGAAAAATAAAGCGAGAGAGGTCTATTGACTTCTCTCGCTATTTTATGTGCTGATTTAGCACAAATCCAATACATATTTTTATTCGTCAGCACTAATCTCGTCGATTTTCTTAAGCTCATCACTTGTAAATGATGTGTTCTCGATACACTTAACACAATCGATAATCTGCTCGGGACGGCTAGCTCCGATGAGAACACTAGTGATATCATCATCCTTTAATATCCAGCTAAGAGCAAACTGCGCTAGGCTCTGTCCCCTCTCCTTGGCCATTTCATTGAGTGCCATAACCTGCTTTTCTCTATTAGTTACATCCTCTGCATGAAGGAAACGACCGTCTCTGCCGATTCGACTGTCCTTGGGGATTCCATTGAAATACTTATCTGTCAATAGTCCCTGAGCAAGAGGTGAAAATGTAATTACTCCCTTACCTGCCTCCTTTGACTTGGTCTTTAATCCGTTCTGCTCGATAGTTCTGTTGAAAATATTGTAGCAGTTCTGGTTAATAATAAAGGGTGTTCCTAATTCTTCAAATATCTTGGTAGCTCTAGACATAGTCTCGCCATCGTAATTAGAAATACCAATATAGAGAGCCTTGCCTGCACGTACTATTGAATCCAGTGCCCCCATAGTCTCTTCTAATGGAGTATCAGGATCCATTCTGTGATGATAGAATATATCTACATAATCAAGACCCATTCTCTGTAAGCTCTGGTCAATGCTAGCCATGAGATATTTTCTGCTGCCAAAGTCACCATAAGGTCCAGGCCACATACCATATCCCGCCTTGGTTGAGATAATCATCTGATCTCTATAGGGCATTAAATCATCCTTTAGAATTTTTCCAAAATTACTCTCTGCTGTGCCAGGACCAGGACCATAGTTATTTGCCAAATCAAAATGTGTAATTCCTAGGTCAAATGCAGTCTTTGCCATATTACGCATATTCTCATAATTATCGTTTTCGCCGAAGTTGTGCCACATTCCAAGAGATACCTGAGGAAGCATAAGTCCTGACTTGCCACAACGATTGTATTTCATTACATCATATCTGTTTTCTGCTGCTGTATACATTTCCATTTTTCACCTGCTTTTCTGTGACTTATAACATCAACTTGTAAATTTCTTCAACATCCTTCTGCTGGAGAGGAACAAATCCGCCTATTGTACCGCCCTCATTGCCCTTACCGTAGCAACAGGTGTATGCGAGCTTTTCGATATCCTCGGCCTTTGCACCAAGCTCCTCAAAATTCTTAGGCATTCCGATAGAGATAAGGAAGCTTCTAAGTGC
>JAZRXQ010000133.1:0-5743 GCA_045600305.1 Lachnospiraceae bacterium
TGCTTCAAAAAAGGCAGCAGTGCTTAGGCTAACTAATGGCTCTGTCGAAAAGCTGACAGAGCTTGATTTTATTATAGATACTTTTAGTAAAACCCCTGTATGCAAGCAAAAAAAGGAAGTGCATGTGCTTCTTTTAATGGGTGTATATCAGCTAAAATATATGGATTCTATTCCCTCGCATGCGGCAATTAATGAGACAGTTAAGCTCGCGAATGCACATCATTTTTCAGCACTTCGTGGTTTTATTAATGGGGTGCTTAGAAGTATTGACAGGGCATTACATGACAAGGAATCTGCTGAAGCAAAAAAGCTGGCAGAGAGCATAGAGTTACTAAGTGATAGCGAGAAGTTGTCTATTAAATATGCGATGCCACTTTGGATTGTAGAGCATTTTATAGAAAGTTATACCTATAATGCTAAGTATGGTGAAAATGCTGTAGAGCGTATCTTAAATGGACTGGCTTCTGAACGTGGGACAGTAATTCGAGTTAATGAGGCAATTGTTTCTGCAGATGATTATGAGAAGAAGCTAGAATTATTCAAAAAAGTCTTGGATAAAGATGCAGATAGAGAAATCTTTACCTATGATAGAATTAGGGATAATGCCTTTGTAGTTAGAGGGATGAATGGAATTGATAGTCTCCCAGGTTTTGCTGAGGGAGAAATATATGTACAGGATTTGTCTGCGATAGAGACTGTTGAGGTGCCATTTTTCTGTGATGAATCAACACTTAAGGTTTCTGATGATTCAGTGATTGTTGACGTATGTGCTGCTCCTGGCGGTAAGAGCTTGTATACTTCAGAGCTTATGGCTGGTAAGGGGCGTATTGTTTCTAGAGACCTGACACAAAGTAAGGTTGAAATCATAAGTGAAAATCTAAAGAGATTGAATGTAAAAAATATAGATGCTCAGGTTTGGGATGCAAGGGTTTTAGATGAGGAGATGATTGGTAAGTGCGATTTGGTGATTGCTGATTTACCTTGTTCTGGACTTGGTGTTATCAATAAAAAGCCTGACATTAGGCATAGAGTTTGTTTTAATGATTTGAAGGAACTTTCAAATTTACAGCGCGAGATTTTAGAAGCGGTTGTGCCTTATGTGAAAGCGGGTGGGATGTTACTCTACAGTACATGTACGCTTAATCCTCTTGAGAATGAAGAGAATGCGGCATGGATTTTATCTAAGTGGCCCAATCTTACGCTTGTAGAAGAGCGAACGATAATACCAGACGAATTGCATGACGGATTTTATTACGCGTGCTATAGGTGCTAGCACGCTATAGCAGTTTTTGGAGATACAACATGACAGACATTAGAACAATGACAATAGATGAGCTAACTGAATATGTGATTTCGCTTGGAGACAAGTCATTTCGAGCTAAACAAATCTATGAGTGGCTACATAAGAAAAATATAATGTCACTTGATGAGATGACGAATGTTCCTGCAAGTTTGCGTGATAAAATAAGTACGTCAGGTGATTTTGCCAGTATAGCCGTTCAAAACGAGCTTATCTCTAAAATTGATGATACTAGAAAATATCTGTTTGCGCTTTGCGATGGAAATATCATCGAGAGCGTTTTTATGAGATATAAGCATGGCAATTCTGTGTGTATCTCATCACAGGTGGGCTGCAGGATGGGATGTAGATTTTGTGCATCTACAATTGATGGTGTTGAGAGAAATCTCACTGCAGGAGAGATGTGTGCGCAGATTTATGCTATAGAAAAAACTGTAGGCGAGAAGGTCAGCAATATCGTTGTCATGGGTAGCGGAGAGCCTATGGACAATTTTGAAAACATAACCAGATTCGTGGAGCTTATTTCAGACGAAAAAGGACATAATCTTTCTCAGCGAAATATCACAGTATCTACTTGTGGCATTGTGCCCAAGATGAAGGAGCTAGCAGACAGAAAATACCAGATTACACTTGCATTGTCACTTCACGCCAGCAATCAGGATAAGAGAAAAGAGCTTATGCCAATTGCTAATAAATATGATATACATGAGGTTATAGAGGCTTGTGATTATTACTTTGAAAAAACGGGTAGACGAATTAGCTATGAGTATTCACTTATTGCAGGTGTAAATGATACAGAAAACGATGCAAATGAATTGGCAGGGCTTCTACGTGGAAAAAACTGTCACATCAATTTGATTCCCGTCAATCCCATCAAGGAACGAGATTTTAAGCGTTCTGAAAAAGGAGCTGTATATACATTTCAAAAGAGATTAGAGAGCAAGGACCTTACCGCAACAGTTAGGCGTGAGATGGGTAGCGATATCAACGGCGCCTGCGGACAGCTAAGAAGAAGTCAGTTGAATAAATAAGAATATTTTTCTCCGATTAAAAACCTCACAAACTTCCGATTTAATATTGAATATTTCTCCGATTTGTGATAAAAATAGTCAACAAGGAGGTTTTTATGAGTAAAAAATATATTCCGAGATTATTTGATCAGATAATAGAATTTACATTAAAAAGCAAAGGTGCGGTTGTGATTGTGGGACCGAAGTGGTGTGGTAAATCCACAACTGCAGTCAGGTATGCTAAAACACTAATTGATTTAATGCCACTTGAGAGTAGAGAGGATTATATCAATCTAGCACGAATTGCTCCAAGTAGTTTATTAAACTATGGACCGAAGCCCATACTAATAGATGAGTGGCAACATATATCATTTATTTGGGAACAGATTAAGTACGAGGTAGATAAAACTGGAGAGTTTGGACAGTATATTTTGACTGGGAGTGTGACAGACAAGCTATTGTTGGATTCTGTAGTCGATAGTAGTAGGCATACGGGTAATGGACGAATCATTCGCAAAATGATGAGAACGCTTTCGTTATATGAAACAGGAGATAGTAACGGAAATGTTTCTTTGACGGATTTAAGAGCAGGTAAATTCGAATCTACGTTTTCTGATAAGACAATTTATGATTATGCATATTATATATGTCGTGGAGGGTGGCCTTTAGCTATCAATAAAAATAAAGATGTTTCATTAGCTCAGGCAAGAGATTATTATGAGGTTGTTGTCACGGATGATATTTTTTCCTTAAGAGATATTCCAATTAGAAGGGACGAGCAAAAAGCCAGAAAATTGATGAGATCTTACGCGAGAAATGTTTCTATTCCAGCAGCAGACCAAACATTAAGAGAAGATTGTGTTTCAGGAGATGAGACGTTTGATAAGGATGTTTTTGCGAAATATATTAATGCACTTAAAAACCTATATGTTATAGACGAATTACCTGCATGGAACCCTAATTTAAGGAGCAAAACAGCAATTAGGACAAAAGATACAAGACATTTTGTAGATCCTTCAATTGGTGCAGCAGCACTTGGAATAACCCCTGAGGGTATTTTCAAGGATATAACAACTTTTGGATTTCTTTTTGAATCGCTGGTTGTGCATGATTTGAGGGTGTATGCAGATACTATGGGTGCTCATTTATATAAATATCGTGACTCAAAAAAAAGAGAAGCGGATGTTGTTATACAGTTTGATGATGGTTCGTGGGCACTGATAGAAGTAAAGCTTGGTAATGAGGACGATATTGCCAAGGCAAGTAATAACCTAATAAATATTTCCAATGATATAGATTATGATAAAACTGGAAAGCCGGCGTTTCTTATGGTTGTAACCAAGAATAAAGTTGCTTATAGAATGGAAAATGGAGTATATGTTGTACCACTTTGCTGTTTAAAAAATTAGCAAACAATACATATTATTTGTCCTACTTTTGTCATAGTTATAATGATATAGTGAAAACAAGTTTACATAGATAAACCTATAGAGAGGAAAAACATGATGGAAGCAAGAAAAAAAGCCTTGACAAGAATGAATACAGAAAATCATAATGTCTTGTCTTGTCTTGTCTTGTCTTGTCTTGTCTTGTCTTGTTGCTAGGATTTTATCCTTTTTTAGACACGAATATAGTATAGAAATAGTGCACCAAGAATTAGCAAGTGTTTAATAGTTGATACTATTAAACACTTGCTAATTCTTGGTGTTTTGTTATATGAAAATACATTACTTTCGATTTATCTTGTGAAAAAACAAGTTTATATAGATGAAAAATAACCTTTTAAGGAGGAAAAATTTTATGAATGAAAAGAAAAAAATGAAAGGATTACAAAAGCGCATATTATCCGTTGTACTGACACTGGTAATGGTGTTCACACTGATGCAGGGGATGGCTTTGTCAGTTAATGCAGCAGAAGGAGTTAACTACATCGAGTGTAGTTGGGATGAGACAAACAAGAAAGTTGTGAGTACACCTCGGACTGCTGAAACCTATACCGAGGTCACTGATGCCACCACCACATGGAGCAGCGGTTGGTATGTGGTTACGGGCAGTGATGTGACAATCAGTGACCGTATTACCGTTACTGGTGAGGTAAATCTGATTCTTGCAGATGGTGCAAAGCTGACTGCAACGAACGGAATCACGGTAGCAAAAAATAATACCTTGACCATTTATGCCCAGAGTGCAGGCACCGGTGAGCTTAATGCTAATATTGCAAAAGCATGGGGAACATCTGGCATCGGCGGCGGGAAAAGTAGTCTGGATGAAATAGAGGCCGGTACTTTGACAATCCACGGCGGCAATATTACTGCAGGCGGAGGTAATTGTGGTGCTGGAATTGGCGGTGCAGTTATGTCTAATGGTACACCCGGAAAAGGTGGTACCGTAATCATCTACGGAGGTACTGTCAACGCAACTGGTGGTTCGAGTGCTGCAGGTATTGGAGGCAATTCACAGCAAGCACAGAATAACAAAGATATTTTGACTGGCGGAGAAGTAACTATTTACGGCGGTACTATAATCGCAACTGGGACCAATCAAGGTGCAGGTATTGGAGGCGGTTTTCAAGGTGGAGGCGGAAAACTGACTATCCACGGCGGCAATATTACTGCAAGTGGTGGATCTTATGGTGGTCCTGCGATTGGCGGTGGTGTCGGTAATAGCGGGCATGGTACTGCGTCTATTGTTACATTGGGTACAGGAGTGGTATTGAAATGCGGCAATGACGAAGCATCTGCAAATACTGTTGTTGATAGCACAACCGAAAACTACAGCACCACGCTGAACAGTGTGTACTTTGCCAAAACTTTTCACACTCATAGCTTCACCTATTCTGTCTCGGATGAGGCAAAGAATACAATCGTTGCAACATGTACCTGTTCATCAGGCTGTGAGTATAGTTCATTGGCTGCTGATGCAGAGGGAAGAAAAGTGTCCCTTACCCTCACCGCAACTCCTCAGACCTATATCGATACCCCTATTCCAAAATCTGATTTATTTAGTGGAGTTAATTTTGACACATTCAATTCCGCTACAGGGCTTAGTTTGAGTGCAAGCGATATAAAATTGTATGCAAAATCAGATACAAGCAAGTCGACTGAACTGACTGATATAACAGCCAATGGTTGGTATGTTGCAGAGCTTACAGTCGATACTAACAAGACAGCAAGGCTAGAATTTACTGTAGGCAATATTAAAACTGTTACATTTAATACTAACGGACATGGAACTAATCTAGATACAATAGATGTTATTAGCGGAGAGAAGATTATTAGACCTGATGATCCCACAGCGAGTGGTTATACATTTGTTGGATGGTATAAGGAAGCTGCGTGCACTAATGCGTGGAATTTTGATACAGATACAGTAACTGAGAATATCACACTCTATGCTAAGTGGAGCCAGAATAGTGGCGGTGGTGGAAACTCAG
>JAZRXQ010000134.1:0-10187 GCA_045600305.1 Lachnospiraceae bacterium
TTATCTCTGGGCTTAATTATTCCAGCAGATGCAGGAGCCTGAGCGCCTGGTCTATTATTTCTATTGCCCTCTGGTCTATTTGCACCCTGACCACCACGCTTATTTCCTTGATTACCCATATTTTTCATGGGTGAAGAAGCATTTTGACCGTTAAATACAAATGTCATTGAAGACTTTTTCTTGGGAGCCTGACCATTACTCGGTTTTGCCTTAGGCGCAGATGCACTCTCTTTTTTTTCTTCAACCTTGTTTTCCGCCTTAGGGGCAGGAGTAACTTCCTTCTTTGTCTTTGAGGCAATGATAGCTTCCTCGTTATCCTCTAGTCCACTTGCCGCTGTTTTCTTAATTCCTTCTGCAGCTAACATATCTATAATATCTTTGCTCTGAAGCCCTAGCTCCTTTGCAAGTTCATGTACCTTCTTTTTTGCCATTAATTCTTTTCCTCCATTGCTACAAGCTTCTTGGTAAGGGCATTTGCAAGCCCTTCGTCTGTCACAGCACATGCACTTCTAATATCCTTGCCAAGTGCTCTGCCAAGAGTGTCCTTTGTAGCATATTTGTAAAAAGGGATTTCTCGATACGTACACATATCGCTTATCTTCTTGGTTGTATTGTCTGACGCATCAGTTGCTATAATTACCAGCCAGGCCTTGTAGCTCTTAATTGCTTCTTCAACCGCAAATTCTCCGCTCTTAACCTTGCCACCCTTTGCTGATATTCCAAGCAATGATAAAACAGCGTCAGTCATTACTCATTACCCTCTTCTACAGGTCCAACATACTCACCATTCTCATCGTAGTATCCGTCTTCATCGTAATACTCACCCTCTTCATCATAATAGCCTTCCTCATAGCTATCAAACATTCCTGCTTCTCTAGCCTGAGTCTCTGACTTGATGTCAATTTTGAAGTTTGTAAGTCTAGCTGCAAGACGTGCATTCTGACCTTCTTTACCGATTGCAAGTGAAAGCTGATAATCAGGAACGATTACCTGTGCCATCTTTTCATCTGAATCAGCTGCTACCGCAATTACCTTTGCAGGGCTAAGAGCATTCTCGATAAGTACAGCAGGTGTCTCGTCCCAGTTTACAATATCAATCTTCTCTCCACCGAGCTCATCAACAATTGCATTTACTCTGGCACCATTCATTCCTACACATGCACCAACTGCATCTACATCAGGGTCATGTGAAATAACTGCCATCTTTGTACGGCTTCCAGCCTCTCTTGCAATGCTCTTGATTTCTACAACTCCATCCTTAATCTCAGTTACTTCATTTTCAAAAAGCTTGCGTACAAGCTCGGGATGAGTTCTTGACACTAAAATCTTAGGTCCTCTGGGAGTAGGCTTTACATCAAGAATATACACCTTGATACGGTCTCCGTTAGAATAATGCTCTCCCTTAATCATCTCTGACTCAATAAGAATTGCATCTACCTTTCCAAGGCTGATTGAAAGATTCTTTCCAACCTCTCTTTGAACAATACCTGTGATAACCTGCTTTGAAATATCTGAATACTGCTCACAGAGATATTTTCTCTCCTCCTCACGAATCTTCTGAAGAAGAACATTCTTGGCAGCCTGACTCGCGATACGTCCAAAATCAAGTGAATTAATCTCGATAGGAACGATATCTCCTAGCTTGTAATTCTCGTCTATCAGCTTGGCATTACCAAGTGAAATCTCAATATTCTTGTCAAATACCTCTTCAACTACTACCTTGTCGAGGAAAATGTGATACTCGCAAGTCTCAGCATCTGTCTCAACTCTGGCATTATCTGCCGAACCATAATTCTGCTTGCAGGCAGTTAAAAGTGAACTCTGAATAGCCTCCATAAAAACTGCACGGCTGATTCCTTTCTCTTCCTCTAACGCCTTAAGCGCTTCCTGTAATTCGCTCATTTCATCCTCCTATTAAAAATCAATTGTTAACCTAACAACACTTATATCTTTTTTATTAAAGGACTTATCTTCACCACTCTCTAGGCTAATAGTGACAGTGTCCTTATCATACGATTCTAATAGTCCAACCCAAAGCTTGCTTCCATCAATAGGCTTATAGGTATGAACCTCAACCTCCTCACCCATAGAATATTCAAAATGTCTATCCTTTTTTAATGCTCTACCAAGCCCTGGTGAACTCACTTCAAATATATACTCATCCTCAACAAAATCCTTTTCATCTAGAATTGGATTTACCGCTCTAGAAATCTCTTCTATCTCGTCAATTGTAATACCGCCCTCTTTGTCGATGTAGGCTCTTAAATAATTCATGCCACCTTCCTTGACATACTCTGTGTCATAAAGTACAAAGCCTTTTTCTTCGACCATGGGAAGAATTATTTCTTCAAGCGTTGACTCATAGTCTGTTTTTTTTGACATTCAACTCCTCCTTGCTCAAATCTGTATAAAAAAGGTAAGAGCAGAAATCTCTGCTCTTACCTACGATAAAATATGTAGCAGTACGTACGGGAATCGAACCCGTGTTTCCGCCGTGAGAGGGCGGCGTCTTAGCCCCTTGACCAACGTACCGTAGTCCATATTACAGACTTAGAGTACTTTTGTCAAGCACTTTTTTTAATTTTTCAAAAAATTTTTATCCTATTGCAAAATACTTAGTAATTGTGCCCGTATATGGACCCTTGAATTTTATTATCACTCTTGCCATTTTGTATTTGGTTGTCTTGTTTACATTATCCTTGTACGTAACCGTATAGTATTTTGGCGAAATAGGTTTATCATTTTCATTTATAATCTCTACTGCCGGCTTCTTTGCTTTTCCGTCATACCTAAAACCATATGACATCAAACGACTTTTTGCGATTCTAGGAATGTTTTTCACCTTCACACTACCGCAAAGCTCACATATCATATTAGCCTTGCCTTTTGTAAACTGATCACTTGGAGATATAACTTCTCCCATTATAGTATATGTATGCTTGCAAGCAGCACCATTAACAGTTACATTATTTGCATCATTATCAACCTCTAGACCCTTGGTACAATACACATATGGTTTTTTATTTGTGCTCTTTTCAATGACAACTGCTGCTCCATCATTTCCCAGTGCTGTCATATTTAGATATTTTCCACATTTATATATACTATCAGTTCCATTAGCCAAAATACTAATGGCATGAGCCACCTTTTCATTCTCGCCAAGAGTTACACTACCTGCACCAGATAAAAGTAGACTTGCCTTTACCTTTTCCTTTGAGTATTTTCCACCTAAAGACTCTAAACCAGCAAGTACATTTTCTCCCCAAAATATCACTCTAAGCTCACCCATATTTTCTGCTTTGATAATTGCATCTGGCATATTTACATTGTTGATGTAAATAGTATTAAGCTCGCTGTCATAATTGAAGCCCTCTACTGTTTTTATCTCACTTTTTTTATCACTGTAAATAATCTCTTCTGCGTCAGTATTTACATCTACGACCTTTATGACAGATTTATATCCCTTGCTAGCTGCTTTTGTAGCTGTGGGCATAGCTGCTATAGCTGTTATGGCAAGAGTCAAACTCATTAATCCTATAAAAATTTTTCTCATCTATTATCATCCTCCGTCTATGCGTTATTACATTTTCACTCATAAACTCCAACAGAGTTTTAACACAAATGTAATATTTTTGCAAGACTTATGTCAAATAAGTACATTTTTTTGATATTGTTCCACAAATGAGCTATTATACTTTTATTCGATTTTAGTAATTCACTACTACATTTTATAAGGAGATTTTATACATGTTAGAAATTGGTATAACCTTAAAAAAAGATTTTACAGTCTCAAAGGAATCTACGGCCGCCGCACTAGGAAGTGGGGATTTAGATGTGTATGCAACCCCTTCTATGATTTCACTCATGGAGTTAACTGCAAGATGTGCTGTAGGAAACGCTTTAGAAGAAGGAATGACTACTGTTGGTACACTTGTAAACATAAGCCATTTAGCCGCAACTCCTGTCGGCATGAGAGTCACCTGCCAAGCTACTCTTGTAGAAATAGATGGACGCCGCTTAGTATTCAAGGTTGAAGCCAGCGACGAGAAGGGCTTAATAGGCCAAGGTACTCACGAGCGATTTATAGTCGATGCTGCCAAATTTCAGGCAAAAGCTAATGCCAAGCTGCAGTAATACTAAATCAAGCACACTCTTATAACAGGATTTATCATGGAGCTATATATTCACATCCCTTTTTGCATAAAAAAATGCCTCTACTGCGATTTTTTATCCTTTTCTTCTGATGAAGCGACAAAAAATGCCTACGTTATCGCACTTTGTATGGAGCTAAAGCAAAAATCTACCTGGTGTAGTGGCAAGACCATAACCTCTGTTTTTATAGGAGGTGGCACCCCTACCATACTAAGCATTGACGCCATAGAGCTCATTATGAGTGCAATCAAAACCTACTACGTACTTAGTCCTGATGCCGAGATAACTATTGAATGTAATCCTGGCTCTATGATTAATGAGTCCAATGTGACCGCTTATTCTTATTTCATTGCCCTAAAGAAGCTCGGAATAAACAGGCTGTCTATCGGTCTTCAGAGTACAGATAATGAGCTACTCGCCACCCTGGGGCGAATTCATACCTATGAGGATTTTGTATCCACCTACAAGGCTGCTAGATTAGCTGGCTTTGCCAATATAAATGTCGACCTAATTAGCTCCATTCCTGGGCAAAGTGTAGAAGCATATCAAGATACTCTAGAGAAGGTTTTAGATTTTTGTCCAGAGCATATTTCTGCCTACTCTCTAATTATAGAAGAAAATACACCCTTTTATACTATGTATCACCACGATGATGAGATTAGAGCAGCCGGTGGCACCCCCTCATTTTTACCATCTGAGGATGACGAAAGAAAAATGTACAATTTGACGGCTGAGCTTTTAGCATCTCATGGCTATGACCGATATGAGATTTCAAATTATGCAAAAAATGGAATGCACTGTCAGCACAATGTCGGGTATTGGACTAGAGTAGAGTATCTAGGAATAGGTCTTGGAGCGGCTTCGTTCATGCAAGTACCCCACAATTCACAAGCTACAGATAGATACTGTTTACATGAGAGATTTTGCAATACTAGGGATTTGTCTAAGTATCTTTCTTTTGATTTTGAAAAAAAAGAACTCCAACAGCTCAGTAAAAATGATGAGATGTCAGAGTTCGTATTTTTAGGACTTCGATTGACTGCTGGTATCAGCAAATCAGAGTTTGTGAAAGAATTTGGAAGTCCAATTGACGATATTTGGCCTGGCGTAACTGAAAAGCTCGTCAGCCAGGGGCTTTTAGCTTTTGAGGGTGACTATATTTATCTCACTCCTCTTGGCTTGGATTTATCTAATACTGTTTTTTGTGAATTTGTTTAATACTATACAAGGTTGGCCATATCATAGATTAGCTTTTCTGAGTCTGCCCATCCAAGGCAAGGGTCAGTTATAGATTTGCCGTAGATATGGTCGCCAATCTTCTGACAGCCTTCCTCTATGTAGCTCTCTATCATCACGCCCTTAACGAGGCTTTTGATATCACCTGAAATAACACGGTTATGCATAACCTCTTTTACAATTCTAATCTGCTCCTTAAATTTCTTGCCAGAGTTAGAGTGATTAGCATCAATGATTGCTGCAGGATTTATTAAATCCATCTTGTCATATGCTTCCTTGAGTCTCATAAGATCCTCGTAGTGGTAATTTTGAACTGTATTGCCATGCTTTGATACTGCACCACGTAAAATAACATGCGCAAGAGGATTACCTGTAGTCTCTACCTCATATCCTCTAAACTCAAAATGATGAGCGTGCTGCGCTGCATATACCGAATTGAGCATTACAGAAAAATCTCCTGATGTGGGATTTTTCATTCCGCTTGCAACATCAAATCCAGAAACTGTGAGTCTATGCTGCTGATCCTCAACTGAACGAGCTCCGATTGCAACATAGCTAAGAAGGTCTGATACATACTCCCAATTCTCGGGATAGAGCATCTCATCAGCAGGAGTAAGACCAGTCTCTTCGATTGCTCTAAGATGCATCTTACGTACTGCGATAAGACCTTCAACCATATCAGGCTCTTTTTCAGGGTCTGGCTGTGAAGCAATACCCTTGTAGCCCTCACCTGTTGTACGGGGTTTATTGGTGTATATTCTAGGAACGATGAGAACCTTTTCCTTGACCTCTTCCTGAACCTTGGCAACACGATGTACGTAATCGATTACAGGCTCCTCTGAATCTGCTGAGCAAGGTCCAATGATTACTAAAAATCTATCATCTCTTCCTGTGAGAATATCAGCAATCTGACGATCTCTATCTTTTTTTATCTTGGCAGCCTTCTCTGAAAGAGGGTAATTCTTTTTAATCTCCTCGGGTGAGGGAAGTGCTCTTAAATAATTGAAACTCATAATTTTCTCCTTAAACTCCTTATTATTTATTCCGCAAACAGAGGCTTTATATCCTCTACTGGCATATCGTATCCCGTCCAAAGCTTAAAGCTCTCTGCTCCCTGATAAAGTAGCATATAAAGGCCATTATCCGTATAGCAGCCCATCTCCTTAGCTTCGCGCATAAGCCTCGTCTCTTTTGGATTATATATAATATCAAAAACAGGTATATCTTTTTTTAACAGTGCCTTATCTACTGGTGTCTCATCTATGTTAGGTGCCATTCCAACATTGGTGGCGTTGATTAGTGCAGCTGAGTCTGTTATACTATCTCCTAATACCTTTTCGTCATTGATATCAAGTAGCGTAACCCTACAGTCGGTTTCACCACTCACCTTGTCACAAAAACGCCTCACCTCATCCCAGCTAGCATTTTTTCTCTTGAACACCTCTATCTCACTTGCTCCGTCAAGGGCTGCCTGAACACATATCGCACTGGCAGCGCCACCTGCCCCAAGTAGGGTTAGCTTTTGATTCTTTACTGATATCTTATTGTCTTCTAGAACGCGCATAAAGCCAATGCCATCTGTAGTATAGCCTATGAGCTTGCCTCCATCATTGACAACTGTATTTACTGCACCTGATAGTCTAGCTGCTGCCGATAATTCATCGCATAGCGGTACCATGTCAACCTTTAAGGGCATAGTTAGATTCCAGCCTCTTGCTCCAAGCGTCACTAGTCCATCAACTGCGATTCTAAGGTTTTCTCTGGATACATCGAATGCCAGATATGAATAATCTAACCCTAATATATCAGCAGCCTTATTGTGCATGGCAGGTGACTTTGAGTGTGCCACAGGCGAGCCCAAAAGGCAAAGAAGCTTGGTCTTTCCACTTATCTCCATTTTTATCACCGTTTATTCCTTTTGTGAAAAATCAACAAAGATTATACTCTCTTTTTGTACGAGGTGCAAGTAGGAAACCTAAAAAGGATCAGCCGGCTTTTTAATCTCCTTGTAAACTGATTTACCCTCGAGAAAAACTAACACATCCATCCCCTTATCATCATAGAGAAGAAACTCATAGTCACCTATCCCGTTATCTTTCGGGGTAGTGTTCGCTGTAGGCTTGCCAAATCCATAGCCCCATAAGTCTTCCATCAGCTCCCAGCTAAATCCGATATTCGGTAAATTCTCGTTGAAGTACTCTCCTACTCCATCGATAAAAGGCTCTATCTCCTCTATAAAGATACTATTAGCCTCTCTCTGCGCATCACTGGTATTTTCGGATAATACGGAATACATGTCCATAAAGGATTTTCCAATCGGCATATATGCACCTACGGAAAAAATTCTCTCCCCATCCTCTCCATATAGATAGATGTACTTGCTACTTCCGTCACATACCCCATCATCAGGCCTAGCTGTAAGCTTCATTATCTTCTTAGGATCCGCCACAGCTTTTATTTTTTCAAATGCTTCCTGTGGCAGTTCAGCTTCATAAATAGTTCTACCACCACGAATACAAATAAACCTGCCGTCTGTAGTTACTATATTGTCCTCTGACATAAATGCGTATCTCGGTCCTTCTCCGCCTACATTTGAAAAACCAACCAGATACTCATCTGAAAGATTATTTAAAATATCTTCATCTACTGGTTTTAAAACGGGCGGCACTGCCTCAGCACTAATTTCGTTGGAAATTCTCTCTATTAAATACTTTATTTCATCTACTATTTCAAAATCAGATGCGCAGCCCGTAAGCATGAAGCTTGTCAATACAGCGCATATAAAAATTGCTATAAGCTTTTTCTTTGACATAGTGCTTATCCCTTTTCAGTTAATATAATCAACTTTTCTTAGAAACAATCGTCCTCAAGATCAAACTCGTGAGGATCAAAGAATGAACTACTTTCATTCAATAGTTTCGTGAAATCTTCCTTTGTCATATGCTCTTCGAAAGAGATGTTACATTCGATTCTTAAATCGAGACCATCATCCCTGTCTGTTAAGCCAATAGTCCCTGTAAGAGGAATATCCTCGAGAACAATTCCATGCTCATGACACTTGCTGTATATCTCATCGTAGAAACTATATAATTGATCATATAATTCGTCGGTTGAATATTTTATATTTCCATTTTCGCCTTCGAACTCCCACAAATGTAATACGAATTCGCCACTAACCCCCATGATACTGTAAAAAGTATGTTTTAAGCTATCTTCATAAATCCATCCCATATCCACAAAATATCTATATGCGTCATTACGAATTGCATATTTACTTTGTGTAAATCTTCTTTCTCCATAGTATGGGTCTGATGAAGATTTTTCTTCTTTCTCTTCGGCACTTACAAGTAAATCTCCGCCAAACTTATCCAAATATACCTTGAAGCATCCGCCATCAACATATCCTAATCTTCTTGAAGAGGATACAAAAGCCGTTCTGCTATCCTTAAATGGATCCACATTTGCTATTTCATCAACAGAAGTCATTACACTTTCAATAGATTCTGTGATATTTTTGCTATCGATTACATAGTAATATATACCATCAGACTCTTTTTCTATTCCTTCATAGCTATCTAAAAAGGCTATAAATTCATCAACCTTGCTCTGCATACCGAGGCGATATTTTTCTACAGCTTCTGTAATAGCAGCCTTAATCTCTTTTGTATTTACCTTACCATTTAAATCCATATGATATATTTCTTCATCACAGCATTCATAGGTAATATAATATGCAGGATTTTCCTTGATATATTTACAGTACTCGGGATTGCTCATGAGAGCTTTGTCCATTAGTACTCCATCTTCAACATAATCATCAATAAGTTCCTCATCGGAGAATGGATTGATACATATAGTCAAAACAGGAGCTGTTGTATCGAACTTAGCCTTACCAATTGCAACATTCTCATTGCCCTTACCATATACATAATCATCTATTGGTAAATCTTCACTTGTCAGTGTGCGCACTAATTCATTATAGTATGTATAGGCTATTCTATCTTCAGCAGCTTTTCTCTTCTGTTCATCTGTTATTTCCTTACTACACCCAGATAGAGATGTAACTATTACACATAATGCAATTAGACAAAAAAAATTTTTCTTATTCATATATTTAACCATTATCCTCCGTTTTCTATCCTCGAGTATATATGTAAACCATTATAACATGCAAAGCAAAAGATTAACAGCGCACTTTATAAATTAGAACGCATTTAATTACCAATATCGCAAAACAAAAAATTCCCGCATATGGTTGTCTCGTAATAATAAAAACCGAAGAACAAATAACAAGGAGAAATATACCCGTTATCAGACGATGCCTAGACCATATAGGCTTATCTAACTGGCTAATAATTGCCCCACTGATACCGTTCAATATTGTTATAAGTAATAGAACGAAGAATAAACATACTATCCACTTCTGAATTCCTGTTAATTGAAATAATTGTACTGCAGATGGAGAGTCTGTTCCATTTCCATATATAGGAATAGCTAACAATACAACTGTAAATACGTCAAGCAGACTGCAGATTAATACACCATATTTACGCAGAGAATTTTCTTTTTCTTCTTTTGCTGCAATCATAATTTCTTCAGAACAAATCAGCTCATCTATTGTCACAGAAAAATACCTTGATATTGCTTTCAAAGAATCAATACTCGGGTAGCCTCTGCCTGATTCCCATTTTGAAATCGCTGTTCTGGAAACATATACGTTTTCTGCTAATTCTTCTTGTGTAATCCCTTTATTTTTACGCAGTTCCTGTAATTTTTCATGAAATTCCATTTCTATCACC
>JAZRXQ010000135.1:0-2068 GCA_045600305.1 Lachnospiraceae bacterium
TTTTTTTCTTCTGTATCAAAATTTTCCATATCGTTCTCCTACTTATTCTTTCTTCTTAAAGACACCATCCAGCTGTTTTTTTAGGGTCTTAAGATTGTTCACCACATTTTCGTAGTCCATTCGCTTGGGTCCTATGATACCAATAGTACCTTTCATACCGTCTCCCAAGTCATATGCCGCTGTAACTACCGAGCAGTCCTTCATATTCTGTACTCTGGTCTCATCTCCGATGTATACCTGTATACCTGTCTCTTCGGAAGGAGCGGCCTCTCTTGCTATCTCTCTAAGCTCCTCTTTTTCCTCAAAGGCACTGATTATCTCTGAAACACTCTGAGAATCAGCAAGCTCTGGATACTTGAAAATATTCGTCGTACCGCTGGTATAGACCTCTAAATCCTCATCCTCTCCGATGGACTCTGCAATAGCATCTAGTATTCTCGACACAACCTCCGAAAAGCTTCCAGCCTGTTCCTTTAGCTTGGCGATGACTGCCAGGTTTATCTCATTTAAGGTCATACCATTAAGGCTTGTATTTAACAAAAGATTAAGCTTTAATAGCTGCTCATTATCTATTGTCTGCCCCTCATCCAAGAAGATAATCTTGTTCTTGACGATGTTGCCCTCTAGAACTATAACTGCTACTAACTGCTCCTCATCAACCTGTGACAGCTGAATAAACTTGAGCTTGCCATGTCCATACTGCGGAGCTGTAATCATCGTAGCATAGTTAGTATTACTAGCTAATAGCTTGGCCACTGACTTAAGTGTATTTTCCATCTTGCCTGTGGTCTCGATGACAAATTCCTTCATCTCAGCTATCTCTTTATCTTTTTCCTCCATCAGGTTATCTACATAAAATCTGTAACCCTGATCGGAAGGAATACGACCAGCTGATGTATGAGGCTGAATGATATAACCCATATCCTCTAAGTCTGCCATCTCATTACTAATAGTAGCAGGACTGAGATTGAGGTCTGTGTATTTTGAAATTGTTCTGGAACCAACTGGTTCTCCTGTCTCAAGGTAACTCTTGATTATAGCCTTGAGTATTCTGGTTTTTCTCTCGTCTAGCTTATCCACGTATGTCCCTACCACTTTTGTCTTGTTAGCACTCATCTCGTTAGAGTGCTAATTGCTATGTTCATAAGATAACACTTGCACAAATACTTGTCAACACATTTAGCAAAAATTTATAAATAGTTTATTGTTTTGACGTGGAGCACACCTCTACTAAATAGTGCAAATATTATCCCCATCAATTTTTCGCATTAAAAAAAGAGCACTCATAAGCGCCCTTTTTTGTCCTACATATTTAGTTTACTAACTCTCTCATAAAACTCTGAATAAAAGTCATCTGTAGTATATTCATTAATATAGAAGAGATTCAAAAAAAACATACTGAGCTTCTTCACCTGCTCATCATCGTCTATCTGTGACAATTCGTTTCTAAAAGTCTTGGCGAGCATATGCCAGTCAATCAAAAACTGATGAGACTTTTTTTCGTTGTCTGGTTCAATCCACTTTGTAACCTTCATCTTGGTCTTATTCCTAACAGGACATTCACTATCCAGAAGAAAATACTGCATCGATTCTCCGTCGTAATTTCTGCCCAGGGGAAAAAGTCTGCAAATGCCAGGTCTAAAGGAATGAATAGAGCATCTACCTTCTTCATTCAAATACGAACATTGCTCTTTATCGCCTGCCATCCTTATATTAGGAAGAATCAAACCGTCTTCGACGTGGAGTTCCAGAGCCCCATTAAGAAGTTCGGAAAAGCTCACACCCAGGTGTCTTGTCAATTGCCATGCGTCATGTGGATCTATTAGTATGGAAGTCCCCATCCCCTGACAGCAAACAGAACATCCCTCACAATCATGGCACCCAACCTTCACCATGTCATTATAATCATATAATCTATCCATGACTGCTTCCTACTTACCATTCAGCTTCGCTGCATATGCCAGGATTCCAGCTACAGTTTTGCCGTCCTGGATCTCGCCTGCAAATATCATTTTAATAAGGGTGTCTAAATCATAAGCTTCTACCTCTACGCACTCATCAGGGTAGA
>JAZRXQ010000136.1:0-14042 GCA_045600305.1 Lachnospiraceae bacterium
AGCACCCGCACGTATACTTGCTAAGTTCGCAAAGACTGCTCCCGCACTCGAGCTTAAGGCTGGTGTTGTTGAGGGAACATTCTATGATGCTAAGGGAATCGCTCAGATAGCTGACATTCCTTCAAGAGATGAGCTTATTTCTAAGTTCCTCGGAAGCATCCAGTCACCTATCGCTAATTTTGCTCGTGTTATCAAGCAGATTGCAGAGAAAGGTGGAGCAGGAGAAGCAGCTCCTGCAGCAGAGGCAGCACCCGTAGAGGAAGCAGCACCTGCAGAAGAAGTGCCTGCAGAGGCATAATTTAGACTAACAAATTTAATTGGAGGAAATTACAATGACAACAGCAGAGATCATTGAGGTAATCAAGGGATTATCAGTATTAGAGTTAAATGACCTTGTAAAGGCATGTGAGGAAGAGTTCGGCGTATCTGCAGCAGCAGGTGTTGTAGTAGCAGCAGCTGGTGGAGCAGCAGAGGCAGCTGAGGAGAAGGATGAGTTCGACGTAGAGCTTACAGAGGTTGGTTCTGAGAAGGTTAAGGTTATCAAGGTTGTTCGTGAGGCAACTGGACTTGGTCTTAAGGAAGCAAAGGATCTCGTTGACAACGCTCCTAAGATGCTTAAGGAGGCAGCTTCTAAGGCAGAGGCAGAGTCAATCAAGAAGTCTCTTGAGGAAGTTGGAGCAAAGGTTACACTTAAGTAATTATATTATAGAGCAACCCGAGAAAAGACAGGCATCGCCTGTCTTTTCTTTTTTTCTTGATATTTTTTTAAAATGGGTATAAAGTATTTTGCAGCGCGTCCGATAGATAGTGTAACGAGGCAAAGGATTGTTTCGGTAGAATTCATGGAAGAAGAGAAAGGAGAACTGTTATGCGTATAGATGCTTATAATCAAGTTGCTCAGCTTTACAATGTTAACAAGACTACTCGTACTAAATCTACAACCAGCGTAGAGAGACCCAGAGATGCGGTTCAGATTTCACAGGCTGGCAAGGATTATCAGATAGCAAAGCAGGCAGTTGCTAATGCACCCGATATCAGGGAAGACAAGGTTGCAGATCTTAAGGCACAGGTTAAGTCTGGTAACTACAATGTAGATACAGGAGATTTTGCCAGCAAGCTTTTAGAAAAGTTCAACAGCGTATACTAGGAGAATTATAAGTGGCAAGTTTGATGGATGATTTGACGGGCGTCCTAGAAGCTGAGAACAAGCTATATGGCAAGCTTTTGCTTTTGGCTAATGAGATGAAGGATGCTGTCATTAAGGGAGATGTTCCTACTGTAGAGCGAGTTTCTGCCGCAGAAGAGGGCGTTACCAACGATATTCAAGCGCTAGAGAGCAAGCGTTCTCATATCATGAAGGATATGGCCGCTGTCATCAATGTAGATGTTGCGACTCTCAAGGTTGCTGAGCTAGAGAATACACTTGACTCGCAGCCAGAACTCAAGGAGAGACTTAGGAGAGTTCGCACCGAGCTCAAGAACACTATGATGGCACTCAAGGCTGCAAATGATATGAATCAGGTATTGCTCAAGCAAGCGATGGAGTTATTAGACTTTGATTTGACTCTATATCGTAGTACCAAGCAGGCACCTCAGACAGCAAACTATGGTCGCAATGCATATAGTACTGGCGAACTATTAGGTCAGCGAGGTTTTGATGCCAAGCAATAATTAAATAGAATTCCAGGGAGGACACACTTCGATTGTAGAGGTGTGTCCTTATTTCGTTCTAGGCAGTAAGCGTGTGATTTGAAAAGACAACAGTGGAGCTCAAGTTAAGTTTTTTTAGGGAATTGTCGATATAGTAAATAAGTTGTAATATATAATTATCATTTCTATTTGGGAGAAAAAATATGGCAAACGGAATGGAAGGGCTTTTTATAGGTAACGCAGGATTACTTACAGCCCAAAATGCTCTCAATACAATTGCAAATAACGTCGCAAACAACCGCGTCGAAGGCTATGTCCGCCAGGAAGCATTCCAGGCGGATATGGGATATAACTTCATGAAAAACTCTGCTATCGGCAAGCAGATGATGGGACTTGGTGTTTCTATTGGCGAGATAATTCATACAAGAGATGAGTTTTTGGATAGAAGCTATAGAACAGAGTCTGGTCGCCAGACCTACTACGAGGCTTATAATACGGCAATAAGTGAAGTAGAAAGCATGTATCAGGAACTCGACGGTGAGGCATTCAAGGATGTTTTAACAGGAGATAGTTCATTTTGGACAGCCTTTCAACAGCTCGCTCAGGATCCTTCTGATACAGTTAATCAGGGCATGGTTATCCAGAAGGCTAATCTCTTGATTACAAGAGGAAACTCTATCTATTCAAGCATGCAGATTTATCAGAATCAGATAAATATCGAGATTAGAAAAGATATTGAAAGAGCTAATGAGTTAGGAGAAGAGATAAGAGATCTCAACCGTGGCATTCAAAAGATTGAAGGTGGTAAGACCGAGACAGCGTACGATTTGAGAGATCAGAGAGATAGATGCTTGGACGAATTAGCTACTTTGTTTAAGATAGAGTATTCGGAGGATGAATCGGGACTTGTCAGGGTAAAGCTTGAAGGTCAATACTTTGTTGATGATGGTGTTTGCAACAAAATGGGTGAGCATATCGACAGAGCAACTGGTTATATTGATCCATATTGGCCGCATTTATCTAATGAAAGCAATGATGATTATTACTATGTATTAGATTATTCTCAGGGTATATCTACCTCTAAGAATACAGACATTGGAGAGGTCAAGGCATTAGTTCAGGCAAGAGGCTATGGAGTCACCAATTATACACAGATTGTAGGTGCTGACCCAGAAAAATACGCCAAGACAACTGGAATGTCTGTAATGGAGGAGTCTGAGGCACAGTTAGATAATCTAATCCACGGAATTGCAACAGAGATAAATGATATATTCTGTCCTAATAGAACAGCAAGCTTTTCAGAAAAAATAATCAATGCGGATGGCTCGTATGAGATAAGAGAGTATCATGATATCAAGGTCCTCGATGAAGCAAACTGTAACGTGGGTGCAGATGGAAAGCTTCCACCTCAGGAGCTTTTTTGCAGAGTCGGAACGGAGCGATATAAGGAGGTCATTCCATATGAGGGAGTAGACGCAAATGGAAATGACATTTACGGCAAGCCTTATTATGTATACATGGCAGAGGATGTAGAGGATTGCAAGACTCTTAACCTTGGTGGCAAGGATTATCAGGTATGGGATGAAGAAAAAGGTAACGGTCATATGACTGTTAAAAAGTTCGATGCCAATGGTGATCCGATTGGTCGTGTAGATGTCAATGTTCCATATGAACAGTATGATAGTGAAAAGCTACCCAAGTATGAGAGACAGGTAATTTTAGGAAAAATATTCTATGTGAGAAATGCCGATTACGCAGTTGACAAGTCGACACAGTATACCCTTAGCTCACTTAATGTAAACGACAGACTTGAAAACCAGGTAAGCTTACTTCCTCACAAGACGCTTGCCACAGGGGAAATAGATTATGATATGGGTAAGGAGCTTACCAATATATGGAACAAAGAGGTAATGTCTATTTATCCTGGGTCAGCAGCCAAGTTTTCGTTTTCAAACTACTATACCGAGATGATTGGAAATCTCGCATCAGCAGGTAATACATATCAGTCTACCTCGACAACACTTGATAATTCGTGCACTGCACTTGATAACCAGCGACTTCAGGTAACTGGAGTATCAACAGACGAGGAGCTTACAAATATGGTCAAATACCAAAATGCGTACAATGCAGCCAGTAGATACATACAGGTTGTATCAGATATGTTAAATACATTGGTATCATCATTGACCTAATCATGGAAGATAAATTAACGCAAGGGAATGCGCTACTATATTAGGAGAAAAGTATGAGTACTTTTTTTGGATTGTCAATAGCATCATCAGGATTAAAGGCATATAATGCTGCAGCTAATACAACTGCAAATAATATTTCTAATGTTAATACCGAAGGATATTCCAGACAGCAGACTAATATCTCAGCTAACTCAGCACTTAGAAGCTATACTGACTGGGGAACACTTTCAACAGGTGTTTCAGCAGATTCAATAACTCAGATAAGAAGTGAGTATTATGATAATAAATTCTGGCAGTATTCCGGTTACAGAGGAGAATACGACGAAAAGGTCGAGTATATGGACCAGCTCCAGACCTTCTTTCAGGACGACTCTACTGTAAGAGGATTTTCGACAGTATATGCCACTCTTTTTAATGACATAGATTATCTTTCAGATAATGCTGAGGATACTACAGTTAGAAATCAGGTAATATCTGATGCCAAGAATTTGTGTTCATATTTTAATAGTGTGGCATCTAGCCTATCAGCAGTTCAGCAGGGAATCAATGAGCAGGTTAAGACAACAGTAGACTCGCTTAATTCCACAGCTCAAAAGATAGCCTTACTCAACGACCAGATTAACAGTATAGAGATTACAGGCGCATATGCCAATGATTTAAGGGATCAGAGAGCAGCACTTATAGACAAGCTATCTACAATGGCAAGCGTAAGTGTCAAGGAGACCAAGGTTGAAAACTCCAACTTCCCAGATATGTATACAGGTGCTACCAATTTTGTTGTAAAAATCAATGATATGGAGCTCGTTAATGGTGCTGACTATAGACAACTGGAATGCGTTGCTAGAGAGCACAGAGTTAATCAGGGAGATGCTGATGGACTTTACGATATCAGATGGACTGATACCAAGGCATCATTTTCTGCAACCGCTTCTAATGCTCAGGGATCATTAAAGGGTCTTATGGAGCTTAGAGACGGCAATAATAAAGAATTTTTCTCAGGAAAGGTTTCTAAAATCCAGGGGCGAATGCTTACAATAGAGATGCCAAGCATTACAAACGAGGATTCGATAACAATGCCTTCAGAGGGTACGATTAAGGTTGGTGACAAGGAGTATACCTATGGACCTTATCAGACCTATCCTGGATGGACAATGAATAAAGATGTCAATGGCAAGGTGACCTTTACCTTTTGTATACAGGGACAGACATCTGGACTTGCATCTGCAGAGGGCAAGCCTGTAAATATTGGTCAGTCAATAGATTACAAAGGAATCCCTTATTATCAATCTCAGATGAATGAATTTATTAGAGCACTCACCAGACAATTCAATTATATTCAAAAGTCAGGAGTCGACCTTGAGGGTAATCAGATGGGTGCGTTCTTTGTCGCAGAGAATAAATATGGAACAGAGCTTACCTTTGGAGATGACGCAGGAGCAAATCCTTTTGTGGAGACTAGAAGAGTATCCTCTGAGGGAGATAATTATTATCAGCTTACAGCTGCAAATATAAAGATTGCTCAGCGTTCTCTAGATGATCCGAGATATTTTGCCACATCGACAAAAGAGATGCAGGATCAGGGTATCGCTTCGTATGATATTGTCACCAAGCTGCAGGCCTTGCAGAAGGACACAGTGCTATATAGAGGTGGTAACGGTGAGATGTTCCTACAGTATCTTATATCAGACGTTACTGTTGATGCGGAGGAGGCAAGACTACTGGATAATAACTACCAGACGATACAGGCAACTGTAGACAATCAGAGACAGTCTGTATCTGGTGTCGATGAAGACGAAGAGGCATTGGATTTGGTTAAGTTTCAAAATGCATACAATCTGTGCTCTAAAGTTATTCAGGTTATGTCCGAAATGTATGATAGACTGATTACACAGACAGGTGTCTAACTTCGTTAGCCACCTGTCCGTGTAGATGATGCACAGTGCTGCATAAGGTAGATAAAGGAGGAAAACATTATGATGCGAGTTACTAACGGCATGATGATGACCAACACCAAAATCAATATCAATAAGAACAAGGTCACTGTAGATGAGAAGAACACTCAGATGTCTACTCAGAAAAAGATAACCAAGCCTTCAGATGATCCGCTTATTGCAATAAAGTCACTTAGACTTTCTACCACACTCAGCCAGATTCATCAGTTCTACGATAATAATATTTCTGATGCTGAGAGCTGGATGGATGTCACAGAGACAGCTATGACCAATATGAAATCCATTGTCACAGATGCATATAGGCTAACTGTTAATGGTGCGACAGACACGCTTACGGAGGAAGATAGGAATACAATCTATACACAGCTTAACTCACTTAGTAAGCAGCTCTATGCTGAGGCTAATGCAGACTACGCAGGACGAACTGTTTTCTCAGGCTTCAAGACAAATGAGACGGTTACCTTTACCAATGCATCAGAGGCGGCAAAGGCTAACTATGAGATTAACGAGAGGTTTTCATATTCAGATATAGAGAAAAAAGACTACTACGCCAATAAGGTTGTAACACCTGGAGTTAATGATTTAGATTTTGCAAAAACTCAAAATGGTAAATATGTAGTTGAGGATTCGGTGTCACATCTTCCAGTTGAGCTTGATGATCCTCAGGTTCAGAGTCTAAATCGTATTCGTCTCGGCTATGACAAATTAGAAGACTTTGGCGGAATAGATATAGCCTTTAATGTAATCACATCTGCAGCAGGCTCAGATCAGACTACTTATGGTGAGGCTAAAATCAAGACTATTGATTATGACAAAGCTACTGACACGGTTACTCAGGAATTTGAGTGGAAGACACATGTTAAGGATGGTACCTTTGTATATACAGCTGACGACACAGGAAGAATCAAAAATGCATCAATAACAGACGTAGATGGATACTCGCTTACCTTTAATGCAGATGGAAGTGTTGATTTTGACAAGACACTTTTGACGCGAGTGCAGAGAACTAACTCTGATCTGTATAAGGACGCCGATGGCAATGTTGTATTTACTGTCAAGAATGATAGCACCAATAATCAGAGGGTTATTACTGATGGTCTTGGAAACAAGATGACAGTAAAGCCAATGAATGGAGCTATTACAGAGGTAATAGATACACAGGGCAACACTATCGATGCAACAAATAGCAAGATAACTAATAATGGCAAGGACATAATGGATCTGGAGCTTGGTTCAAGAGCTGTCGATGCTAAGGACAAGGATGGAAATGATATTACTTATCCTGCTGGAGCACTTGGAATCAAGACCTACGACAAGGGACTTGATGTAAATGCAGCAATGATGACTATGACGGAAAAGGATTTTGATGAGCATCTTGCTAAGCTCTCCAAGACTGGCGCAGAGGGATATACACCTCAGGAGCTTGCTAAGTTTGAAGAGATGATAATTTATCTTCCCGACAGTGGTGAGATTATTGTCGGAAGTAAGCTATCGGATGTACTCGTTTCTGAAAAAGCCAATTTTGCTCTATCATATGACAAGAATGGTTTCAAGGAAGGCGAGGTCAGACCAGAGATGTACTATGATTGCATCAAGAAGACCGATATGTCAAAAGCCAATTGGATTAATTATAAAAACTATGATGACGATGGAAACTGGACTGCACAGAGTATTGACTATGCAATATCAGGCAACCAGTATCTCAATGTTAACACACAGATTAATGATGTAGTAAACTCTGACTGCTATAGAGATATGCAGGAGATGATAAACACTGTCAAGGAGTGCATTGATGCTCATACAGTAGTCAAGGAAATAGAGAGCATGATGAACCAGACTCAGTATGCAGATAACGCGTCCCAAGCATACTTAAAGGATGCTCTTCAGGCAGCAGAAAAGCAAGCAGCATATCTAGACGACAATCTTCATAATGTCTTTTCAAAGCAGATAACGAGATTTGAAGGCTATCTTGAGAAAGTAAATCTTGCTCTTACAGATGTGGGGTCCAGAGGAGATCAGCTGGCATTAGCAAGCAATAGAATGGCTAATCAGCAGACGACATTCAAGGAACTCAAGAGCAAAAATGAGGATGCCGAGCTCAGTGATATTGTTATTGACTATACATCAGCTCAGACAGCTTACCAGGCATCACTTCAGGCAGCAGGTAAGATTGACAAAATGTCACTTCTGGATTACATATAAATATGTAATCCAAGTGAATTGATGCACACAAATTCGTAGGGTAGATTTCCGTGCGAGCACGGACGAATTTGGTGCAAAATATCTGCAAGCAGATATTTATTTAAAGTAGATTACGACATTCTACAGGATGCGAAATCAATATACGAGAATGAATCTCAAGGAGGAAAAACCATGAAGGTAACAACAAAATTTTTTGGCGAAATCGACATCGCCGATGAAAAAATCATCACATTTCCCGGTGGAATTATAGGATTCCCCAATCGCAAGCTATTTACTCTTATCAAAGATGAGGAAAAGCCTGATGCAAAAGTAATGTGGCTTCAGTCAATGGACGAGGGAGATTATGCACTTCCCGTTATGGAACCCAACGTTATTATCGAGGACTATAATCCTACAATCGACGACGAGTATCTTACACCTGTCGGAGAGATGGGACCTGAAGATGTATATGCTCTAGTTACAATTACAGTACCTGCAGAGGTTGAAAAGATGACAGCCAATTTCAAGGCACCGGTTGTAATCAACATGAAGAGCAACAAAGCGGTACAGATTATTGTCGAGGATGATTATCAGGTAAAGCAGCCTATATATGATATCCTTTCTGCTGGAAAGGAGGCCTAATATATGTTAGCACTTACAAGAAAAAAAGGTGAGTCACTCGTACTCAATAATAATATCGAGGTAACAGTATTAGAAATCAGAGGTGACCAGATTAAGCTGGGAATCAACGCACCCAAGGAGGTACCTGTATATCGTAAAGAGGTTTACCTCCAGATTCAAAAGGAAAATGAGGCGGCTGCAAGCGTAGCAAACCTCGAAGCACTTAAAAAGTTATTTTAAGAATAAGGGGCGGGCATATCTACATGCTCGCTCTTTTTAAATTGGAAAAATTTTTTAAAAATAATATAAAGTTTAGAAAAAAAGTGTCGATATCAGTTCTAGAAGTAGAACTATAGAGGCGTTATAAGGGTTCGTCAGCAGGGTTGACACCTTATAACAAGACACATGGAGGTGTAATTATGGCAATAGATGGAATTAGAAGTTTACAGAATGTATATCAGGGAAGTACACAGCCTGTAGACAGCACAGCAAAGGTTGTAAAGCCTGAAAATTTTGACACAACACCTGAGGTTGCTGCAGTACAGACTCAGAATAACGAGCAGTCTGGACAGGGTGCAGGAGACCCTAACGGTGGCAAATATGGACAGAACGGAGAAGCATCAGAAGCAGCTCTAAAAAAAGCCGTTGAGGATATTAATAAAAAGTCACCCAATACAGAGGCTGTATTCGGATATCACGAGGGAACCAAGAGAGTTACCATCAAGATAGTTGACAAAGAGACCAAGGAAGTCAAGAAGGAGTACCCCGCTGAGGAGACTCTTGATCTCATCCAAAAGGCATGGGAGATGGCTGGACTCATGGTTGATGAGAAGAGATAATAGTCACAAGAAGGGAGCCACGAAGTGAGTATTTAAATGGTAGTTGCTCCTTGTATGATAAGGAAATCATATTAATAATCAAAGGGATTTGGCCTTACTGTCACGATTCCAATGGACAGTAAGTAGAAAGGGAGGAATCATTATGCCTATTAGATTAACAGGTATGTCATCAGGACTAGATACAGAGGCTCTAGTATCAGAGCTCGTATCTGCTTATAGGAAAAAATCAGAAAAATACACAAAAGCTCAGACCAAGCTTGGTTGGAAGCAGGATACTTGGAAGACTACTAACTCCAAGATATATAGCTTCTATACTGGTATGGCAGATATGCGTTTTTCAAAAGCATATAATCTCAAGAAGACTTCTGTATCAGATGCAACCAAGGCTAGTATTACTGCTAGCTCTAATGCTATTAATGGTACACAGTCACTACATATTACATCAGTGGCAAAGTCTGGCTACTTGACAGGTGGACAGTTAGATACAACAGATGGAGAGAAAGCAGCAGATAGTACCAAGCTTTCATCACTTAAGGGCTTTAAGAGTGGTACAGTACTCGTCAATGGTAAGGAAGTCAATCTTACTGATGACATGACAGTTAGCGATGCAGTTACCAAGCTCAAGGGTATGGGGGTTAATGCAAGCTTTGATTCAACTAACCAGAGAATTTTTGTTAGCGCTAAGGAGTCAGGTAAGGCTAATGATTTTACTTTGACTGGCAAGGATGCTAATGGTAATGAGGCTCTCAAGGCGTTGGGATTATACACAGGTTCAAGTACACAGAGCGAAAAAGCTCAGGCACTTAGACCCTTTGCAAGTCTGAGTGACACTGATTTACAGGCACAGTTTGATAAATACAATGCTAATGCCAACATAGTCAAGAATGCGGCAGCAGCACAGAATAATATAACCAGAGTTAATGATTACAAGAAGGCTTTAGAAACCAAAAATGCGGCAGATGAGAAGCTTAAGACATTGGGCGCCGACAAAGACAAGATTCAGTCACTGATAGATGATGATAAGGCATTTGTATCAAGTGATGGCAGAGTGTTTAGAGCGGGCAAGGATGCAGATGGCAAGGAACTGTTCTACGATGTCAACGACCCTGGTGCCTTAGATGAGGATGGAGTTGTAAAGAGAGGTCTCTATGTAAAGTCTTACCAGGTAGAGATACCAGGAGAGGGTGAAGATGCAGAGCCTACCAAGGAGACTAAGTTTTATCTCAGTCCCACATCTGGTGAAGGCAGTGAGGCAGATGCTGAAGACGCTGTAAATAGCATCAAAGTTGACAAGGCTACAGATTTTGTTAAGAGTCAGATTGGCGTAGATGTAGCTACATATAAGAACGCAACATCTACAATTGAGAAGTTTGAGGCAGATGTAGAGACAGAGACCAATGAAGGCACCGGTATGACTGGCAACATGTCAGATTATTCACTCGCAAGCCTTAAGGATTCATTAGATGCAGGTACATTTGATGCTGCAACACTTAAGGGTGATGTTGAGTCAGCCAGAGCAGCAGCTAACAGTGAGAACAAGACTGACCTTGCAGCTATAGCAAGCTATGCTCAGGAATATGAAAAAGAGCCCAGCTCATTTGATCAGATTAAGACAGATTTACAGTTTGCTGCAACAGAACCGGATGCGTCAGAGTACAGTAAGGGTGCTGTCAGAGTAAATGGTTCAGACGCAACTATCTATCTCAATGGAGCTAAGTTTACATCTAATAGCAATACATTTAATATTAATGGACTTACAATAGACGCACTAGCTACCACTACAACAAATGCGGACGATATTGCTAAGCTTGAGGCTGGCAAGGCGGATGAGGTAGCAGGTAGTGTATCTATTACTACAACAACAGACGCTCAGGGAGTTTATGACAAGATCAAGGATTTCCTTCAGAACTATAACTCACTTATCAATGAATTGACATCTAGATTCAATGCTGATGGTGCCAAGGGCTATGAGCCACTTACTAGCGAAGAAAAAGATGCTATGAGTGATTCTGATGTAGAGAAATGGGAAAACAAGATTAAGGACTCACTTCTTAGAAGAGATTCTACGCTAAATGGTGTAATCACAGCTATGACAACAGCTATGTCATCTCAGTTCACTATCGGAGATAGGAAGATGACTTTGGCGAGTCTCGGTATACAGACTCTTGGATATGGTAACGCTGAAAAGAATCAGCACAATGCATATCATATCTATGGTGATGCTGATGACACAGATGTATCTTCAAAAGAAGATAAGCTCATGAAGATGATTAATGAGGATCCTGACACTGTAACAGCATTTTTCCAGGAACTCACAGGTAAGTTATATACGGAGCTTGGAAAAAAGATGAGCGCGACTACACTTAGCTCAACCAATACTGTGTATAACGATAAGGAGATGGGCAAGGAGTACAGTGCATATAATACAACAATTGCTACTTGGGAGGATAAGCTCAAGGACATCGAGGACAAGTATTACAAGCAGTTCTCTAAGATGGAAAAGGCTATGACAGAGCTCCAAGGAAAAACTCAACAATTATCTGGATTAATGGGTTAAGTATTTGAAATACTGGACGATATAGAATGCATAGAGATAAAGGACAAGGTCCTTGATATAAAACATTAAGAATTCGTTCAGGGAGGAACAAATTATGGCAAACGCAGCAACTGGATATAATCAGTATCTTAGAAGCAAAATAATGACAGCTAGTAAGCCTGAGCTTACACTTATGCTCTATGATGGAGCAATCAAGTTCACTAATATGGCGATAATGGCAATAGATAAAAAGGATGTTCCTGGTGCACATAATGCAATCATGAGAACCACAGCTATTATCGAGGAGTTCAGAGTTACTCTTGATCATAAGTATGCAGTAGCTAAGGATTTTGATAACGTGTATATATATGTGCTCCAGAGATTAGCTGATGCTAATATCAAGAAGGACAAGGAGATTCTTGATGAGGTTCTTGGACACCTTCGTACAATGAGAGATACTTGGAAAGAGGCTATGAAGAAAGCCGGCGCAGTAGGTGCGGGCCCAAACCTCAGCAGGGCTAGTGCATAGGGTGGATATTTGCAATATTAACAATTATTCAGAGTGGTTTTTGGATGATTGGTACTAGCCTTAGAGTGAAAACTATGGTATAATGGGTGCAATCTTAGGATTGCACCTTTTAATTTATATTTGCAATCGTTAGGAAGTTAATATGAACGAGAGAGAATATTTTAAAATTTTAATAGATAGTCTTAAGAAGAAGCTTTCTATTCTTGCCAAGATTCAGGTGCTTAATTCGGAGCAGAGGGATTTACTGCTAGATGAACAGTCTGGTCCAGATGAGTTAGATATCAATGTCAATGCCAAGGATGAGCTTATAGCACAGATTAATGATATCGACGACGGGTTTAGTTCAGTATACTCACATGTTGAGTCAGTTATTCAGAGAGACTCTGATAGATACAAGGATGAGATTAGAGAGTTACAGTCTCTTATAAAAGAGATTATGGCTACTGATACATTGATTCGTGCAGACGAACAGAAGAATCGCGATATAGCCGTCAAGCGTTTTGAGAATATCAGAAAGCAGATACGCGAAGTCAAGATGTCTCAGAAGACTGTCAATACTTATTATCAGAATATGATGCGTGTCCAACAGGGCATGGATCCAAGATTCGTAGATAATAAGAAATAATTTATATATCGAAAAATTTTATAAAAGGGGTTAAGTTTTTGGTGAACCCAACGATATATAAAGTATCAAGGAACTAGCTGGAGCAATCCAGAGTTCAAATAAACCAACCCACCCGCAAGGACGCGGGGGTACAAAAGTTCAAGGAGGACAAAATTATGGTAGTACAGCACAACATGCAGGCGTTGAACACTAACAGACAGGTAGGTATCACAACTAGTCAGCAGGCAAAGTCAACAGAGAAGTTATCTTCAGGTTACAGAATTAACCGTGCAGCAGATGATGCAGCAGGACTTTCTATTTCAGAGAAGATGAGATCTCAGGTTAGAGGTCTTAACAAGGCTTCTACAAACGCACAGGATGGTATTTCACTTGTGCAGACAGCTGAAGGTGCTCTTAACGAGACACACTCAATCCTTCAGCGTATGAACGAGCTTGCAACACAGGCAGCTAACGATACCAATACTACTGCAGATCGTAATGCTATCCAGAGAGAGATCAACCAGCTCACATCTGAGATCGATCGTATCCAGTCAACAACACAGTTCAACACAATGAACCTTATTGACGGATCATTCACTGGTAAGAATCTCCAGGTAGGTTCACTTTCAGGACAGGCTATTAGCATTTCAATCCAGAACATGAACTCAAGCACAATCTTTGGAGCACAGACAACGGCTGTAACAGAGGGAGCAGTATTGTCTTCACCTATTCAGTCTGTTAACTCTAATCTGTCAGTGTCATCATTCTCAGCAGCTGGTACAGCAATGAAGACTATTCAGTCAGCACTTGAGATCGTATCTAAGCAGAGATCAAGCCTTGGTGCTATCCAGAACCGTTTGGAGCACACCATCGCCAACCTCGATACATCAGCTGAGAATACTCAGGCAGCAGAGTCTCGTATCCGTGATACAGACATC
>JAZRXQ010000137.1:0-2619 GCA_045600305.1 Lachnospiraceae bacterium
CTCTATTTGCGCAATTATAGACTTCTTTTCCTTGTTAGATAATCTTTTTCCTCTCACCTCGACGCACTGATTCCACAGATATTTAATCATCTCATGATACTCTGTTCTCTCAGTCTCATCCTCTGGCACATAGTCCATAGCTGTAATATCTATACCTACACAATAAGGGCATCCGTGGAACATTTCCATTCGTCTCTCATCTGTAGAAATCGTAGATGCGTTCATCAGTCTGACTATTACAGAATCATATTCTGACTCTCTCTCCGTACACAATAAGCGATACTCATCTGTAAGTTCAGTTTGACAAACCTCAATAAATCTATCTAGATTTTCTCTAGTCATACTAATATCGATGTCGTCATCCCAAGGCACAAAGCCCTTGTGTCTGATAGCACCAAGCATCGTTCCAAAGTCTGCAAACCACTGAATATCATGTCTACTACAGATATCTCGGATATATTCTAACATCTCCATCTGCGCAGCCCAGGCTTTTTTCATCATAGAGGAAACTAAAAATCCTTCTCTCTCCTCAGCCTCAAAAAAATCTGCAGGAAAATCTATACGGCACAAGCTCTTTTTCTGTGGTATCAAAAAATCGTGTATAGCCTGCCCACAGGTACCATCCATATTTGCAGAAATCCTAGCAAATTCCTTTTTATTTTTTTCGATGAAAGGAGACATATTATTATTTTTTATGTCATCTATAAAGTCTTCAAACCGATATTTTTCATTTTCATATGCAAGGAAAAATGTCGGTCCATTAGGTGTAACAAAGGCCTCATCGACAGATAGTCTATCTGTTTTGTCTTGCCCCTCATAATCAAAAATCCTCTTACTGTCAAAACCAAAGCAGGGTCTGTCTATAGCCATAAAGGATGCTATAATCGCACTGTAATTAGATCCAATATACGCATCACAGCTAGCTACTGCCAGAGCTGAATCTGGTGTATCGTCAAAAACACCCACATTATTATCATTAAAAAATGATACTAGTTTATTATATCTATCAAGGTACTGAGGACGCATAGCCTTGATGGTTGCTTCAAGCAGGGGATGAGGTCTCCATATTATAAGCACATCATCACGCCTCGACACTTTTTCAAAAAAATGCTCCAGCTTTTCCCACATAACATCACTATCAGAAAGTAACTCATCTATAGTAGTGTTAAGCATTAACTTCAGCTTATCATCAGGCAAAACTCCCCATGCACTAGGAGACTTTGCCCCATCTCTCGCTAATCTGATTACTTGATCAAACTTAGGTGAACCTAGTGCAAAAATATTATCATAATAGGGTGCATCTTTGCAGTAATTCTTCATCTGCTCACTCTGTAGAATAATAGCATCTGCCCTATACATAAGAGGCAAATCAATGTAATGCTGAGATAAATATCCACCGTTGACATAGTATGGGATATACACTAGCTTGGCACAGTGTTTTTTTAATTCCTCTGAAAAATAATCCGAATGAACCTGCGTAACCAAATTATATCCATCAAAAGGATTATGCACAAAAGCAATATCAGGCTTCATCTCCTCTAAATTATACTCTCCAAAATACTGCGGATTCACATAGTCTGGCAGCTTAGCTCCCTCATATCTAGGAACCATCTGTCCAATAGTCCTATCCTGATCAAAATACGGAATAGGAACTACATCTACCTCGCATCTATTGTCATCCTTAAAGGCTCTCCAAACAGAATCAAAGCTATCCCACATAGCAGCCTTATACGGCAAAAAAACTACCCTGTAGGTCTTAGGCATAGAAATAATCTGCCCCTGAACCGCTTCAAGCGCAGATAGAATTCCCTGTTTATTTTCTGTATTGTATTCATTTGATAATAGAAAGAAAAACTCACAGATTTTCTCTAGCTTGGACACGATAGCTTTGCCAACAATCTCTTGCTGATCTAAAGTATTTTTTCTAGACTCAAGATTCTCTCCAACAGAAATCACAGCCTCTTGACAATCAGCCAGTATATTAGTCCTATATTCTACTGTGCTATTTTCATTAATGCTATCGCATGCTTCTATCACAGAAGCCAAGATATCTATAAGCTGTTTTTTGTCAACATCAACCATTAACAGTCAACCTCCAAAAGTGCTGTAATGAATTTGTCCATAACGTCTTTTTCACCTGTGGAAACTCTAAGTACCTTCCCAAGACTTCCTATTCCAGAATAAGATTTAATTAAAATCTTCTTCTCTTCCTTCATCCTTTTTACAACTATATCAGCATCTGTATTAGGCTTGATGAAAATAAAATTGCCCTCTTTTGCATTGACTGTATAGCCATGCTTTTCAAGTTCAGAAACTAAGTATGCCTTACCCTCACGCTGCTTTTTTATCATAGAATCAAGCATACCTGGAGTGGTCAAAATCTCTTTTGCAAAAAGCATCGAAAATGCGTTAATATTATGGGGAGTACAAAGCTTCTGCATGAGCGCAACTCCATCAGTTCTACCAACCACATAACCCAATCTACAACCAGCCAATGAAAACATCTTTGAAAAAGTTCTCGTCACAAAAACATGATCATTCTCTATCGCAAAATGTAGGAATGTATTAGGATAAAAATAATGGTAAGCCTCATCAATTAAAACCGTGACCTCATTAGCC
>JAZRXQ010000138.1:0-3817 GCA_045600305.1 Lachnospiraceae bacterium
AATTCCTCTACTATCTACACAATACCAAACAGTACCGTGCTCTCGTAGTTTAATAAAAGTTTTATTCAGCCCTGCCACTACCAATTCTAGGGTCAAGGACTTTGTATAATATATTTGCCATAAGATTTCCAGCAAAAACAAATATCGCACTAAAAAGCGCTATTCCAAGTAAAAGTGGTACATCCCCGCCTAAAGCTGCCGCCGTTGTCGCAGAGCCGATTCCAGGATATGCAAATACATTCTCTGCCAGAGCCATCCCACCGAAAAGCTCACTAAAGGATGCAAACTGCAAGGTTATAAAGGGCAACATTACATTTCTCATAATATGCCTAAATGTAATCTGTCTCTCATTCTCGCCTCTTGCCTTTGCATAGAGAATGAAGTTACTTCCAGATACCTCGATAACTCTCTGTCTGGTGTAGAGAACTATCTCTCCCATTCCTGTTATGGTAAGAGTGAGCACCGGCAGGATGAGATGATAGATTCTATCCCATATAGTGACATCGCTTTCTAGCTTACCGATGGGTGCTGCCATACCGATAGGGAACCACCCCAGCTGTACAGCAAAGAGTGCGAGTAGCAGCATTCCTACCCAGAATGTCGGAGCAGACTTCATTGCAAGGCAAAAGCCCTTGACAATTTTGTCAAAGGCAGAGTCTGCTTTTCGTCCACATGCAAGTCCTAGGAAAAATCCAACTATTCCAGATAGTGCCCATGCTATCATCATCAACACAATAGAGTAGCTAAATCTCTCTCCTATTACATTGATTACAGGCTTTTTATATGTAATGGAGAATCCTAAGTCTCCATTACATATTCCACCAACCCAATCAAAAAATCTCTCAGGCAAGGGCTTATCTAGCCCCAAGTTAGTCGCAATCTCCGCTCTAGCCTCATCTGATATTGTAGAGGTAGTTCCAAGATACGAATTAAGTGGGTCTATAGGCGAATTTGTAATTAACACAAATGCCAGGAGACTGACAAGAATGAGTAAAACTACCATTCTGACAGTCTCAAAGGCAAAACTTCTCTTTTTCATTATTTAAGCTTCCAATCCTTAAGATTGCATATTACAGGGCTACCATGTCCATGAGGATGAGCAACCTGTGTATCAACTGAAATATCAAGATTATCTTTTACAAAATAAGAGTGCTCGATATTTACAATATAAAGGTAAGGATAATCCTGATATCCTATTTCAAGTGCCTGCTTCCAAGCTGCGTTTGCAGAATCAACATCCGTTGCAGCAATAGCCTTTTCTATAGCTGCATCACACTCAGGATTGCTGTATCCAGAAACGTTTGCGTACTGGTGATCAAGGAACATATCTGAATAGTAAATCTGATATACAACTGTAGGACTGAACTGACCCCATCCCCATACGATAGGAGTTCTATTTTCTTCGTCTACAGCTACATCCCATGATGCGTTACGTACATTAATCTCAATACCTAAATCGGCTGCTGACTTTGCTACTGCGACAGCAAGTCTATATCTGTCCTCATCTCCACCAGGTGCAATGAGGTCAAATGAACAACGCTTACCGTCTTTTTCTCTGATTCCGTCTCCGTCACTGTCAACCCAACCAGCATCAGTCAAAATCTGTCCTGCTTCATCTACTCTTGAGTCCTCGTAGGACGCATCTGCTGACCAAACAAGGTTATCTGTAAATGTAACGCTTGCTCTACCCTCTCCCTTGAAGGCATCATTGATTATTTCCTGACGATTGATTCCGATTGCAAGGGCTTTTCTAACTGCGATATCACAGGTTACATTATTACCAACTAACTGGTCCTGTCCGTCCTCACCCTGCATTGTCTGCTCAGGTAAAACGGGAAGTGAAATATTTCTAACATCCATGGTCTCAAGCTTCTTGAGAGACATGTTAGGAACTTCCTCTGTGGTATACACTGATGAAACCATTACCACATCCAACTGTCCTGTTGATGCTGCAGCAAATGCACTGTCTGCATTCATCGCTACGATATTAACCTGATCGATATCAGGAGTCTCGCCGTAGTAGTTCTCATTTTTCACTAAAATAATCTGTGAGTTAGGGTCATACTGAGCAATCTTGTACGCACCAGTACCAATAGGCATTGTATCAAAAAGCTCACTATCATATGCGTCAGAAGGCACAATCTGAAGTGCACTTGTCACATCAAGGAAAGGTGAGTAGGGCTCACTAAGTGAAAACACTACTGTCTTAGCATCTGGACAATCTACGCTAGATAGCTTAGTTAAATCAACCTCCTCATTGAGCTCCTGATTTGCCTTAACAGTGTTGTATGTGAAGGCTACATCATCAGAAGTAAACTCAGAACCATCACTAAACTTAATTCCCTCTTTTAATGTAAATGTATAGGTGAGTCCATCAGTGCTAACGGTCCAAGAGTCTGCAAGGTCTCCTACATATTTTGAATCTGTGTCAACCTGTATTAGAGCCTCATTGATAAAAGGATATCCATGACACATAAATCCCTTGATAGGGTCACAGCTTGACTCAAACAAGTTATTTCCAATATAAACACTAATTGTCTTCTTCTCGCCACTATTTGCTGTACTAACTCCGCAGGAAACTAAAAGTAGTCCACACAAAACAGCTAGCAATACTGTGCTAATCTTTTTCATTGCATTATTCCTCCAAATTGCTATTGCATTAAAACTGCACTGTAATAAACTACAACAGTTTTTTCCACAAAAAAAGCCCCCAGGGGGGTTAAATTTTATACAATCGAATTAATTTAACTACCTGAGGGCATGTATATTTATTAAATTGTTCTATTTAATCTCTTTAGCATTTCCTTGTCACTATTGATTGTCGCACAGGCTACTGTTGTCAGCATATCTCCTGTAATAGTCGCAGAGGCTCCCGATTGAAAAGCAGTTTCACCATCATTGGTAAGTAACGCTCTTCCCGCTGCAAGTCTAATCTCCGCCCCAGGATTGATATATCTAAACATCGCTATTGTCCTAAGAATATCATCCTCTGTTAGCTGCTCAAGACCTTCAAGCGGTGTTCCCTTGATAGGCATGAGCGCGTTGATGGGAATAGAATCTGCTCCCGCCTCAGCTAAATCCAATGCCATATCCAGTCTGTCCTCCCAGGTTTCACCCATTCCAATGATTCCACCAGAGCAGACATATAAACCCTCTTCCTTAATCATCTTAAGTGTTGCCAGCTTATCATCATAAGTATGTGTCGTGCAGATATTAGGGAAATTGCGTCTGGAGGTCTCTATATTATGATGGTAGCTCGTAACGCCTGCTTCCTTAAGGCGACGAAGCTGCTCTCTGTCAACAAATCCCATAGAAGCACAAAGCTCTATACTACACTCCTTATTCATTCTCTCATAGGCCGCTATTGCTTTGTCAAAATCCTCTCCCTTGAGTGAACGGCCAGCGGTTACTATAGAAAATCTATGCACTCCATGGCTCTCATTAAATTTGCAGGCCTCAACCAATTCATCCTCTGATAAAAAATCGTAAACCTCGCAGCTTGTATGATTATGTGCTGACTGCGCGCAATACTTACAATCCTCGGGACACCTGCCACTTTTTCCATTTATAATAGAACATAAATCAACGTGATCCCCCACAAAATGCTCTCTAATCATATCTGCGCCCTGGCACAGTTCATTTAAATCACAGGTAAAAAAGATTGCTAAATCATCCTTCTTAGTTAATCTTTTTCCTTCTATTATTTCCTTTGCTAATGCTATCATTTTAACCTCTTTTTGCTATCACTATTTCTATATACACGAAAATTTTATCCGCTATATCTATGCTACGTCCATATTATTCCGCTACGATATCC
>JAZRXQ010000139.1:0-6134 GCA_045600305.1 Lachnospiraceae bacterium
AGTAATTCTCTCTTTTTATTAGCACTCAATACTGTAATCATCAAAAATAAGTCTATCGTCAGGCTCGCCAAACATAGACTCCATGATAGGCACATAATCCCTATCATAGAAGGTCAGTGCTACAGTTGTGTCCTCTGGCAGGTCTGTAAAAATATTTTTTGCAAAATAAGCCATCATTACGGGCAGTGCAAGTCTGCTGTTTTTAGAAGGCATAACTAGGATATCCTTCATGAGTACAAAGTTACTCTTGACTTTTTGAACTGCTACATATCCTCGTATTTTTCCTTCATGCTCAAAGAAGCATGTGTATCTCCTATTGAGCTTACTTAGCTGGACACCGGGTCTATATTCATTGAGCCACTTTTCAAATTCGTAGAGCTTAGAATCATCCTTGTCATAATCTAGATAGCACTTGATATACGAAAATCCCTTCTCAAGAGTCTCCATATTTTTCATAGTAGGAGAATCCTTAAGGTCATCCAGTGTGTAGGTAATAGTCTCTGACCTAAATATCTTCTCGAAATCATTTTTCACGAGAATTCCCTTGAGTGCATGATCATGCTCTGTGACACTGGCCTTGACAATCTTATAACCCTTTTTTCTAAGCTCTCTACCAGACTCCTTGATGAGAGTCTCACCAATATAATCGCCCCTATACTCTTCCTTTACCTCGATATGAGCAAGAGCACATATTGAGCTATACTCCTCGTAGACAACATATGCTGCATATGCAACTAAATCATTGCCATCTAAGGTTCCAAATAGATGAAAATCCTTGATATTTTTTCTATTTAGCTCTAACCACTCTGCTGTCTCCTCTGGCAAAAGCGTTTTTGCCTGATCAAATGTCGAATCAATTCTCTGGTAATTCATTTTTTCCTCCATTCCTACTACTAATTGAACATCTCACTAAGTACTTTTCTGTTTCTAATTATACCCATTACTCCCAGCTTTCTCGCTGATGATGCAACATTTTGCTGAACCAAATCACCCATAGCCTCTGCAAAAGATGCTGGCTTTTTGGTATTGATATTTAGGTCTACCTTTTTGTCCTTTTCAGCTTTGAGCTTCGCTACTAATGCTTTTCTATACACGACCTTTACATCTTCTAAAAGCTTATTATATTGAACCTGCTCATCTAAAAACTGCTTTCCTCCCTCAGGGATTTTTTTTGCCTTTTCCTGGTCTAGTCTTTTTTCTGCATATGCAACTAATTTATCAATAGCGGTGTCAAGCTCTTTGCATAAGCTCTCTCCACATATGTCCTTTTGTGCCTGCCAGTATTTTCTTGTATTGTCTATCCTCTCCATGACAATCTTATTTTTCGTATGAGTATTGGTCTGAGGAAAATAGTTACCAAACGCTGAAAACTGCTTGTCAGCTTCAATAGCATGTTTTCTGGACAACTTATACGACTCCATAAAGGCATTCTCTAAATCTTTAAGCTTCTCTGCAGTAACCTTTTTATCCTTTTGAGCATCTCTATATGCTTTATATTTCCTTGATGTGTCAAGTAATGGACTCTGGTCAAGTCCATCTAGTATTGTTGTAAGAATTCTTTGACGTGACTCATCCTTTTCAATTCCGCGAAGATTCTTTGCAAACTTCTTGACTGTTGGGATATGTACACCAGAAGCTTCTGCAAACGGCATAATGTCGTGATAAGTCTTCATTGCTGAAGCTTCTATTTCTTTTTTTAGATTGCCCTTATCATCATAGCTATCTTCCTTCTTGTTAACTTCAAGCTGCTCCTTGAATGCTTTCAAGATTTCTTCTGCATTTATCGTGCCCTTGTAGAGATATTCTGACTCAAAAGCCTCTATGCTGGCATCGTCCGTCATATTTAGCTTCTGTCTGGCTTTTTCCTCTTCCTCACCCTCTATTATTTTATATGTCTTGATAGCGGTATCAATTTTATCTTCTTTGATATCACCCTCAGTTAAAACAGCCTTGTTGATAAACACATCATTAGTAGATTCGCTTGCTATATCAACCTTATCGAGATTAGTGATAAGCTTTTGAAGTGTTGTGATGGTATCATTCATACCATCAATAGCATTTTGCAATCTGAGCTGACTCTGTGAGAAATTATAAATCGCAGGTGGAAGCTCTATTCCCATCTCCTGCGCTCTCATGAGAGCTGCTGCTATTCGTAGTCCGCTTGATGCGCCATCACCATACTTTAATACTTCATCAAAAATTTTCTTCAATTCGTCTTTTTTTCTAGAGTATTCAGCATCTGTAGTATTCTCTAGTAGCTTCTTGAAGCTTTCAAGGAAAATCTTGGAATCGCCACAAGCTGCAGCAACCATCATTCGAAGCACTTCACCTCTTTGCATCTCGTTGAGCTGTGTAGCATTACCAAAGTCGATTACAGTGACTCCATCATCATCTATCATGATATTACCTGCGTGCATATCACCATGATAAAAGCCCTCTCCAAAGACTCCCTCTCTAACCCACATATCAGCCAATCTACTCATATGTGCCTGTCTAGTCTGAAGCTGTTTTAATATCTCAGGTAATCTTTGACACGCTTTTTCATACTGTTCTATATTAGCATGTCCAATTCTATTAATTTTAGGCTTTACAGCTTCTTTAGAGTCGTACTGAATCTTTCCCTCATTTACTTCAACAAATGAATTAACTAGGCTTATTACTTCCTTGTCAACGCTATTCATATAGCTATCAACGGTATCTCCTGATGCTTTTTCAAGTACCATGGTGTTGGCAGTAGGCTCAACTGAGCTGTCAACCTTAACCGACTTAACAGAAGAAAAGCCTCTGTCATATACAACTGCACGTTGTGCATTTCTAGCCTCAAGTCTAAGATCCATCTCTTCCTCGATACGCTGCAACTGTCCCTGATAAGTGGCCTCCATTCCACCAATCTCATTCTCCTTAAGCTCTGGCTGATTGGCATCCTTTCTCATCTTGTTATCAGTCATTCTCGCAGCCTTCATCATAACCTTCTTCTCTCGCTCCATGCGGTTTTTAACCTCTGGACGAAGAATCTTGATTGCAACCTCTTTTCCCTTTTCAAATTCAGGACCAAACATGGTACAGAGGAAGGTCTGAGCTACTGATGCTGCTCCTAGTGCTCTATCAACTCGAATAGATGTGATTCTTCCATTAGAGGAGCTAACTATATTGTGCATCTGTGCTTCTACTATGGGCTTAGGTATAGGTGATAGCTTGGATTTGATATCCTCTAAAGCAGCTACCATAGTTGCTGGCATGTCATCTGTAGGAAGTCCCTGCATTAGCTTCTGTAAAAGAGGTCCTGCCCCCTTTATGAGACCACCAAAGAAGCGCCCCTGCTGCATCTCCTTAAATGAGTTTTCTTTTTTCGTATCTAACCCCTTAGGAGCCTTTGTCTTAGGCTTTGAATAACGAATTGCTGATGCAATCATTGATCTCTTATCTAAAAAGTCTGCATCCTTAAAATATGTATTTAGGATATTCTTTACAAATAATCCTTGGCCACTTCCGCCCTTAGAAGCATTCTCGATAATCTTTCTAAGCTTCTCGTTGCCCTGCGCAACAGTCTCTACTTTTTCCTTGTCAGCCCCACTAGACTTGGTCTTAAATACACTCTTTATCTCCTCTGATAAAATCGACTGAACAGAGTCAGAGGCTTCATTTACATTGTCAGCAATGAGTTTCTCTAGATCCTTAAATCTAGCCTGTACATGCTCCTTTTTGATGGCTGCACCGATTCCCAGCTTCTGAAACCATCTTCCAGCCACGGGCAAATTGTCAAGGCTCTTTAATTTTTTAATTTCCTCGTCCTCCATGAATTCTTTCATGGATTTTTCTATCTCTTTTTTCGCATCGTCCATTTCAGAGGGAAGCTTACCGATTACCTCAGATAGAAGCTTAGGATTGTTAAGTAAAATAACTACTGTATCTATATGCTTATCGATTAGATTCTGTATTCTCTCTTCCTCTGATATTCCACTATCCACTACCCAGGTCTCACTGGAGAATATGAGGTCAGCCACAAAATCTTTAACCTTAGCCTCTTCCTCGGTCCACTCATCAAGCTTTATTTTGTTATCCTTATCTAGCTCTATGATTACAGGCTCTTCCTTGACCTGCTGCTCGACAAAGACTACATCCTCTTTGCTGGCCCACTTCTTAGCCTCTTCTTCCTTGTTCTTGGCAACCATCTCCATGAGCTCAAGGCTCTCCTCGGCGTTGAAATGGATTCCAGACTCAATCTCATCCACCATATCGATAATCTCATCTATATCAAGTGTGCCATCCATGAGGTATTTGGTCATAGTGTTGATAGCAGAGGTCGGTACATTGTTAAAATATGTATCCGGCAATTTGGTTTTGCCATTCAGCTTTTTCTTGGACGCAAACTGAGTCTTTCCAGAGAGATACTTAATGCACATACTTCTAGCGTGCATAATTACTCCATCTGCCACTCCATCAAGAGTCAGATTATCATATATCTCCTTAGCTCTCTCCTCGCCGTAAAGATTGGCATTAGCCATAACATTGGCCTCTATATGCTCTGCAATCTGATGAGCTGTCTTGGTGAGGGTAAAGGGACGATTAGCTATAACCACGTTGAGTTCATTGTTGGGTAACTGTATAAACCTTATACTTTCTTTTCCAATTACTGCAGTTCTCTCGACATAGCTATCCGTAGGGAAATCTCTTAGCATGTTTTGAATGTTTACTAAGTTGTCTGCATATCCCTTTTTATTTTTAGAACTATTGATTAGCTCTGAAGGATCTCTCTCCAGCATGAAAATTCGTATTATTTCCTGAGCATTTTTTTCAAGTGCTACAAAATTCTCTAATTCGCTAGGAAGAACCTCCTCACTCTTTTTCTTATCCTCATGAACCACATTCTTGTTAAAGGTTAAACTTGAAACACTAGTGGCATAGGATAAAAAGTTCTCATGCTTATCTGCATATATACGCTTAATTTTCTCTAGTCCCACTGCAAAACGGGTATTTTTAAGCTCGCTTGTAACCAGATCCATATCCAAGATATCAGCCTGATTCTTTTCCGAAAAAATAGAATCAATTTTATATCCTAAATCAGTAAACTGATTCATCTTTTCTTCATTTATGCCCTCTGATAATGCAAGTGCCTTTAGCTTGTCATATTCGCTGAGAAGATTACAGAGTGTAGTTAGCTTCTTCACTCCGTTATGGACCCTTTTAACCTTACCAGACCAGGCAGTATTGCCCACCATTTTTTTATCTACCAGAGTCTGTAGACCTGCAGCTCCTCCCTCCGAGAGGGCACTGATATTATGGGTTATTTCACCTTCTTTTAGTATTCTTAACTCTGCATCAGTCAATACGCTCTCATCATTAGATACCTTTATATCTTTTAGCGCATCAAAAGCACATTCTCTTACATAGTTATCAAGCTTACTTTTTGTAAGCTCTCTTTTTTCTCTGGACTTTGAGAGATAGCCAGCGATTACATAGCCTGTTACGCTCTCTAAAATCTCTTTTTGTTTATCGCCTACAGCATTTACGTAATCAAAAGCCTTGCCATTATTGTACACACTCATATACTTGTACATCTGGCGCATATATCTATAAGCTTCATCCTGAATATAGCCTAGATTGATTCTAAGATTTGAAAGCTCGTGACTGCCCACTCCTGAGATATCTATCCCTTTAGCCTTTGCTTTTTCTATGAGCTTTTTAATGGCATACTCAGCCTCAGTCTTATCAAGACCAGTCTCTATATAGCTTGAGACAGACTGTGCCACGGGGTCTTCCTTCACTTTTTTAACCATAGTGCATTTGTCTCTGAGAAGCTTGAATACCTCAGCCAGATCAAATCTACTGATTCCACCCGTCATAGCCTTACCCTGGTCTAATTGAAGGCGTTTAATTATCTGTGCTGTATCCTCTACACTAAGCCTGTCACCATATCTTTCTTTGATAAGCGTAAGTAATCTTTGCCTAATTTGGACATTGGCAATAGTCTCAGGCACACCCCCAAATAAAAGCTGAGAAAAATTACTAACCACTTCAATATTTTTAAATCTACTATTGTTGACTATCTTTAATTCGCCGTCCTTAAATATTACTTCACCTCTGTTTTTTGTGCCGACCATATCCATGAAGTCTTCCAGTCTAAGCGACTGTAC
>JAZRXQ010000140.1:0-43061 GCA_045600305.1 Lachnospiraceae bacterium
GCTTGGCCTCCGACTTCAGAATGATTTACCAGCTTCTATTAATAATGTGTTGGCTATGCAGCAGATGATGCACACTCCTAACCAGGCCTTTCGCAGGGTCTTTAATATGGACACCTCTACAGTCGATGAAAAAAGTGAGCTTATGGAAGAGCTTAAAAGCATCAAGACTGAGATATACGAGAAATTTGGAGAGGATGTTGAAGCACCAGAGGAATATGCCAAGGCATTAGATACCCTCTACGAGGTTGCAGAGCACTGTATGCAGACTGTTATGTACGATAAGGGCATGACAAATTTGGATTTAAGACAGCTTCAGCTTGCAACCAAGCAGCTTATGATTGGAGCAAAAGCCGCGAGAAATGAGCACTACAGAATTCCTGTGGAGACTGAAAATGGCATTGTAGCGATGGATGTCAAAGTGGTTCGCGGTTCAGGTGAAAACGGGAAAATAGATTTTTCTATGGATTCGCCCGAATTTGGCAATGTAAGAGCTGAAATAGTTGCCAAGGAGAATGGAAACGATGGTTATATTGTTACTGATTCTAGAGCAGGCTATGAAGCACTTATGGCAATTAGTGACGAGATAAATGAAAGACTTGGCGGAGAGATAAGTATTCAGTTTTCGTCGCGTGTTGACAGAAATGCCGCGTACACAACTGAGAGTCAGAATGCTACTCCCAATAATGACACATATAAGGTTCAAACCTCCAAGCTATATGGACTCGCAAAAAAACTAATGATGATATTGAAATAAAAAGATATCCTTCCTCACAAAAGTGGGGAAGGACTTTTTATTTAGACGTAATTTTTATTTAGATTTTGTCGATAAAATAATTAGCTGACATGGATGTCGCATTTAATATGGCAGGGATGCTTCCAGGGACCACTAAAATATAAACAGTGGCAAAGGAGCACAATATGAGAGTAAATGAAAATATTTCGGCAGTTATTTCTAATGCCAATCTTCACAGAACAGAGAATAACCTTACAGCTTCTATAGAGCGATTATCATCAGGCTTTAAGATTAATCACGCCAAGGATAATCCTTCTGGAATGGCTATTTCCAACAAGATGAGAGCGCAGATTAATGCACTTAATCAGTCATCCAGAAATGCCTCTGATGGAATTAGCGTATTACAGACTGCTGATGGAGCGATGAATGAGGTTCACGCTATTTTACAGCGTATGAGAGAGCTTTCAGTTCAGGCGGCAACAGATTCATTGACACAGGCAGATAAGCAGGCTTGTCAGGATGAGTTTAATCAGCTAGGAATGGAAATTGATCGTATTGCAAAGGACACAGAGTTTAACAGTAAAGCTCTCCTCGATGGTAGTCAGGACAGACGTATATTCCCTAGCGAGGATGGTATTGAAAATTTCCACACTACAGATGCGGTAGCAAAGGGAAATTACGAATTTGAGATTACTCAGCTTCCTACCCAGGCCTCATATACCCTTGGTATTCCAGGTCCAGGAGAAGAGGTTAATATTAATGGATATTCGTTTGTAACTCCTAACAGTGCAGATCCCATGACTCGTTTGGGCGCACTTAGAGATGCAGCAGAGACAATTGGTGCCACCTGTGACGAGACAGGTAAGATCACAACCAAGAATTATGGTGACCGTGCATTTTTAGATATTACAGTTGATGGAATTCAGAGATGCTCTGGTGATCTTGTCAAAGGTAAGGATGCCGAAATAAAAATAAATTCCACAGACGATGGTTTTTCTAAGACAGCATCCTATACAAGTGATGGCACAAAGATTAAGGTTACAGACATCGACGGCTTTGAGATGGAGTTTAAGATAAACCCTGAAGAGATGAGACCTGTCAACGCCGACGGCACTTTAGGTGATCCAGCAGCGCCCACAGAGCCAGTTATCCTAGAGGTAACTGACATTGGAACTATGGACCTTCAGGTTGGAGCACATGAGTCACAGGAGATTGGAGTTCGTATTCCTTCGATTACAACAGAGTCCCTTTACATAGATGACCTTAATCTTGTTCCCAGAGATGGTGCGGCTAGAGCAATAGCAGCTCTTGACGAGGCGATTGCCCAGGTTTCAGAGACTAGATCTAGAGTTGGTGCTTACCAGAACAGACTAGAGTATGCAACAGCATCACTAAATGAAACAGAAGAGGATATGGAGGCTGCTATTTCTCGTATCATGGATACAGATATGGCTCAGGAGATGTCTGAGTATTCAAATCAGCAGGTACTTGACCAGGCGGCAATTTCAGTTTTAACTCAAGCAAATGATATGCCACAGCAGGTATTACAGCTTTTACAGTAGAGATAGAATAAGATGACAGATCAGCAGAAAAAAGATTTTACCCGTCGCCTGTCTCAGTGCAATGGTGGCGAGATGATAGTAATTGAATATGATATATTTTATGCCTACTTAGAGGATGCGGATAAAGCATTTGAATTAGGCGGTCCTGAATTCAAGGACGCAATCAAGCATTGTGATCAAGTATTAGTGAGACTGCAGAACTCACTGAATTTTGACTATGAGCTAGCCGGTCAGCTGTTCCCCCTGTATGAATATGCAAGGAGGCAGCTGGCACTGGCATTAGCCACTCACAAGAGAAAGCCCATGAGCTTTGCCAAAAATGTGGTAGACAAGCTCTACGCTGCATTTGTAGAGGTTGCAAAGCAGGATAAGTCTGAGCCTATCATGGGTAATACACAAAAGGTCGTAGCAGGTATGACCTACGGAAAAACTTCTATATCGGAAGGCTATGAAAACTACGACAGACAGCGAGGATTTCTCGTATAAGATAAGATTTTCTTTTTCATTTTAATAATAAAAAGACACCTATATGTCACAAAACACGTGATATTTAGGTGTTTTTTTTGTTTTTCAAAAAAATTTTAAAACTTTTTATTTTTTGTCCAACTTTTGTCACAGTGAGGTGATATTCTCACGTCAGTTCAAAAACAAAACGCAATATTAAATGCGAACTAAGGAGGAAAATGAAAATGAGAAAGTTTATTGGACAGATCGCGGCAGCAGCAGTTGCACTTACACTTGCAGTAGGAGTTTTACCTAGCGTAGCAGCAAAGGCAGATGATAAGGATGTAAATCTTATCAGTGCAAATGATTTAATTAGTACAAATGATTTAATAAGCACATATGATGAGTTAATCAGCACCTTAACAGCAGATAATTTTAAGGTTGATGGAGCTTCACTTAAGCTGGTAAACGGAACAGATGAAATAGTAGTTGCAGACCTCAGTGAGTATATTCATTCAACAGAGACTGATAAGGACTGGATGAAGGTATCAGCATTTTACGGTAAAAATGTATACATGACTCACTGGAACGCAGAAACATGGGCTTACAAGACATATGTTTACAACTTAGCTACAAAAGATATCAAGGTTGCATCTAAGACTATGGCAATTTCATTAACCAAGGGTGAGTATGCAATTTGTAGAAATCAGTACGTTACAGATGTATCTGCATTTGGAATCTACCTTTACAAGCTTACAGATGATGGAATGGTAAAGGTTAAGACTCTTGCAAAGAAAGCTATGGGAGAGGCATTCATCGGAAATTCAGTTTATTTTGCAGCATACCCCTACACAAAGGGAAGTGGTGACACCAAGTACGCTGATATGAGCAAGGTTGTAATCAAAAAGTTTGCATTAAACGGAACAGCTTCTAAGAAGGTCAAGACAATCAAGAGCAAGGACGAATTTGTAACAGTTACAAAGTTCGGTAAGAAGTCTTGCAAGGTATATATGAATGGCAAGGAAAAGACTGTTAAGTACTAAGCCAATAGGAACAGTCCCTATGCTTAAACTGTCAACACTATATCTTGTAGTTGAAAAACCAGTTCACTCGTGATAAAATGTTTCTAATAGTAGGAAGTCAACCGCACAGATGGAGGTGGTTTTATGAAGATAGGTGGTTTAGCTAGTTCGGCTTTATATCAGATGCAGGCAGGCTCTGTTAAGATTGATGGTGTGGATACACCTTCTGCTACAGGCTTCAAGATGCTTGCCAAGGAGTTAGATGCTTCTCAGCAGCAGGGAGCTGACCTCATCAAGGCTATGGAGCAGTCAGTAAATCCAAATGTTGGAAGTCACATTGACACATATGCATAGTTTATATCTTGTAAAAGATAAAGGACACGGTTTATTCCGTGTCCTTTTTTATATGTCATGCTTTTCCTAAACTCTTCTTACACAATTCTCTTTTATCTCTACAAGTCTCTCTTTGTACAGATGCCCTATAGCGCGCTTGAATGCTGCCTTGCTCATATTTAGTTCTCGTTTGATTACCTCGGGGTTTGCTTTATCAGAAAATGGAAGTACTCCTCCAAATTCATCAATTGCCTTCATTACAATTTCTGCATCAGAGCTAATCTGCCTAAACGCTTCCCGTCTGGTGGAAAGATCAAGCTTGCCATCTGGCTTGACACCTACAACACGAAGGTCAATTACGTCTCCAATTTTAAGTCTTGAAACATCCTCTGTACGGGGAATCATCCCTGAATATTTATCATCTACCGCCACAAAGGTTCCAAAATCATGACCAAACTCATAAATTCTACCCTTAACTATATCATCCTTTTTATATGGAGAATCCGTTTTTAATATATCATAAAGATGCTTTTGCGTAGCACATAGCCTTCCACTCTTGTCAACATATACTGTCACTAGTATCTCGTCACCAGCATAGAGATGCCCCTGCATCTGACGATATGGAAGAAACAAATCCTTAGGAAGCCCCCAATCTAAAAATGCTCCTATTTTTTGAACCTCTTTTACCTTGATTACTGCAAGCTCACCAACAGATACAAGAGGTCTGTCCGTAGTAGCTACTGGCCTGTCCTCTGAATCCATATACACAAAAACTTCAACCTGATTTCCCAATTCCATCTCATCTGTAATCTGGTTTTTGGGCAATAAAACCTGCTCTTCCTTGGGTGAACTTCTTTCCTCTCCAAGATAAAATCCGTGATCAGTCTTTCTTATTATAAATAAATCGTAGTATTTTCCTGGTGTCATATTTTTCTTCTTTCTATTAGTTATTCCGTCTCTGTCATATTAACTACAAATGATTACTTTTCAATAATCATATTGCAATACACAATATCATCCTCACCTCTTATAGAGGCATAAAAGGCATTTTCCTCAAGCTTGATAAAAGGACGCATAACATCGCCATACCTTGCCGGTGCCTTGTATTCCGTTCGTATACGTCTGGGAATAAAATCATCTGGTATATACTCCTCAGCCAGCGCAAGATATTTTGCATTATTTACATGCTGATTCGTATCCAAAAATAGCTTCGGTGCCCTGATACATTCCTTTTCCTCTAAATCAGAGGGCATATCAAATTTCCTATCGAGATATTCCATTTCTATGGGTTCACCTCTCTCGTAGGCTGTAAACATCTCGGGGTCTACACGCTTAGGTCGTCCTGTCGTTAGATCCACATACATCCAGATGCTGTTACCTCTCAAATAGAAGGCATCATCCATTCCAGAGAGCATGTAATTTCTCTCTCCAAAAAAACCCTTAACTGAATACGGATTTGTCCAAACCTTGATTTCTTCACCTATTGTAGGCAATCTATCGAGATCCAACTGCCAGCTGGCTAACACCCAGGCAGAATTATGTGCCCACAAGAAATCAACGCCAACTCCCGCCTCCTCAGACTGAAAAGTCGATGCATCCTGCAGATAATCTACTATATTTGCTAATCTGGGTCTACCTGTATGATTACAGTCCGAATAGCTCACTCTCCTCGTATATGTATACATAAACCTCCTAAAATATCGGGTCTAAAAACCTGTGCTCCAAACTCTTTATTTTTCCGTTTTCTATTATCATTACTCCGTAGCTCGGTCTCGCGTCATAGGTTCTAGGTGATGATATACTTCCAGGATTGAAAATAATTTTTCCGTCTACGCCATCCTCATAGGGAACGTGCGTGTGTCCAAACAGTGCGATATCACACTCCTCACTGTGCACCTTGTAGTCAAAAATCCCCATATCATACTGAACTCTATACTCGTGTCCATGAGTCATAAAAATCCTCACACCACCAAGACTTATCGTTTTTTCTGTGGGAAATTCATTCCCCCAGTCACAATTGCCATTGACAAATGCTACTGGCACTCCCAGTATTTTTTCAATCTCCGAATACTTCATAGCTGAATCACCCATATGTATCGCATGATCGTATGGAGCCTCGCGTCTCGCTGCCTCTTTTATATTTGCATTGTTGCCATGAGAATCACTAAACAATAAAACCTTCATCTACAGATACTTCCTTATCTCTCTTAGTGCTCTTCCTCTGTGGCTAATTGCATTTTTCTCCTCGGCAGGAAGCTCTGCGGTTGAGTGATCATTCTCATATAAGTAGAAAATAGGATCGTAGCCAAAGCCTCCACAACCAGCGGGCTCATAGCCTATATAGCCCTCAATTGTGCCACGAACAACCTCTTCTCTTCCATCAGGAAAAACTGCCGCCACAGCTGCTACGAATCTCGCTGTTCTCTTCTCCTTGGGAACTCCTTCCATTCGCTCAATTATTTTTGCATTCTTGATATCGTATGAGGTATCCTCTCCCAAATATCTGGCTGAATATATTCCAGGCTCTCCACCCAGTGCATCAACTTCGAGACCTGAATCATCTGCCACAACTATATCGTCAGGCAAAAGCTTTGCAATAGCGCGTGCCTTGATAAGAGAATTTTCCTCAAAGGTAGTTCCATCCTCTACAATATCAGCCTCCACACCGGCCTCCTTCATGGATACAATTTCATACCCACTACCTTCCATGATTTCTCTTATTTCTCTCATTTTTCCCTGATTTCCAGTTGCAAATACTAATCTCATATCTAAAATCCTTTCTCTATTGCTTTTAGTGCGCCCTCATATACTCCCTGAGCAAGCTTATACTGATATTCATCTGTAAGCATCTTCTTTCTCTCTTTAGGATTAGAAATAAATCCTACCTCTATAAGCGACGCTGGAACCTCTGCATGGTGAAGTATATATATTGTAGAGCCGTTAAAAAAGTTTTTCGATTCACATTCCATATTTTTCACACAGCTCTTCAAGAGAATCTCCGACAGCTTTTTGCTGCCAAGCTTTCCACCCGGATTCTTCTCATTAAACATGACACCACACCCCTCTGTTGTGGTATCATTAGGCAAAGCATTAATATGTACACTAATAAAAAAATTGGCATTTAAGTCATTGGCTAAGCCTATTCTATCAGCAAATGGAATATTGATATCTGTAAGCCTTGTATAATATACTCCTATGTTGTGTTCTGTGTCAGCATCAAATTTTTCTTTTATTTTTTGGACCATTGGAAGCGTAATGTTTTTTTCGTATACGTTTTCCCTTACAGCTCCTGGCTGATCACCACCATGACCTGCGTCTACGACTACAATATAATCATATATATCATGAGGGTCTGCAAAATCAAGGTAAATAAACCGCTCATCATATTCAACAACGGGTTCATATACACTATCCATTTGAAATACTGCAGTTATGGAACCTTCCTGATAATCAAAATCAAGCTTTTTGATATGATCTGTCTCTCCAAGCATCGGATACTCCGCGAGATAAGCCTCGCCCGCACCAGGAATATCTACTGTAATGATTTTATTAACATAATCATTGTTTATTATACATTGACCAAAATCTACTCCTGGAGGCATTTCTATTCTAAGCTGCGAATCAAATGGCAGCCTGGTTGTCTCCTCTCCATGCGGTGTCGACAATACATCGTCATCCTCTGCTAATAGCTCTTCTTCACTGTCCACCGTAGCTGATAGCATCTGCTTTGTCACTAGCTCTAAATAATCAATTCCCGACATACTGGCAAGAAGCTCAAAGCGCTCTTCTCTTTCCTTTGCTTCCTTCAGGCTTGCCTCATACTGGGTCTCAAGAGCTTTTATTTGATTTGGTAAATAAAACAGTACAGATACAAAAACTACACTAGCAAAGCATGTTATTATTGTTATCCATCTCAAAATTTTATTGTTCATTGATTATCTATTATCCGTATACGCCTTTATACAAAGATTTCCCTTTGCATAATCCTCAACTCTGCTCCAGCTATTACCACTCATGCTTATATATCCCTCACCATCTGTGATATCGACCTCAGAGGTACTCTCCCCAGCACAGTATTCTACCGCTAAGGGATGTGGATTACCCGGCGATTCAAGGTATAGAAGAACAGCAAATTTTTCTCCCGCGCTTAGCTCTACCTCTCTATCAAAATCTATTGTATAGTATCCTGTATTGGTTAATGTTCCTGAGCCTACGCTTATTCTATTATCTTCTCTTAAGGAGGTTGTCTCGTCGTAGTTTTTTACAACATAGACGTCATATTTTGTTCCAGCAGATGTCGCATAAAAGCCTGCTGCACGTAATATTTCATTTTTTTGCGACGTGAAAACGTTAGCAGCATAAATAGATTCCTTCTCGAAGCCTATCTGTCCTACCCAGCCACATTCGTCCACCTGATATATATTATCGTAATTGTCTACATCCTCAACTCTGGTAAATACAACATTGTGTATAGAAATCTGCGAGTCATAATAAGATACATAATAATATCCGTTTTCTCCAAAGCTCGTTCCCCAGCTATTTTGACAGATAAACGCACCATTTTCTTCAGGCGGGGTATTAAAATTGCTGGCAGGAAAGGTATCATCCCACCCGACAATAACTATATCATGGTCAGGTTTTTTTGATCCCTGATAGCAATACGCATACGTGTCAGGATTATAGTATGGATTCTCCGTATCGTCCTCATCATCTATACCGTTATACACCGAGGTTTGAACTCCACCATACTTAAAAACTGCCGATTTTATCGCATTAATGTCACCTGAATCCAATACCTGAATCTCTTGAACATGCTTCACTGGTGCGAGTCCCTCGGTCGTAACCCCATCTCCATAAGGGTCATATGCCTCTAGAACAGGTCCCCTCCAGCTGGTCAAATAAGCCATGGACATTTGGTAGTAGCCACCTTCATCCTGACCAGATAAAAAGCCATTACTCAGACTCATATGGTCGGCTGCGAACTCATATCTCTCCTCTGGAAGAAGCGTACTCTCCATAGAAAGTAGCGTCCCAAAGGCCCAGCATGTTCCCAAATCGCCCTGATCTCTGACTCTTGATACTCTCTTTTGTTCTCTTAAATCAAATCTAATGGGAAGAGAGCTGATTTCCGGTTGCTTATCTGTAAGCTCTCCTTCTTCACTGGAAAAATCCCATTTCCAATCATAATCTAACAGCTTTGCGATTTTATTTGCGCACACATAGTAATCATCGCCAACCTTAGTAAAGACGTTCTCCTCATCTAGCAAAAGACTTATCTTAGACTGCCTTTTATGAATACGCAGCTCCACATCGTCATAGATTCTTGCGCTGCATCCCATCGCATCTCTAAGCACATAGATTGGCATCATAATCATTGCTTCGTCATTGGCAAACAGCCCATCCTTTTCAGAGGTATAGGTTTTTCCCCCGACTAAAAGCTTGATATCTCCATCATTGATTTGAGCTGCTATAAGCTCTGTAAAATCATTCGATTTGATACTGGCGCCCCTAAACCTTGCAGTAGATGTACCTATACTGGAAAAGTCTACCAATCGAAGGCAGACTAATACAGCTAACACTATTAAAAAAATGATATATCTCTTTGATATCTTCATAAATAATCTTAGTTTTCCCTACTCTTTGGAGGTTTAGGTCCCATAAATTGATAAAAGTATGTCTTTATCATTCCATTGTAAATTTTGCGATTCTTGTCGGCACGACGACCAATGTGAACTGGTGCCTCCTCCCAGCTGGTTATAACATACATAGACCAGCTGTCAAGACCTGCATACGCCTCTCCAAGACTTTTATAAATTGCTGGAAGTGCTTTTTTATCCTCAAGACGCTCTCCGTAAGGTGGATTGGTGATTATAAATCCATACTTCTTGGGATGAGAGAGCTTTGCCACCTCTCTTGCCTGGAAATGAATCATATCCCCTACTCCTGCTCGTTTTGCGTTCTCTCGCGCCACTGCTACTACATCCGCATCAATATCATAGCCCTGAAGCTGAACATTTACAGAGGTATCAATATTCTCCCTTGCTTCTTCTCTAGCTTCCTTCCATAATTCACTCGGTATGAGATTAGTCCAGTTCATGGCCTCAAACTCGCGGTTCATACCAGGTGCTATTCCCGCTGCCATCATAGCAGCTTCTATTAAAAATGTTCCACTTCCACAGAATGGATCAACCATAATTCTGTCCGTACGCCAGGGTGTGAGCATAATAAGTGCTGCTGCCAACGTCTCTGAAATAGGTGCTCCTCCAGCTTTTAATCGATAGCCTCTCTTGTGGAGAGACTCTCCTGACGTATCAAGTGCCACTGTAACCTCATCCTTCATGAGAAAGACTCTGATAGGATAAGCCGCCCCTGTCTCTGGAAATTGCTCTATATGATATATTCTGTTCAGTCTTTTTACTATTGCTTTTTTCACAATCGACTGTATATCTGAGGGGCTAAAAAGCTTGCTCTTGACGGATGAAGCCTTTTTTACCCAAAATTTCGCATCCTTAGGGAGATAGCTTTCCCAGTCCAGACCTTTAACCCCTTCAAAAAGCTCATCAAAGGTAGTTGCGGTGAATTTTCCAACCTGAATAAGCACTCTTTCTGCAGTACGAAGCTCAATATTGGCTCTTACAATAGCTTCCTCGTCACCCTCAAATGTGATACGACCATCCTCCACCTGAAGAATATCGTAGCCCAAATCATATATTTCTCTTTTTAAAACTGCCTCCAGACCAAAATGGCAGGGGGCAATCAATGTATATTTTCTCATAATTAGTTGTTGTACTTTGCTTTCTGCTCTGCAAGGAATGCATCGCCATCAAAATAATTTATTTTCATAGCTGCTCTTACTCTATTCATTGTCTCAGCTGCTGCAGCCTCAGCTACCTTAGTTCCACTCTCAAGAATCTCATATACCTCAGGAATACGCTTTTCCCAATATGCTCTCTTTTCTCTGATGGGTCCTAGAATTGACTGCATAACTGCCACGAGGAATCTCTTGACCTTGACATCGCCAAGTCCGCCTCTCTGGTAGTGCTCCTCTAATTCCTTCAGGCACTTGTATTCAGGTAAAAACTCAGCAAAATGATCGTCTGTAGCAAATGCCTTGAGGTATGTAAATACTGTATTACCCTCTAGTTTACCGGGATCCTCTACTCTTAAATGATCTGGATCAGTAAACATTGACATTACCTTTTTCTGAACGGTTGCTTCATCATCTGCAAGATAGAGTGCATTTCCAAGTGACTTACTCATCTTGGCCTTGCCATCTATGCCAGGAAGTCTCATACATGCTTCGTTGTCAGGTAGCATAATGTTGGGCATTGTAAGTGTGTCGCCATAAATAGAGTTAAATTTGTGCACGATTTCTCGGCACTGCTCAAGCATTGGCATCTGATCCTCACCTACAGGCACAACTGTTGCGTTGAACGCTGTAATATCCGCAGACTGGCTGATAGGATAGTTTACAAAGCCCACAGGGATACTCGCCTCAAAATTGCGAAGCTGAATCTCCGCCTTAACAGTAGGATTTCTCTGTAATCTTGATAAGGTTACAAGATTTGAATAATAAAATGTCAGCTCAGTTAACTGAGGAATCATTGACTGAATGAAAATAGTAGTCTTTTCAGGCTCAATTCCTGCAGACAGGTAATCTAATGTAACCTCCATTATGTTATCTCTAACCTTGGAAGGGTTGTCAAAATTATCTGTGAGTGCCTGAGCATCGGCAATCATTATATAAACCTTATCGTATTCTCCAGAATTCTGTAGCTCTACTCGTCTTCTAAGTGAACCTACGTAGTGACCTACATGTAGTCTTCCTGTGGGTCTGTCTCCTGTAAGTATAATTTTTTCAGCCATAATAGCTCCTTTCAATTCCCTTTTATATACTAACCATAATATTTTCTAAATCCATTAAAAGCATAGCTTATAAACAATCCCACGCTTTTGAAAAAACCAAAGCCCATATATCTATAAACCATAAAATGCATCTTGGCAGATTTAAGCTTATTTCTTGACTTGCCTCCCTCTGAAAGCCTGCAATGCAAGAGCGGAATATCTATTCCCCTTGCTGGACCATATTTTTTTGTCACCTTTAACCATAAAATATAATCCTCATGCAGATTATCCATTTGAAAGCCAAATTCCTTGGCAATATCAGCCTTCATCAACACCGAGCCGCAGGGAATACTATTCGTTCGAAGTAAATCCTCGTAGGATATAGTATCCTTAACACCTATTATTCGACCCGTCCCCTCTCCCTCTGGTGTGTGAAGCTCTCTTGCCGCACAAATAATGGGAGCGTTAGTCTCTTTTGCCAAGGTGTACTGAAGCTTGATTTTTTCAGAGCTCCACCAATCATCCGCATCTAAAAATGCCACATACTCTGTCTCAGCTAAAGCAATCCCCTCATTACGCCCCTGTGATACTCCAGTATTGGCATCGTGAGTCACAATTTTAACTCTGGGATTGGTCGCATATTGAGATAATACCTCAGCTGTATCATCCGTGCTGCAGTCATTGATAACAATCAGCTCTATCAATCCTGCATCAATTTCCTCTTGCGATAGGACCGATTCTATTGCCTGCTTTATATATTTTCCAGCATTGTAAGCTGGAATTATTACCGTTACTCCATCTCTATACATGGATTAGTCCTTGTTTTCCTTTTCACTCTTTAGGGCTGTAGTCTGTGCATTATCTACGCCCTCTGATTTTTCCTTCTGGAAAAGAATCTTAACTGTTAAGAAGCAAAGCTTTAAATCAAGCCAAAGCGAATAATTTTCAATATATGTAAGGTCCAGCTTGAGCTTGTCGTAAGGAGTAGTATTGTATTTTCCATAAACCTGAGCGTATCCCGTAAGTCCAGCCTTCATCTTGAGTCTGTACTTAAACTCTGGTATCTCTTCCATGTATTTTTCAAAAATCTCCGCGCGTTCGGGTCTGGGACCAATAAGCGACATCTCACCTATAAATATGTTAAATAGCTGCGGCAGCTCATCTAAATGTAATCTTCTAATAACGCGACCAACAGGAGTGATTCTATCATCTGATGCCGCTGCAAGCCTAGCTCCCGCGACCTCAGAATCAACTATCATACTTCTGAATTTGAGAATCATAAAGGGCTTGCCGTCCTGTGTGAGTCTCTCCTGCTTGTAAATCACAGGTCCTCTATCATACGCCTTAATCAAAATAGTAATGATAAGCATAATCGGCGATGAGAGAATGATTCCGATTGTAGATGTGAGTATATCAAAAGCTCTCTTGAAAAATCTCTGTCCAATCGATAATCCGCTGTTACGGCTAAGCAACATGATAGTCTCAAACAAATCTATCTGCTGAGCACCTGTTATCATGATATCGGAAATCTTGGGGATACTATAGCATCTAATTCCCTCCCAATAGCAGTGCTTGAGGAAATAGTTTCTATCTCCAGAGGGAATATCTCCTAGGACTACCGTATCATATTCCTTCATCCTCTCTATGATAACATCACGACCCTCTGAAAGTGCGATAGTCTCCTTTACCATATATCTGTCTTGTCTGCGTCCTAGCTGCTCGATAATAAGCGTAGGGTCAATAGGACCATGAACCATAAGCATTTGATGAGGAGGATATATTTGATTCTGTATCGCACCTATCACCAGGGTCCAAATTATTGAAAAGACTAACTCTCCCAAAAACAGATAAACCATCATCCTAAGATGCTCTGTAAAACGCCAATTACCAATTAGACACAGCTGCAAATGCCCTATTAGATTTTGAAATACCAGTGCTATTAGCTGCGAGAAAAGAACGTCTAAATTACGTTTGTAGCCAACCTTTAGTGCGCCACATATTTTTGCAAATCCAAAACAGAAAAAGGCATAGAGGCCGATTACAACATAATCGCCTCTGCGCCAGTAATGAAACGTTGTAAATTTTGAAAAATAATTAAACCATAAAAATCCAAAAGCTACTGCCTGGACAGCAATATAAAATACGCTGGACCAAAACATAAATAGCTTTTTACGTTCATAGTACTTCTTATCCATAATGTCTCTTGAGTCTATTCACCAAGACCGCTCTCTATGATTGCAGCTATGGCATCCATAGCTTCCTCTTCGTCCTCGCCCTCACAGGTGAATACAAGTATAGTTCCCGACTTCACTCCCGAGCCTAGGACGCTAAGGACACTCTTGGCATTAGCCTCATTATCTCCATATTTGTATGTGATTTTACTCTTGAACTTAACTGCTTCGTTACAGAGCAGACCTGCCGGTCTAAAATGCAGACCTGTAGGGTTTGTTATTTTAAGTTCTCTAGTTACCATTTTCGTCTCCCCCAATAGTTGTCGCGTCTCCACCCGATGTATCTTCTCCTCCTACATCGTCTCCGACTTCAAGCGTAGAATCATCTTCTCCTTCTGAGTCGAAATTGTCTTCTTCAGCCCCATTATTAACCGACTCAATCGTATACGCTACTATGCCCGAATTGAAGGTCAATGTACTTACTGCACGAACTCCAATTCTATTAGTATGATAGCCTACTACCTGTCCCGTGACATCAAGATTGAGCTCTAAGTCATTTGCGTTAACCGCATTTATATCTCGCTCAATACCCGTCACTCTAACAGGAACCGTCTCCTCGGAAAAATTAATCGATAGACCTTCCCCTAAGCCTATAACATTGATCCTTGAAACTGGTACGTCCACTACCTTTGTCTCTACACGAGCTATATTTACCTCTATCTTTATCTTGGAATTATCACCATATACGATAACTCCCTCAGGAAGATACGCATTGACATCAATAGTCTGAATAACCTTTTCGCTGGCTCCCGTAATATCTACTGCATAATCAGGAATCGTGATATTGGTAACCTGATTAAGACCCAATGCGGTTCCTTGTATCTTGACTGTCTGAGGTGAAATGCTCAGCGAATCAAACTGATAGCCCTCTGCAGGACTTCCTGTATAGCCTGTAACAATACCTACTTCCTTAGTTCCTAAAATCTGTGCGCTTACTGTAACTGAATCAACACTCTTTTTGATATTGGGTGAATCAATCACATTGCCATCCTTGTCAACTAATGTAGGAATAACAGCACCTGTTATATCTGATGACATATCAGATACATTGATAACCGCCTCCACATGATGCACCTTGCTAAGCTCAGATTTGGGTCCTGAAAGCTTGATCAAATTAGGTGACACAGACAGCTTGCCAACTATACAGCTCTCTGCAGGCTCCCCTGATGTAACAGGTGTAATCATGTACTGAGAATTTGCCAAATCATCAAGCTTAACATTGAGATATCTCGGCAGCTTGCTGACTGATAACTGACTGGAATATCTAAGCGCAGTTATCTCAATAGGAATAGTTCCCGTACTTAAATCCTCTGCAATATCTATCTTTTCCATATTGGCAACGGCCTTAAAATCGCTGCCAGTAAGCTTTTCTATATAAGACCTTTTTCCTGAAACGGAAAATACTACATTTTTGGTATCATCTGTTACCTCATAGTATTCACCCATATCAGTCAAATACTCTGCATTCTCTATTGTAACTGGTACTGTAAAATTCTTGGAAATCGTAGGATCATCTATGTTGACCACTATTAGCCATAGGACAACAGCCAGTACTAAAGACAGAATCTTGAGGCCTGCGTTATTGATTATCGCTTTGCCTATCTTTTTCAGCATCGCCCTTCAGCCTCCTTTTTAGTTTTCCAAGCTTTGATGTAACTGAGCCCATAGACTGCTGCTGTTCAGCAAGGAATTGTCTAAGCTCTGACTCTGACAGGTCTGCCGCCAGCTTGCCGTTAAATGCAACGCTAACACTACCTGTCTCCTCAGATACAATAATTGTCAGTGAATCACTAACCTCGCTGATTCCAATAGCTGCTCTATGTCTTGTACCAAGCTTTTTATCTATTACACTACTGTCTGTGAGTGGCAGATAACATGTTGCCGATACAATTCTATCGCCTCGCATAATTACTGCACCATCGTGTAGTGGTGTGTTTTTCTCGAAAATATTGAGAAGCAGCTGTCTAGTAACCAGTCCATCTACCGTGATACCTGTTCTAGCGTACTCAGCCAGCATTACATCCTTTTCAATAACAATAAGTGCTCCAGTTCTGTCTGCACCCATATCGTAGCATGCCTTGACAAGCTCATCTATGGTCTTATCTGAAAACCTAAGTATCTTCTTGTCTGGCGATGAAAACATACCCTTAAAAATATTTTGCCTGCCGATTCGCTCCAATGCGCCTCTGAGCTCTGGCTGGAAGATAACAGCCAAAGCAATTAGGCCTACGCTGACCGCCTTGCCCGCCAGCCATAGAATGGTGTTCATCTGGAAAACTGCTGCCAGTACGACTACAACCATAATAATGGCCAAACCCTTGAACAAAGTCCAGGCTCTGGTATTTTTAATCCAAACCATTATCTGATAGATAATAAAAGCGATAATGATTATCTCTATGATGTCCACGACTCTTACATGTGGTAGGTTGAGCCAGAACAAATATTGTTCTCTGAACGCTTGCAGCGCACTAAATAATCCTTGCATTGGATCTCCCAATAGTTGTTTTATTCTCTAGTTTCATTGTCAAAGTCTGGGTCGTCGATGTTCTTGAAATCCAAGAGCTCATCCTCAATCTGCATCTCTCTTGCAAGACGACGTCTTGCCTCACCAGGCTCTATATCTTCTTCTGAATGTGAGCTAAACTTCTTGACTCTTTTGTCTGATTCTGTGACAAATCTCTTGGGCACAGCTTTGACAAAATAGTAGTACTCTTCATCCTCAAACTGAACTCTCTCCGTTCGTTCGTAATCCAAATTGAAAAAGAAGAACTGCAAAACAAATCCCACTGCTACTGCAGCTATTACACCTAAAATAAGTCTCAATATATCTGTTGACAGATGGAGATTAAGATCTATCACGTATCTGCCCACAAACTGCATAACTGCACCTACTGCTATGGCAATAATCCACGAATAGTCGACCTTTAGTCTCCTGATTGCCCATACAACGAGCGCAGTCGCAACATAAAGTGCTGTCATAAACAGCATCTCTTTGTCTGAAACCAGCTGATTAAGAATATCACTGATTTTTGTAAGAATTGTGTCCTCTTCTCCCATAAATCCAATGGCAGAGGCATTGGCACTAATTCCCTTAAGCATATAGTAGCTCAGACTTCCAGCAGCTACCGAAAAAACAGCACTCGGGTCATCATCTAACAAGCCTATCGAAATAGGTGTGATATAGGGCACATTAAAAACAGCTAAAATAGGCGTCAATGCTGCATATATCCCCTTGCTGGGTGATAACCTGAAATACAAGATAAACATTATCAAAAATGCTGCCGTAGTAACTATAAACGCAGCCATGGATAATGCATACATATTAATCAATATCAAAACCGCCGCTATAGCTATAATCGTATTGGCAGGCAATAAAGCACAAACAAGCGCAAGCACTATATTGATAGGAAGCTCCTTGACAACCTCCGAATAGCCCAGCTTGGTACTAATCAGGTAGTAAAGCACAAAAGCAACGACGACCTTACATACAGGAATCAAGTATATTTCAAATCGGTTGCAAAAGCTCCTTATTCGCTCCTTTGCTTCTAAAAACCAGGTCATATTATCTCCTAATCCTCTTCTGCGATTTTACGTAATCTCTTGGAAAAGGCCTTTACTCTTCTGCGCTCTCTGGCGTAATACACCTGAGCATAAGCAAATACGCCACCCATATATATTGCCATAGATACAACATATATCAATAGCACCTGTTTTCCAAAGGCAGGTATATCCATAGTATGTATGGTTGCCATGAGATTCTCCATATTGAAGATTCCCCAAAAAACAAAGCAGATGAAAAAAGCTATTGTTCCAGCAATAAAGCTCTTTAACATATGCAGACCAATAAAGTCCCTCTTGAAGTATTTAGTTGTCCTAAAAACTTTGCGACCCTCTCTCTTTTCAAAAACAGCGAGCCACGTCATATCTTTGACTTTGTCTGTATTAATCATATTAGATGAATCTCATTCTATCCTTGTCTCTGCCAGATTTACTTGTAAATACTGGCTCCTCATTTCTAACGATAGCACTAGATATCTTATCCCCGAGCTTATTCTTGCAAGCCTGGCAAAAACGTCCTGTCTTGATGTCAGCACCGCAGTTCTCGCAGCTGAGACCAATAGGTGAATCCTCAGAAAACGAAAGTCTCTCTTCCTTGACCCACTGCTTGAGCTGCTTGACAGAAACCTCGTTTTCCTCTGAAATCTGCTCAAGAGTAGCTCTCTTATTCTCCCAAATATACTGCTTTACAATCTGGAATTTCTTTTCCAGCTCGTCCTTGCACGCAGGACAAATAGGCTGTCCTGTGATGTAATTAAATAATCTTCCGCATGATCTGCATGTTCTTGTGTCCATAACATGACCCCCTTACAAATTTTTTATATGCCGCTTCCTATAGCCACACATAAACAATATATTTCGCTTACTCCAGCATCTAATAGACACTGTGCTGCTGACGACACCGTTGCCCCAGTGGTATATATATCGTCGACAAGCAACACTCTGTTATATTTTACTCCTTTTTTCGCTATATGAAAAGCATTTTTTAAGTTGTCTGCACGGTTTTTATCGTCCAGTTCCTTTTGTGGGATAGTTTTTTTAATTCTCGTCAAAAGCTCAGTGTCTAACCTAATTCCTAAAAGCTTGCCTAATTCTTTTGAAATATCTTCTGACTGATTATATCCGCGCTCTAAAAATCTATCCTCATGCAAAGGAATGGGGACAATCGCATCTATTTTCTTACTGGTAATCCAGTCTCCTAGCTGTTCTGCTGCCTCTCTTGCAAACATTGCCCCATAGTTTCTCTTGCCAGAATATTTGAGGCGATACATAGCTAGGGTCAGCTCTCCGGTATATAAAAACAGTGCTCTGCCCTGAACATAAGTCCAGCTTCCCTTAGTCTTTTCGCAGTCGTAGCAAAGCTCACGCTCCTTTTCCTCTTCCTCAAAGGGCTTGCCGCAATGCACACAAAAGGGCGACTCTACCCGTATGAGCTTTTTTTCGCAGTCGTCGCATATAATAGGCTCATCCTCTGCGCGTCTAGTTATAAGCTGTGTGTGAACTCTGTCGCATATGGGACAGGTTTTTGGAAAAACTAAATCTTTAATCGAAAGCATTTATTCTCTTTTCTATCTTGTCAATAAGACCTGAGTTGCGTCTATAGCCATCGGCATTTGATACCATATAGGAAAATTCAGACTCGTCTCCTACTATAGTTACGCACTGTTTAGCTCGCGTTACCGCTGTATATATGAGATTTCTCGTCTGCAAGGGACGCGCCGTCCCCATAATTGGTATTACAACCGCCGCATATTCGCTGCCCTGGGATTTGTGAATCGTTGTCGCATATGCAAGTTCTAACTCATCCATATCAGCGTAGGTATAGTCCACCATTCGTGCATCGTCAAACTCGACCGTAATGAGCTTGGTAAAGGAATCTATGGTTTTTATTATACCCACATCTCCGTTAAAAATGCCCTTGCCAGATTCTATAGAAATACCGTATTTACCGCGTATTTCCCATTCCAGATTGTAATTATTTTTTGTCTGCATGACCTTGTCACCCTCTCTGTAGATGACCTGGCCTCGCACATATTCATTTTTTTCTGGTGCCGCAGGATTGATATAGCCCTGCAGCTGAATATTGAGATTATCTACACCAAGAAGACCCTTTCTCATTGGACATAGCACCTGCACATCTGCTGGTCTGACTCCCACATAAGGTGGCAGCTTCTTTAGGACAAGCTCCAATACCGTGTAAATTGCTGACTGCGAATCGGCTCTCTTTAGGAAAAAGAAATCCTTGCTCTTATTGTCCAGAGTGAGCTTTTCACCATTATTAATGCGGTGAGCATTCATAACAATGTCGCTCTCCTTGGCCTGCCTAAATACCTCCGTAAGCTTTACAACCGGGTAAACCCTGGATTCTATTATATCGTATAGAATTCTACCTGCACCTACGGATGGAAGCTGGTTTGCATCACCAACGAGAATCAATCTGGTTCCTGGAAGTATTGCCTTCAGCAACGCATACATTAAGGGCAAATCAACCATTGACATCTCATCGATAATAATGGCATCTGTCTCAAGTGGATTAGTCTCGTCGCGCCCAAATCCATCGACTCCCTCTATTCCTCCTACCTCAAGTAGTCTGTGAATAGTTCTCGCTTCATAGCCTGTAGCTTCACTCATTCTCTTAGCAGCACGTCCTGTGGGGGCTGCCAAAAGAAAATCCAGACCCTGCAGCTCTAAAACCTTGATTATTGCATCTATAATCGTAGTTTTTCCTGTTCCAGGACCGCCTGTCACGACGAGAAGACCTCTCTTTGCTGCCTTCTCGACAGTCTCCTTTTGGAGTCCCTCGAGCTGTATATTTGTAGTTTTTTCAACTGTTTTTATAGCTCTCTCTATGTTTTTTTCATCTATTTCAAGGCGGCCATCCAAGGTATGCAGCATATCGGCAACTCTTGTCTCCATATTGAAAAAAACACTTGAATATATTCTGTCTTCCTCTGTCGGCTCGCCGATGTTTACCCGCTCATTTACTATTTTTCTGTCTATAGATAAATCCATTAGACATTTTTCTATAAGACCCTGGTCAACATCTAAAATCTGACCACTTTTTACTATTAGCTCTGCCCTGCCAAGATATGTATGACCTTCTCCCGATGCAAGGTTTAATACATAGATAATACCGCTTTTAATGCGAAACTCGCTATCCATCGATATTCCTGCTCGCATTGCAATCTCATCTGCAGTCTTGAAGCCTATTCCGTCCACCTCATCCGCTAGCCTGTACGGATTATCTCTTAGTATTGTAAATATCTGATTCTGATATTTATTATAGATTTTTGCTGCCATATTGACAGATATCCCTAGCTCCTGCAGATACATCATAGCTTCTCTTAGGCTTTTACCTGCCTCTATCTGCGATGAAATATCCATAGCCTTTTTCATGGATATACCCTTAATCTCTGCTAGTCGCTCGGGCTCCTCTTCGATTATTCTAAGTGTATCCTTTCCAAATCGCCTAACTATTCTAGCCGCCATTTTGATGCCGATTCCAGATACCGCACCAGAGCCGAGATATCTCTCAATAGAAATCTCATCCTGAGGCTCCACCTCTCTAAAGCTACTTGACTTAAACTGTCGTCCATAGGTGGGATGCTCAACCCAGTCGCCCTCTAGCTCCACCTGTGCTCCCTCATGAAGCCCTAAGAGATTACCGCAAGCAACTACCTCGTCGCCACCAGCTATTAGCTCTGCCACAACAAAACCTGTCTCAGAGGAAAAAATTATTCTGTTAACTACTCCATTAAGCTTTTCCATGTATTGGTTTTTTCCCTCTCCTTGGCTGCATTACTCTATTACCAGCTCTACAGGACAATGGTCTGAGCCCATAATATCTGTGTGAATATCTGCTGACTTCATCCTGTCCTTGATATTTTCTGAAACTAAAAAATAATCTATACGCCAACCTGAATTTTTCTCTCTGGCATGAAAACGATATGACCACCAGGAATAAATATCGGTTGCATCTGGATTGAAAAATCTAAAGGAATCCACAAAGCCCGATTCTAAAAGCTTGGTCATTTTCTCGCGTTCCTCGTCTGTAAAGCCCGCATTATGCCTATTGGTCTTGGGATTTTTAAGGTCTATTTCCTGGTGAGCAACATTTAGATCTCCGCAAACAATCACGCCCTTTTTCTCTGCAAGCCTGCCTAGGTACGCACGAAAATCATCCTCCCAGGTCATTCTATAGTCAAGCCTTGCAAGCTCATTTTGGGAGTTGGGAGTATAGCAGGTAATCATATAGTAATCCGGATACTCCAGCGTAATCACTCTTCCCTCATGGTCGTGCTCATTAATACCAATACCATAGCTGACACTAATGGGCTCCTCTTTTGTAAAAATCGCCGTTCCTGAGTAGCCTTTTTTCTCTGCGTAATTCCAATACTGATGATATCCCGGCAGCTCAAGCTCTAGCTGTCCTTCTGATAGCTTTATCTCCTGTAGGCAAAACACATCTGCATCCAAGCTATTAAATATACCCATAAAGTCCTTGCCCATCACCGCGCGAAGACCGTTGACATTCCAAGAGATTAGTTTTTTCATGTCGCTCCTCCAATAAAACATATGAGTGTATTTGACATTCCCTCATAGTATTTGCTAATTTTTATCTTAATGCCCTCACTAACTGATCATAGCCCATAAAATGAGATGCCTTAATCAGTACTGTATCATTTTCAGTCACAAAATCTACAAGCGCATCAGACAATTCGTTTTTGTTGTCAAAATAATGAATCTCTAGCTTTGAGGCGGTTTTTTCTATACCAGCTTTTATCTGCTTAGACAATTCTCCCGTCAAAAAAATCACATCTACATTGCTATTTACCACATATTCACCTATCTCGTAATGCAGCCTTTTCTCATCAGCTCCCAGCTCTCCCATATCGCCTAAAACCGCTATTTTTCGTCCCTTTGCTGTCGCAAGAACATCTATTGATGCACGCATAGACACAGGATTTGCATTGTAGCAATCATCTATTACAGTATATTTTTTTCCTTCTTTTTCTACAGAAATTATATTGGAACGTCCTGCTATTGTCTGACCTAACGCGATGCCCTGTAAAATCTCATCTATTGTCATACCTAGAGTGATTCCAACCGCTGCTGCCGCGCAGGCATTGTATACATTGTGCTCTCCCGGAAGAGAGGTGTGTGCTCTATATGACTTATTTTTTATATGAATAGTAAAATCCACTCCCTCTAGTCCGAGATTTCTTATTTCGTCTGCCCAAACGGTTTTCTCATCATAAACAGCACCTTCAGGCTTATCCTGCCCTATTCCATAAAAAATGGGAGCTTTGCCCTGAACTTCTTTTATTGTACACAGCTTGTCATCATCTCCGTTGAGCACAACAGCTGCGTTCTCTGAAAGGTTTGCAAAGCTCTCCGTCTTTGCCTTTAGTATACCATCTCTCGTTCCAAGGTTTTCTAAATGGCAAATTCCTATATTGGTCATTACAAAAATATTGGGACGCGACATCTCTGAGAGCCTTGTCATCTCTCCAAAATCCGAGATTCCCATCTCTGTAATAGCAACCTCGTGTTCATCCCCTATTGTACATAGAGTAAGCGGCAACCCTATCTCGTTATTAAAATTGCCTGCTGTCTTTTGGACCTTAAAATGCTGAGATAATACGCTTGCTATCATCTCTTTAGTTGAGGTTTTTCCTACGGAACCAGTGATACCGACAATAGGAATATCTAGCTGCGCACGATAGAACGCGCCTATTTTAGCAAGTGCCCTGGCTGAGTTTTCTACTAATATCTGAGGTCCTTCTGTGCCTTCAACCTCGCGCTCCACAACTGCTGCCAATGCACCCTTTTTCAATACATCTGCCACAAAATCATGTCCATCTACGCGTTCCCCTGGAATTGCTATAAAGACAGCATTCTCGCAAATCTGTCTGGAATCTGTTACAACTGCTGTTGCCTCTACCCTGCTGTCAGCGTTAGCCCCTATTATCTTACCGCCACAGGCATTGGCGATATTTTCTATTGTCATGTTTTTCATGGATTTTCTCCTCTTGTCTATAACAAAGCCCCTCCCATTAGCACGGGGGGAGCTATTGTTCATTCTATTGATAATACTCTTTGTAGTTCTTCTCGAGCATGCCCTTAACCACTCCATGCACATACTCTCCGATAAACTTCTGCTGTTCAGGCTCTAGGCTCTTAGGGTCAATAGGCTCTCCAAACTCCATGACAACCTTGCCCTTTTTCATCCAGGGCATATGATCTTCTAGAACCTTGTTGGTTCCTATTGTAGCGATGGGTACAATTTTAAGATTTGCCTTTAAGGCGATTTTGAAGCTACCTTCCTTAAACTCTCCCAATACTGTGGGATTGGGATCCTTGCATCTGGTTCCCTCTGGATAGATACAGGTTGAAATACCCTTCTTGCCGTTTGCAATACACTCTAATATAACACTGAGGCTCTGCTTGATATCGTCTCTATCGATAAATGTATTGTGAAGTCTCTTCATATACCAGGAGAGAAGTGGTACCTTCTTGATAGAGGTCTTTGCCACAAAACCTGTGGGTCTAGGAAAAAACTGATATGCAAATATTACATCGAAAAAGCCTCTGTGATTACCCACATAAAGGACTGGTTCATCTGTTGGAATGCGCTCACGCCCTATCAGCGTCAAATCTATACCTGAGATAAAGGAAACCACAGCAAATGCTCGCTGAACGGATCTAAGCTCTATCATATCCGCTTTTTCTGGATTTTTTTTGGCAATAAACCAGGTGATTATATGCTGAACCGTCGCCCAGAATACCAAATAGAAAAATATAAATATTATGCTAAGTATTGTCTTCATATAACGCTCCTATTTCTTGCCGCTGTGACCAAAACCACCGTCGCCGCGCTCTGTCTCGTCAAGCTCGTCTGCTTCCTCAAATTCAACTGATAAATATGGCTGAACAACGAGCTGTGCCATACGCTCACCTTTTTCTATAAGTCTGTCGACACTAGAATCATTGTGAATGGATACGATGAGTTCTCCTCTATAATCACTATCGATGACTCCCACACAGTTGGCGGGTCTAAGTCCCTCCTTGGTAGCAAGTCCGCTTCTAGCATAGATTCCCCCGAAATATCCATCAGGAATTGCAACTGCTATTCCTGTTCCTATTTTAACAGTCTCACCAGCCTTGATGTTTACTTCTTCTGCCGCGTACAGGTCATATCCTGCAGCCTTTTCGCTTCCTCTTGTGGGGATTATTGCATTGTCGTTTAGTTTCTTCAATTTTAATATCATTTGAATGCTCCTTTTATCTATATAATAATAAAACTTGGTCAAAACATATATCTTTTGACAAGTAATAGAAATCATGTTCACAGCTTGCGAACCTTTTTAGGTTTTCTTTTTTTTACTTTTAAATTATGTGCAACCTTGTACTCTTTGATTTTCTCCCCTATAGTAGTGTAGTCTCTCTCAAAAAATTCCTCACACATCTGCTTTTTTAGAGTCTCCTCTGGAACGGTATCCATGATTTTAAGCACTAGCTTTGCCTTGCCTAGCTGGGCGTATTTGTGCATCCCATTAATCTCTTGAATATGAGCTAATTCCGGTCTCCAAAGCATGGACAGTTGATTGCGAAATTTGACCGTCCTTTCTCTCTTGGGATTGGGCTTTGGCTCTCTATACATGTAAAAATCTGGCTTGTCACCCTCATCAACAGTGATAATGCCCCAATATTCTGGCACATGCTCAGCTATATGCATAGCATGACTCGTTCCTACTGCCACAATATTATAATCAAAGAATCTGTTGTAATCCTTGACCTGACGCTCTAATCTCTCATATGTATCAGCATCGCTCTTAATCTCTATGCCCCAAATACTATCAGGCAACACCATCATCACATCTGCCCTGGATTTGCCTATTGTCTTTTCCTCGATTATCCGCATCTGACCATATATATCCTCTAAATAGTCAAATAGGGGTTCTCGTATATCCTTATCGTACAACATGCTTCTATTATATAACACACTGAGATTTTAGCAACAAAAAAGTCCCCATAGCCATAGTGGTAAATAACCCTCCATAAAGGTTATTTATCGCTGGTATGGAGACCTAAATTCTAATTATGACTCACCCTGCGTAGGAACAAAAACCTTTTCAGCCATCTCTACAAGTGCCTTCTTGGTAAGTATGCCCTTATCCGATGCTGCATCAGCATCCTCTGTTGTCACACCAGCAGTGAGTGTATAGCATACTCCTGGAACAGCATCAACCCAATAGATATTACCAACTCCGTTGCCGTAGTATATCTTTCCAGGTCTACCAGCTACGGTGATATCCTCAACCACCTTTTCCTTCGATTTTGCATCTGAGGCATTCTCTACATAGCCCCACTGACTCATATCTAATCCAGATAAATCAACAGGCTTGGTTCCATCCCCAGTATTAGATGCTCTGTAGGTGTAAGGGAAAACTGTAAGCTTGGTCTCTTTTTCGCCGTTCTCCTCTACTTCTTCTCTCTCGATTATGTTAAAGTCTACCTGAACTGCTTTTACAGTGGACTCGTCTCTTACGTATTTTTTTACTGTATTGTTATCTTCGTCAACCTCTTCCTTGAGTTCAGTTTCATACACAAGTGAGTAGCAAACGTTCTCCGCTCCTTCAGGTGCTTCTATTGAGATGCCGGCCTTAGTTGCCTGATCTTTGGCACTATTTACTACGACATACTGGCTAGCCGCCTTTGAAGCTTCATCTGCTTTTGTTGTATCTATTTCCGCATTATTGTTGCCACCACAACCTGTCATAGCAAGAGCTGCTATTAGTGTGATAACACCTATTATTCTCTTTTTCATGGTTTTCTCCTTTTGTGCTCATTTAAAGCAACAGATTATTTATACGAAAAAAATGGCGAAAAGTCAAGCTTTTCCGTTATCTTAGCCCTAAATAAAGACCTCTATCTCCAAATTGCACTTGCCTTTCCTCGATAGTCCTGCTTCCCTTGCTATCTTAAATTTTCCAAAGCCCCTAACTGCGATGGCATCACCCTCAACTAACTGTTTATCATTGTTCTCCACAAGTCTGCCATTGACAGATACCTTTTTCTCCTGGAAGAGGAGTATTACGTCTTTTCTCGACAGCTTGCACACATGGGCTATTATGCCGTCTGCTCTCATGGATGCGACCTGCACTATCTGAGTCTTGGTCCTGGTCTGCATATAATCCTCTGGCAATTCATCAACTATCTTCATGCTGATAGTATTGCGCCCCACAGCTGTGAGTTCTCTCATAACTGTATCTATTACGCGATTATGGACGAATACATACGCTCCCTTTTCGTCGCAGATAATGTCGCCGAAGCATCTACGCTCTAGTCCAAGCCCCATAAGTGAGCCCAAATAATCTCTGTGATTGATTTTTGTTGCAAACTTGGGGGCTGCCAAGTCGATTCTCACGATAGATATAGGAAATTCCTCCTCATAGCCTAGCTCATCTACAGACCCGAATCTCACAACTACACGTTCAGCATCAGCATACCCGCCCCAGCTCTCATAGCATTTCTCCAGAAAATCGCCTTTCTCACTCTCCAAATCCGAAAACTCAGATAAAGACAAAAAATCTGTGAACGTAAAACGATTGCTGTTATATGATTTTTTTGATAAATCAGAAAAATTGTGCATAGATTGAAGTCCCTTGATTTTATAATTTGCTACTGTTATAAAATATAAAAATTAAAGTGCTACTACTGTAAGTATTCTATCCCTTACCTTAAAATGAACATCTACTCCTGCAAAATACATCTTATGAATATATTCTGCGTCGTCCTTGTGAGTAGGTGTTCTAGGGTCTTGTGCTAAGACACCTATTAGCGAATCGTATTTGCCTATAGGTATTTTTGATATCAACTCGTCAGGAATAATTACCTCCAGCCTGTCCTCTACAAACTCTCCTGCAAATCCTGATGTGGCTTCGGGATGAGAATCTGTATATGGTAAATAGGGTTTTATGTCTAAAATCGGCGTGTTATCAAGTAAATCTGCTCCCTTTACATAGAGTAGGGGACCTTTTTTATCGTCTATAACAATTTTTTCCAACTTAACAGATGATAATCCTATGGGATTAGGCCTATGAGGAGAGCGTGTTGCAAACACCCCCATATGAACATCGCCTCCCAGCCTCGGCGGCTTGATTGTGGCTGACCAATCCTCTCTATGTGCTTCAGAAAAATCCCAAAGTAGCCAAATATGAGAAAAATCTTCTAGTCCTCTTACCGCCTCTACCTGTCTATATTCAGGCTCAAACTCGATTATTCCAGTCAATTCCTCAACTAAGCCCGCTTGACGAGGTATTCCGTATTTTGTTGGAAAATCTGTATGAATTGTGGCTATTTTTTTCATGTAAAACTCTTTCTTTATTTTATACTTAGGTTGTTTTATAATAATATATCATAAAAATACTTTGCAAGGAGTAAATCATGCCCTTTTTTATATTTCTAGGAGTCCTCGGAGCATTGCTTGCTGCCGGAGGAATAGGATTTTTGGTAATCAGAAATAAAGTACGTAAGTATTCCAAAAAGATGTTTGGCACAGTCGATTTGAAAAAGGCCGCCAGAGACATTGAATATGATGTAACTCACACACCCAAGTCAGTTTCTTCAATGACTAGCGTAGCTCTTCCTCAGATACTGAGAGACTTCCCAGATTTCAACTATGATGAGATGAAGCGTCAGGCAGAGGCCGTTGTGTGCAGTTATCTTCGTGCCATAGACAGAAATGACCCTTCAGAGCTTAAATATGCGGGTGAAGAGCTCACTGATTCTCTGACAGGTTATATTGAAGCCTTAAGAAATGAAGAAGTGCGAGAAAACTACGACGAAATCAAGATTCATAGAACTGAAATCGCTGGCTATAACAAGCGAAATGGTAGATGTATTGTCACCTATCAGACAGCTTTACAGTGCAAGCACTATGTATTAAATGATGAGGGAAAAGTGATTCGTGGTGACAATGAGCACCTCTATCAGACAAAATTTAACACAGAGCTCATCTATGTTCAGGACAGAAATAAAATAAAGAGCACATATGACTATGCGCTCGGTGTAAACTGTCCCAACTGTGGTGCAGTAATCTCAACGCTCGGTCAAAAGCATTGCGAATACTGCGGAACAGCTATTGTAGAATTAAATATCAAGGCCTGGACCTGGGTATCAGTAGAGGAGATAAAATCAGCCTCTGCAGCACACCACTAATCAAGAGCTAGTGCCTTTTCTAAGTCAGCCTGCGATGCAACTACGCTACCGCAAACCATCTCTGGCTTGCCCCCGCCCTTGGCACCTAGTCCAGATAGCTTCTTCTGATGCTCTCTGGTGTCAATGGTTTTTGATGCAAGCATATAGCTGTAGCCATCTACATCATTTCCACCGAAAAAGGCCACTAGTCCATCGTGGGTCTCTAGGAGCTGATTAACTGTATTTTTCATCACAAGATTATCTGTTTTTTCAAGAAATAATATAATATTAGGCTCATCCTTAGGGTAGTTTTTTATCTGCTCCTGGATGAGCTTTTGTTTTGCAGCTAGGAGCTGACTAGATAAGCCTAGGCTATCCTCCTTGAGCTTGGTCACATGAGAAACTAGGTTTTCTCGTCCTGTAGTCATAATCCCCGAGAGCTCATCAATTATCTCTATACTCTGTCTAAAATACTCTAACGCTCTAAATCCGCATAGGAAATCTATTCTAACTCCGCCCTTGTAGTTGACGCAGTGTATAACCTTAAATATTCCTATCTCACCTGTTCTAGATACGTGAGGTGCGCAACAGGCACAGGTATCATAGCCGTCTACTGTGACTATACGTACTGGACCAGCTATTTCTTTTTTGCTGCGATATTCAAGTTCTTTGAGTACCTCCGAGCTAGGATATTCTGCAGTGATTTTTACGTTTTCTGCAATAGCCTGGTTGACAATGTCTTCCACTCTTTTTATATCATCATCCGACAAAACGCCATTGAAATCCATGGTTACAGAGTTATCACTCAGATGAAATCCCACATTGTCAAATCCAAAGAGTCTATGAACGGTGCCAGAAAAAATATGCTCGCCCGAATGCTGCTGCATGTTGCTAAATCTATGCTTCCAATCAATGGATAGGTGTACCTCTTCTTTAACTGTCAGTGGTTTATTTACATAGTGAATGATATTTTCACCATCAACCTGAACATCGAGCACATCTACATCATCTATTGTTCCCTTGTCTGGGCTTTGTCCACCCTCCTCCGGGAAAAATATGGTCTGATTCAACACGAGAGCATACATCTTTTTCTTATTGTGTTCTGTCTCCTCGCAGGATAAAACCTGAGCTGTGGCATCTGTAGCATAAGGTTCCGTATCAAAAAGTCTAGTTGTCATAGTGATTCCTCTAAAAATAAGCACGAGACACATAGTGACGCGAGCCGTACGTGTCTTTAATTGAAAAGGCGGGCAACAAACCCGCCTTTAACTCATATTAAAACTTATAGTAAGTGTGCTCTGATTTCCTCGCCACTAAGAGGTGAGAGATATGCCGGAGCGATATCGAATACAGTCTTGCAACCGCTCATACCCTCTTTGTTCATGCGGTATGCAGCGCGAGCGAATGCTACAATTACAGAACCTGTAAACTCAGGATTTGAATCAAGTGTAAGCTTGTACTCTATAACGTGCTTATTTTCCTTGTTCATTCCAGTAACACCAGTTCTGATAACTGAACCACCATGAGGAAGACCGCTGTGATTTGCCTTCATCTCCTCCTCTGTGATGAAGTGAACTGTTGTATCGTAATCAGCAAAGTAATTGGGCATTGTCTTGATAGCCTCTTCAATCTTGGCTAAATCTGCTCCCTCTTCAGCTACAACAAAGCACTCTCTGGTGTGCTTTTCTCTGGTTGTAAGCTCAGGATTGGCTCCGCTTCTAACTGCATCAAGTGCAGCGGGAACGGGAATTGTATACTGACGAGCATCCTTAACTCCCTCGATTCTTCTAACTGCATCTGAATGTCCCTGGCTAACGCCCTTGCCCCAGAATGTGTAATCACATCCCTCGGGAAGCACGCAGTTTGCATAGAGACGATTAAGTGAAAACATACCAGGATCCCATCCGCAGGAGATAATTCCGATTTTTCCAGCCTTTTTAGAGGCTGCATCTACATTTGCAAAATGCTCGGGAATGCGTGCATGTGTATCAAAGCTATCGATTACATTGAAATCAGCGGCGTAAATAGGTGTCTGCTCGGGAAGATCTGTTGCACTACCACCACAAAGGATAAGTACATCAATATCATTTTTCATAGAAGCAAGCTCATCTACGTGCTTGGCAGGAACACCTGCTGTTCTAATCTGTACTGTCTCGGGCGAGCGTCTTGTAAATACTGCTACAAGCTCCATGTCAGGATTCTGTGCGATTGCACTCTCAACGCCACGTCCAAGGTTACCATAACCTAAAATACCAACTCTAATTGCCATTGTTTTGTCCCCTTTTCTATATTTAAAATATAAGGTCATTATACTACGAAGCACATATTTTTCAATTATTTATTTAATAATGCCCTCTATTGTGATAATATCGAAGAAATATTTTTGTTTATCAGCTTCTTACAAGGGAGGACGGAATCGTGAAGAATTTATTAGTTGTTATTGATATGCAGGTGGATTTCACTACAGGTGCTTTAGGAAACGCAGAGTGTACGGCAGCTATTGAAAAGGTTATAAATACAATAAAATCGGGCAAATATGATGCTATTCTTGCCACACGAGATACACATCAAGAAAACTACATGGATACTCTCGAAGGAAAAAATCTCCCTGTAGTACATTGTATAGAGGGAACTGCTGGCTGGGAAATCGTACCAGAAATAGAAGCCGCCATTCGTGAAGCTAATGGGGATAATGAAACTCTAATTTTCAACAAGCCCACCTTTGGAAGCGTAGAATTAGCTGAATATATCAAGACAATTTATGAAAATGATAACGATATCACCGTTGATTTTGTCGGTGTATGTACCGGAATTTGCGTTATTAGTAACGTTTCTCTTGTGAAAGCCTTCTGCCCCAATGCGCTTGTCCGCGTCATATCAGACGCCTGCGCTTGTGTCACACCTGATACCAACAACACCGCAATAGATGCTATGAAGACTTTCCAAGTAGAGATTGTTTAATATTATCAAACATTAGAGGAATAGAGCAATGGATAGAATAATCACTAGCTTATTAGAAACTGACGCATATAAGTTTTCGATGGGACAGGCTATTTATCATCAGTTTTCAGATTATAAGACCACATGGTCCTTTAAGTGTAGAAATGAGGGCTTGAAGTTCACACCAGAGATGGTAGAAGAGATAAAGTCACAGATTAAGACGTACTGCGATTTACATTTTACAGAGGATGAGCTTCATTATCTTGAGAATATTAAATGGATAAAGGGCTCTTACGTAGATTTTTTACGTCTCTGGCATCCTAGATACGAGGATTTTCTGATTGAAGCAACAGATGACGAGCCTTGTGGACTTCGTATAGAGACTAAAGGTACCTGGCTCAACACTGCCATGTATGAGATTCCCACATTGGCCATTGTCAATGAAGTGTATTTCAGAATGGCTTATGACTACGACGAACTGATGGATAGCTTCCGAGATAAGCTTGATGAAAAAATAGGATGGCTCACATCGGGTAAATACAAAATTGGTAAATTCTCTGAGTTTGGTCTTAGAAGGAGATTATCTGCCGAAGCTCAGGAGCTTGCAGTAGCCAAGCTTTCCGAATCGAAACTAGAGGGCTCATCCTTTGTCGGAACTTCTAATGTATATTTAGCAAAAAAATTTGGCATAACTCCCGTAGGTACCATGGCTCACGAATGGATTATGTGCGTAGGACAGGGCAATCACAAGCATAATCCCGCATATTCAAACTGGTATGCGCTGGATGCCTGGGTCAAGGAATATGGTGTCTTAAACGGAATTGCTCTTACAGACACTATCACAACAGAGTGCTTCCTTAGAGATTTCCAGCTAACTTATTCTACTTTGTTTAGTGGCGTAAGACATGACAGTGGTGACCCTTACACCTGGGGCGACAAGATGATAGCTCACTATGAGGCGTTGGGAATCAACCCCAAGACCAAGACTCTTTTATTCAGTGACAGCCTAGATTTTGAACGCGCTGCGGCTTTACAGTCATATTTTGAAAAGAAGAGCCAGGTGGCTTTTGGAATCGGTACATATATTTCCAACGATACAAAGGTTACACCTTTAAATATTGTTATGAAAACCACCTTGTGTAATGGTATGGACGTAGCGAAGCTTTCAGATGTTCAGGGCAAGGGAATGTGCAAAAACCCGGCTTACGTAGAGTATCTAAACAGATGCATTAATTGGAGAATGGAGAATGATTAGAGAGGTTGTACTTGTTTTTGGAACATATAACCCTGTGACCCTGGCTCATATAAGCTTAGGGAAGTGCGTTAAAGCATTGAAGCCAGAGGCGGATATCATATATATTCCATCCAGGCGAAGCTTTATAAAGACCTGGAAGCAATACGATGACGACAATATATTTTCCGATGAAGATAGAATTAATCTTTTAAGAAAATGTGTTGAAGCAGAGGGCTTTTCTGTGGACACTCTTGAAGTGGATGAGGTAGTTGATGGTAGAACTATTTTGACTATTGAGCATTTCAAGAAAACCTACGATACAGTCTATATCTGCATGGGAATGGACAAGGTACTGGAATTTCACAAGTGGTACAGGTCAGAAGAACTGGTTTCAAACAACAAGTTTTTGATATGCACCAGAGCTGGTCAACACATATTGGATGTGGCGACCGATTTAGTCAGAGCGCACATAGGTAATTTCACCGAAGTAGCGATGCCTGAGGCGATGCAAAAAATCTCAGCAACTCAAGTGAGAAGAGCTGCCTTAGACAACGATTTAGATTCGGTGAAGGATATGATTCCAAAGCTGGTGTATGATTTTTTGAGAAAAAGAGGATAAAGATGGAGTTTAATGTAGAGAAGGTAACAGGTGAACTCATAGAATGGGTTAAGAACTGGTTTGAGAAAAACGGAAAGGATTGCAACGCAATCGTAGGTATCTCTGGCGGCAAGGACAGCTCGGTAGTCGCAGCCCTCATGGTAAAGGCACTAGGAGTAGATAGAGTAATCGGTGTCCTCATGCCCAATCACGAGCAAAGCGACATAGCTGATGCCAAGCAATTAGTCGCTCATCTTGGAATAAGGCACTATATCGTAAACATCGGAAAAGCAACAGATGCACTGATGGAATGTGTTTCTGATGCTACAGGCTGGGGTGAGGTATCAAGCCAGACCAGGATAAATATGCCTCCTAGAATCCGCATGACAACTCTTTATGCAATCAGTCAGAGTATGAATGGTCGCGTTATAAATACCTGTAATCTATCTGAGGATTATATAGGATATTCTACAAAATATGGGGATGCCGCAGGAGATGTGAGCCCTCTCGCCAATCTTACTGTGACTGAGGTTAAGCAGATAGGAAAATATCTTGGTCTGCCACTTAATCTAGTGGACAAGGCTCCTTCTGATGGACTTTGTGGAAAAACAGATGAGGACAACCTAGGCTTTACCTATGCTGTCCTCGATAAATACATCCGTACTGGTGTCTGCGAGGATGAGGCTACTAGAGAGCTCATCGACAAAAAACACGCAGGCAATCTATTTAAGCTTAATCCTATGGATAGCTTTAACTATCAGGCTTAATACTATTTCAAACTAATCTCAATCAGCTTTTCGCAAAGACTTGCAAAATCAAGACCGATAACCGCTGCCTCCTGAGGAAGGAGGCTAGTGGATGTCATTCCAGGAAGCGTATTTGCTTCTAGACAAAACATTTCGCCCTCTTCGTTCATTAGGAAATCGATTCTTGAATACTTATCTAATCCGATAATCTCGGCTGCTTTCTCTGCGAGAGCCTGCATCTTTGCAGTCTGTTCGTCTGTGAGAACCGCGGGACATGTCTCTACTGCGCTACCAGCTGTATATTTATTTTTATAATCATAGAATCCGCTGATAGGTGCAATCTCTATTATAGGAAGTGCCTTACCCTCAATTACACCGATTGAAAATTCTCTACCCTTTATGTACTGCTCTACGATAACCTCGTTTTCCCAGGCAAACGCATCAGCAAGGGCTCCGTCGTACTCCAGCAAATCATTAACAATAGAAACTCCAACGCTGGAACCACCACAGCAAGGCTTAACTACGCAGGGGAAGATAGGCTGTTTGTCACTTTTTTCTCCCTTAACCACCATGAAGCCCTGAGCAACGGGCACGCCTCCAGCAGATAATAGCTGACGAGTTGTATTCTTATTCATGGCGATGGCACTGCTGAGATAGTCGGAGCCTGTGTACTTGATTCCAAAGAGGTCAAATGCCGCCTGAACCTTGCCGTTTTCACCATTTTCTCCGTGAAGAGCCATGAAAACAACGTCTGCCATCTGACAAAGCTTGATGACGTTAGGACCAAAGAAGCAAGCTGACTTGTCCTCGCGCATAGCCTTGATGGTCTCAATATCCTTGGCCTTGTCTGAAATCTCGCCAGCTGCTTTGGAATAGCTGTCTGGATGAGAAAAGGCATCACTTACATCGTCGCCTTCTTTACCAACACCCATGAAGATATCTAATTTAATAACCTTATGTCCTTTGCTCTTGAGAGCCTTATATACATTATCTCCTGTTACAAGTGAAACGTCTCTTTCCGAGCTGGTTCCACCGCATATTACTACTATTTTCACGATCATACTCCTTTTTGGCATTATTGGTTTTATTGTAATACTATTAGTTTGCAGTTTCAATGTAAACTTGCCTTTGTTATTGATTTTCATGGTTTAAATGGTATACTTTTTGACAGTTAATTCGAACCTATACTGAATATTTGAAGGACAATACTACAATGAAAAACATACTTATTACAGGTGCTTCTCACGGAATTGGAGAGGCTATTGCTAGAAATTTTGCGGCGAAAGGGTATAGCTTAGCTCTTTGTTGTAAAAAAGATATAGATAAGCTCAACAAAATTGCTGAAGAGCTAAAAGATAGCTTTCACATCCAAGTAACTACTTATCAGGTAGATGTGAGTAATTATGCTGATGTGGAAAAAATGTGCTCTGACGTGTTGAAAACTTTAGGAAATATTGATGTTCTTGTGAATAACGCAGGTATATCTCATGTTGGACTGTTGCAGGATATGACTATTGAAGAGTGGAATAATGTTATTAATACCAACCTGACTTCTGTTTTTAACACTTGCAAGTGCCTGATACCTTCTATGGTCAGTGCACAAACTGGAAAAATCATAAATATTTCCTCAGTCTGGGGAAATGTGGGGGCTTCTTGTGAAGTAGCTTACTCTGCTTCAAAGGGTGGAGTGAATTCATTTACCAAGGCTCTCGCCAAGGAACTCGCTCCCAGCGGTGTCTCTGTCAACGCCATTGCTTGTGGCTGTATTGACACTCGCATGAATGACTGCTTTAGTGCTGAGGATAAGAGCTCATTATGTGAGGAAATCCCTGCTGGCAGATTTGGAACAGCAGATGAGGTAGCTCAAATGGCTTTGCAGCTAGCTGAAAGTAGTAGCTATCTTACAGGTCAGATAATCACCCTTGATGGGGGATGGATGTAAGCTTTTTATAATTACGTAAGCCTATATACATTTCCTTTCGTATACAGATTACCTTTTACATCTCTTTTTATGGGCGTTAAGGTCCCTTTTTCTATATAGTTACTGAGATTTTGTCTAGTGCATCCTAACACATTGCAACACCCTGATGTATCAATAGTGTTTTGGGATACAAAAGCATAAAAATCATTCAGCGAAAGTGGTATATCTATTCCGTTTTCATATAATACCGTTGCTTCTATATCGATGGAATCATTAAATGTGACAATATATCCGCCTGCTGCTATATGCCCTGACTGATACACGATGTCATTTGCAATTATTTTCTTCGCTTCTATATTATCTAAAGCTGTTAGATTTACTTTTTTTACGCTTTGATCTTCAAAGAAGCACAAAAGAGAATAATTACCACACAGGACACATTCTACAAGATTATGATCCATTCTTTTTTTTACATATTCAGGTATATAGTCTATTTTTTTGACATACATCTCATCCTGACTACATCTACCACTGGACTTTTCCAGCAACGTCATTTCGTCATATACCGGCATCCTGGCATTAGCGAGAATACTAGAGATGTTTTGTCTTCCGCTGGGAATAATTCTCTCTTTGACCCATATTAAGCTTAATTCACGACTGATAGTGTATTCTCCGCGCTTTACATGGCTAGCCATAAGAAGAGGTGCATCCCACTCATCCAAGTAGTCTTGTAGCTCTATAATGAACGATTTCTCTTTCTCGAAATATAATAAACATCCTGCTGAGTGATTATATTCCTTATCTATTATTTCATATATTCTCATAGTAACGATACCTCGTCATTATCATGTCCCAGGTTTTGTCCCGATGAACTTTCGATATAACATCTTCTAATCCTTCGAAAACAAAGGCTTTATCTGTATCCTTTAGCATCCCAGTAAATACATTCTTGCCACGTATCAATTTTAGATTATCCGCATTGGATTTAGTCCCGATGAAATTGTTGCATTTGATATCGCCCATAATATCAAATCCCTTAATCTCTTCATCTGTATTGCAACTGAACAACAGAGATAGACCATGATCAAAATAGGGTGCTATACGTAATGTGTGCTTTCTTGCGTCGCGAGGCATCTCCAGGTTCGCTCCATGACGGTCCCTATTAAGTATGATATAATCTATTGCTATCATCGTATCAATGTATTTCTCAAATCCCATCCGCTTGCAAAAATCATATGCATTTTCGCCATCTTCGCGTTCTATTTTATATACTGCATCAAGTGCTACTTTGCTTTCTCCTTTTTTCTTAAAATCTTCAGAGGCGCATACATATGTTGTATATAATTTGCCGTCAATCTCTATATCCGCATAAATAAGCTGATAATGTAAATGCTCGACTCCTAAGAGGGTTAGCATTCGATCAACTATGATTTCATTTACGCTTTCGTGTCCGACAACACCTGTGCCTTCTTCAAAGTTGGAGAGCTTATAGTAGGTTTTCTTGCTATCTAGTGTTGATTCTGACTTAAGAAATGTGCCCGCAGTTCCACTAGATGATCTTATATGTGACCACTTCAAATATGTCAAATCTTGTTTTTCTAATATTACTTTTGTCTCCATACTTGCCTCGATTATTGACGCACGTCAATTATTTTGATGACATTATAGCATTTTTATTGACGAGCGTCAATTATCTATGTTACGATGTAACATAATTAAACAAACCAGTTCATTGCCCTGCTAATATATTGTCTATTTCTTGACTTTTCACCTAGTTATAGCTAATATATTATCTATGGATAACATTCTTTTACTTAAATCACCAAGACAAATTAATACGGAAATTGCCAAGCGAGTTGCTACTCGCAGAAAAGAAAAAGGTCTAACTCAGCAAGAATTGGGAATCAGAGCAGATGTTAGCTATGGTTCAATAAAAAGATTTGAAAGAACTGGGGAAATATCTCTGTCCGCACTGGTTAGAATCTCATTTGCGCTAGGAATGGAAGATGATTTTGACAATCTATTTGCAAGAAAGGGCTACGCATCTATTCAGGAGGTCATAGATGAACAACAGTAAATACCTAGATGTGTATCTAAATAATTCTCATGTTGGAACCCTGGCTGAAGCTCATAACCATCTGATTGCTTTTGAATATACTGATTCATGGATAAAAAACGGATTCTCAATAAGCCCTCTTTCATTACCATTGCAGACGGGCGTATTTGTACCTAAGAAATATGATCCATAATAGAGATGACCATTCCAAAAACTTTTCATTTCTATGTCAAGATGGAGCCTGGCACCTTTCACCTGCATATGATCTGACATACAGCCATTCTATAGGTGGCGAACATGCGACCACAATTAACGGTAATGGTGTTAATCCCTCTATCGAGGATATTTTGGCTGTTGCACAAAATGCTGGGTTAAACATAAAAAAGGCACGTCAAATTGCTGAACAAATAAGAGATATCGTCAAGGACGATTTGGAGCAGTATTTGTAGTTAGTAGCAAGCATTCTATTCCCATTTAATCCATTCCGCTACTTTGTCGTTGGCAAGCTCATCAATATTACTTGAAAAATTATCGCTGATGCTGACCAAGGTACTGGTAAATATTCTCACCTTTTCTAGTACCTCTGAGAAGCTGCACGCCTTAATTGTACATGAGAATTCATCCACAGTGTTCTCTGCCTTAACATTTATTTTATATTGCTCTTTTTCCTCTACAACATGAGCTTTCATCTTGATACCATAGTGTTCAATTATAAACTCTAGGTTTTTCTCTACAAGATGAATCTTGTCAGCATGATTTGCAAACAGGTCTGACAGGACACCTTTGTTGTTCTGACAGTAATTTTTTACCATATCGCTTATGCAGTCATCGTCTGTAAAAAACTCGCCTGGTCCAACCGCTTTTTCTGACACTAATTTCTCATCAAAATAAAATGAAAATCTCCTCGCTAGCTCTAAGTGCTCAACCTCTGCCTTTAAGACATGACCACCTATTTCTGATATATACTCTATATTTACTGGTGTAATACTACTCATTTCATATGTCCTTTCCACTTGAGACTGTGTATACTAATCGACGTCTCATTTCGTTAACTTATAATATCGCATTTCCCACTAGCATAACAAGTGGCAGTGTCACTACTGACAGCAATGTCGAAAGCAACACCACGTTGGCACTGAGCTCCTGCTCGCATTCATGGATTTCCGCAAGAGAAAGCACAATTGCACCAGTAGGACAGGCCGATAGTATTAACACGCTGACCTTGAATTCTACGCTGAATGGTAAGAATAATACGCACAAATAAGCAAATATCGGGAAAATCAGTAGCTTCAATGCCGCAGATATGTACACTGACGGACGCTTGAACAAATCTAAAAACTTCACAGCTGCTAATCTCATACCCAGTACTACCATACAAATCGGCGTCGCCATACTTCCAAGTAGTGATACCGCGCTCCCGACCTCTTCAGGAAGCTTAATATCTGCAAAGTAAAGTGGCAAAGCAATTAGTATTGCGATTGTGGTTGGGTTGAGAATCGCTGACTTAACTGACATGTACTTTTTTTCCTGAGTAATCATAAATACGCCCATGGTAAATACAATTAAGTTCATACTCATTACATAGATTGAACTATATGCACCGACCACTGTAGAATCAGGAAAAATCGACTTTATTATAGGAAGTCCAAGAAATCCCACATTTCCTAATACTCCACCTACGGTCATTATTCGTAGACTGGCATTTTGCATTTTTCTTCTAATTATAAGGAATAAAATAAGAAAAAATAATGCCTGGATTATAAGTGTTACAAGGAAAAACGTGCCTACACTGGCGATATTTTCTGTAGAATGCTCCATGCTAAGCATCGCATTGATTACCATGCATGGACCACAACAATATATAAGGAATGAAGAAAATGATTTGGCATGTGAGCTCTTTGCTAGCTTACTCTTGACGAGCACAAAGCCGACCACCAAATAAACCATCATTATAGCTACATTTTTTAATACTAATAAAAAACCCATTTTGTTACCTAATTGCCTGTTACAAATCTATTTCGTATACTTAAACCAATGTCTTTATCTGGTCTAAGCTCTCTAAAATCGCACACGTAAGCGGTACTATCTCCTCTTCTGGTGATGACTGGTCTGGAACTAGTACTACATTACAGCCCGCTCTGTGCGCACTTTTTACTCCGTTGGGAGAATCCTCAACCGCTATGCATTCTGATGGTGCCAATCCCAGCTGCTCACATGCATATATGTATATATCCGGCGAAGGCTTTCCTTCTTTTACCATCGTTGCAGAGATTATCTTATCAAAATAGCCCTCTAAACCAGCCATTTTTAGATACCTATTTGCTCTGTCCATATCAGAAGCAGTCGCTATGGCAGTCAGAATATTTTTTTCTCTCAAATACTCGAGTATCTCAGAAGCTCCCTTTTTGGCCTGCACACCTTTTTCTGCGATTTCTTTTTCTATAAGCTCCTGGCGATAGGTTTTTATTCCTACGTAATCCACATCTTCGCCAAACCACTCCTTAAACTGAAGGGGAGAATGTGGTCTGCCAAGACTTCGCAAGAATAAGGCGTGCTCGTCTGTGAGCTCGACGCCAAACTTTGCCGCTGCTATAGGCCAATATTTTCTATAATATTTCTCCGTATCTGTTATCGTACCGTCCATGTCAAAGATAACAGCCTTGATATCTTTTATCATTATAAATCCTACTTTTACTTATATTTTTTCCAAGGAGTCGGGAAGAATTTTGAGACATTTTTAATATAATTCTCATATTCAGGATATTTACTTCTGCTGATTCCCTCACCCATAATACTACTTCCCTGGAAGAGAATGATTAATAATAATGCTCCGATGAAGCTCCAGTTGAAAATACCTACTCCTGCGCCTATGCTAAAGAGATATAGACTAAACCATGTTCCCTGCTCGGCCAGGTAGTTGGGATGTCTGCTGATGCCCCAAAGTCCTGTTGTATTGAAGCCTTTGTTGTATGGAGCTGGCATCTCTTCTAGCTTTTTGCCCTCAGCTAAATACTTATTTCTAACCTTATAGAATCTCCATTGTTGCTCATCTGCGATAAGCTCATAAACTACACAGCCTGTCATTAACACTGCGGCTACGATATCAATAGGACCTATGGGATTTTTTGAACCCATTACTACAAGTCCGGGGAAGGTCGTCATCAGTACCAGTACGTTTTGATATACAGATATAAAGAAAAGGTTGAAAAGAACCCATTTTACTCTAGGCTGAAACTCTTTTCTCTCTCTTAAAACCTTCCACCTGTAGTCCTCTTCACCAGCCCAAAACTTGATTGAGTAAGCTCCTTTTCTAGCAAAATTAAAGGTCAATCTGATACCCCAAAGTGTTGCAATGCAAGCCATTATCACTAGTCTAGGCTCCATCCCGCTGCGGATAGCCATAATCCATAGATAAACCTCTGGTAGCAAACTCCACAGCTTGTCCATCTGGCTATTATTTTTTGCAATTTCTCCCACCACAAAACAGTATACCGCACTGGCTGCGCATACTATTCCTAAAATCTTAAGGGTCTCTAATTGCTCCTCGCTTAATCCGGGGCCGACCAGGAAATACAATAAGGGACAAGCGATTACTGATAGTCCTACTATGACAATTAATAGCGTGGTTTTGACGTTTTTCATTGGAAATCTTCTCCTTATATTAAACAATTGTTAGCTGCACTCTGAAACTCCGCCAGATTCTTGGTCTTTTTTATAGTCTTTAGAGCTGACAAATTTGAATTGTATTTTAGGCCAAGGTAATACCAGACCTCTTTCATCTTGAAAAGAGCGTCCTTTTCACCAAGAATTTCTACGTATTCCTGCAGTATTCTGTCGTGAAAAGCTTTAATTTCCTCAAGAGTTGCCTTTTTTCCTGTCTTTAGTTCTCTAAAAATGCCAGGATTTGTGATGGCGCCTCGTCCAATCATCACTGGAATGGTATCTGGATAAGCCTCATATAAATCTTCGTAGCTGGCTGTATCTACCACATCTCCATTGAATACTGTAGGATTTTTAGAATTAGCTATGGCACACTCGTAGGCATCAGACCTAACTTTTCCTTTATAAAAATCGGTTTGAAGTCTTGCATGGATTATGAGCTCAGATAATTGGTATTCATTGAATACTTTTAGCAATTCTAAAAATTCATTTTCATCTTCTATTCCGATTCGAGTTTTTATAGAAATATCAACGTGCTCTGAAAATGCCAGCTTGTCAATCCCCTCAAATATCTCATATAAAAAGCGATTTAGGTTATCCGTATCTGACAGAAGTCCAGAACCTTTACCCTTTCTAGTTACTGTAGCGGATGGACAACCTACATTTAGATTGATTTCTCTATATCCTAACTCATACATATAAGCCACTGTATCTAGGAATTCCTCACTCTTACTGGTGAGAATCTGTGGTATTAGAACCGGAACTCTATTATTTTCTGGCGAAATATCTCTTTTTTCGCGCGTCCTTAGAATTTTTTTCTGAGTGGGCATCACAAAAGGAGTGAAGTATTTATCTACTCCTCCAAAAATCTCACATAATGCATTTCTAAAAATAAATCCTGTCACTTCTTCGAGCGGTGCCAGGTATAGTCTTCTGTTTGTCATTTCTTAACTGTGCCCTTTGCTAAAATTGGCTC
>JAZRXQ010000141.1:0-8597 GCA_045600305.1 Lachnospiraceae bacterium
AAAAGGTTGTCGCAATTAGACATCATATATGGGATTTGTAAAAAAATAATAATCTGGTATAATAAGGGAATCTTAAGATTCTAATGATAGAGTTTCAGGAGTGTTCTGTTTTTTAATTCCCTACAGTAAATTTACCCGATCATTTTGCTTCCTAACAGTTGACATATTTTCTAAAAACGAGTAGAATTGCAACTAGATTATGAGGTGTTATTTGTGATTTAGATTATGAGACACGAGTACACCCCGATATATACTTGGGAGGATTTTATATTATGAAGACAGTACAGATTTCACTTAATTCAATTGACAAGGTTAAGAACTTCGTCAATGCTATTACAGCATTTGATTTTGACTTTGATCTTATCTCTGGTAGATATGTTATCGACGCAAAGTCAATCATGGGTATCTTCTCGCTTGATCTTTCAAAGCCTATCGACTTAGCTATTCACTCTGAGTCAGATGTAGATGAGATCATGGAAGTTATCAAGCCTTACATCATTGAGGAGTAATTATAAGCATATTTAAGCCGACCCAGTGGGTCGGCTTTTTTGCGTTATAGTGGTACTAGCTGGGTCACTACTATTGATTATATTAAATACATAAATGCCCCTAGATTTCCACGTTTCCCTTGGCTTGCTCGATGAGAGAACAAGATTTCAGGATTACAGCAGGTACATAGGTTAGCTATATCGATATGATTAGGGGTGATTCCAGCTTCTAAAAATATCAGTTCATTTGCTTTTTGCAGATTGAGCTGATATTTTTTTTCGGATTTCTGGAAGAGAATATCAGCGGTATTATCAGGGAAAGCTTTTTCAAATTCTATTGCCACATCCTCGCTAACCTCGTAGCAGTCTACGCAGATAGAAGGTCCAACTGTGGCTATGATATCGGCAGGGTCACTACCGTATTCTCTTGTCATAGCTTCCACTATGACTTTGCCCATTTTATTCACTGTGCCACGCCAGCCAGAATGAGCTAGCCCTATAGCTTTTTTTACAGGATCAACAAAATATAATGGTACACAGTCAGCGTAAAAGGTTGCCAAAACTACACCTGGCTCATTAGTTATAAATCCATCAACGTCTGTAAATGACCTATCTTTTGTAATACCAGCACCACAGTTTTTTTCTCCTACCTTAAGTACATTGGTGGTGTGGGTTTGGTCGCTGGTGACCATCCTATCTATAGTTGTATCAAGTGCCTCTGCGACGCGTCTATAATTGGTCAGTACGGTTTCTTTTTCATCCCCTCTAGAGGAGCTAAGGTTTAGAGAAGAAAAGATTCCTTCACTAATACCGCCAAGCCTAGTGGTAAAGCAGTGGCGGACTATACCTGTGTTTTCTAAAATGGGAAAACTAAGAAGCGGAAGAGTGACACCATCCGAGAGTGTGTGGTTTGTTATTGTCATATTAGTATGTCTGTCAGGATTGATTTTAAAATCGTTTATTGAAAGCATAATGTTCATCCTTATCTAATTTAATCAGCTAAAAATATTGTCTACGTAATTAGTGAGATGTCAAGCTAAAACAAAAAAAGATGACATAATTTGTCAAATTGTAGTATGATGCATTTGATTAAAAAAGGAGATTTGAGTTATGAGAAAGAATATTAACAAAATCATTATTGCTTCTTTACTTTGTGTGACTTCAGTCATCACGGCTTCGTGTGGCAGTAATACCGCGAAGGTGGATGCGCCAGTTGCACCTGTAACAGAGGAGGTTACAGAAAGTACAGAGACGACGTTTGCTTACAGGGATGAGGGAGGCCAGATAGCAATTACGGGACTTAGGGACACATCTGACCAGATGACAGAGCTTGTTATTCCAGCTTCTATAGATGGGAAGCCTGTCACAGCTATAGCTAGTGATGCATTCCGCGGCAATATTGTAATCAAGAAGGTTGAACTTCCAAATTCGATAGAGGTTATCGGAGCTCACGCCTTTGACGACTGTTCAGAGCTTGCTGAAATCAATATTCCTGCCAAGGTTACAAGCATCGGGGATGGTGCATTTTTCTGCTGTGAATCCTTGAAAGAAATATCTTTTCCTGAGGGACTAGAGTCCATAGGAAAGGGAGCATTTTATTACTGCATAAGTCTCAAGGAACTTACCTTGCCAGATAGCCTAACTGACATGGGTAACTATGTTTTTTGCATGTGTGGTGGACTTACTCAGATTAGTATTGGTTCTGGGCTTAAGGAAATCAGCACCATGGCATTTGAGCGCTGTGAGGGATTAACAGAGCTTAAGATTCCAGAAAATATAGAGATCATAAAGCAGAACGCTTTTTCAGGTTGTGTTTCGATAGAAAATGTTACTTTTCCTGCTATTCTGTCAGTGGTTGAAAAAGGGGCTTTTTCTAGTTGTAGTAGTCTTGAAAATGTGGAGATTAATACCAAAAAGCTTGGGGATTGCGCCTTTGCTTTTTGCTCGGGGCTTAGTAATATCACATTAGGAAATGACCTGACATCCATTGGTGATCGCTGTTTTCAGTCAACAGCACTCACAGAGCTTACCATTCCAGCCTCAGTGACAGAGATTGATTATGGTGCATTCAGAACCATGTATTCACTTGAAAAACTTAACTTTGATGAGGACTCAGACTTTAAGGTTGTTGATGGCGTGTTATATGGGGATAATATGAAAACACTCCTCTACTATCCATTAAACAAGTATGATGAGACTTATGAGCTACTGCCTGAAACAACCACTGTTGCACCTTACGCTTTTGAAGGAGCTTCAGTGCAGAAAATCATTACCAATACTGGTCTTTTGACCATACGAGAGAGGGCATTAACAGATACCTTGAATCTTTGTGAATTTCAGCTTTCAGACACTGTAAAGACCATCGAATCAGATGCCTTTAGAAATACTGCGTTAACAAAATTAAATCTGTCAGCCTCAGTAGAGGAGGTATCAGCAGGAATAGATAATGATAATTTTATAACAGCTATCACTGTTGATCCTAAAAATAACAACTACATCGCAGTTGATGGAGTTTTATATTCAAAAGATAAGAAAAAACTGGTGCTTTATCCTAATGGGAAATCTGACAAAAAATTTGAGATACCCGAAGGAACAGAGGTTATAGGGGAGAATGCATTCCTGGGAAGTGAACAAGATAAAAAAATCACAGTACCAGCCACGATACGGAAAATTGAGGAATTTGGTCTAGCAGATACTAAAAATATAACCTTTGAGGGGGATGTGGCAGAACTGGCAGAACATGCCATTGGATATGTTGCAGAATCGTCTCTAAGTGCTCCGGACTCAAGCTTTTTAATCATGGGTGAATTTGGTTCTTCTCTTGAAAAATATGCCATGAATCATAATATAGGGTTTGCCACAGACACACCAGTCTTAAATTGTGACGAGCTTTCACTTGCACAGGGTGAGGAGGCAACTCTTGCGCTTTCGAATACTAACCCTGACTATATATCATTTTGGAGCTCTGATAGCAGTATTGCCACAGTTGATAATAATGGAACAGTAAGAGCAGTTGCCAAGGGAAAGACCAGCATAATTGTAGCAAATGGAAGCCGCTATAGTGTATGTCATATTGAGGTAACAGCAGGAGATGAACCAGTCTATGATAACCGTGGTTACTTTGTTGCTAATATAGATAATTACGCTTCATGGGAGGATAGTTTTTACAGGGCAAATGCTGGCATTTTTGAAGATAAAAAATATAATGAAAATCTCTTTGTTTATACAGGAGGAGATTTTGCACCTATAGTTTCTGCTGAGGAAGGTGAAGAATACGCGCATTACGATGTTGTGGCAGAACATCCAGATTTATCATTATTTAAGATGATAAGTGATGACTTAAATCTTGAACTGCAAAGAGGAAAACTTCATGAGGACACTCTTTTTTACAGTGGAACAAATGCTAACGAGATTTCGAGATTTACAACAACAGGTGCAAGCCTTGAGAATATGATAGATGCCATAGGAACCGTCACCTCTCATCCGGAGGTTATTAGCACAACTATAGACCATGCAGTTACTGCTGGCTTTGGAGATTACACACTCGAGATATATGCCCCCTCAGGTATTGTTAAAGGATCATATATCAAGAAATTCTCAAGGTTTCCTTATGAGTGTGAATTTCTTCTTGGTTCTGACCAGAAATATAAGATTATCGGAGCTGGTATCAGAGAAGTTGCACCAACAAGTTTTGAAGGTATAGCACATGAACCATATATCGAGAAGTATCTTCAGCTCGAAATTGTGCCGTAATAGATTTTTCAAAAAGGGGAAATTGTTGGCAAATGTAATTTTTTTTGGGGATTACCAAATAATTGCGAATTATGCTATAATATGATACCTTGATTATTGGTAAGCTGTAACTGTTTTAAATAGTTGCGATAAACGAATAGGAGCTAGTACATTGTTTCATTTCTTTGTAGAAGAAAATCAAGTAAATGAGAATAGCAATCAGATAACCATTACAGGAAGTGATGTGAACCATATCAAGAATGTCCTGCGCATGAAGCCAGGCGAGGTGGTTCGCATAAGCTCAGATGCAGGAGTGGATTATATCTGTAGTATTGATACTGTAGGTGACGAAGCAGTAGTATTAAAAATTGACGAGGCCGATGTGGCGTCAATGGAGCTTACGTCAAAGGTCTATCTCTTTGTGGGAATCCCCAAGGGAGACAGGATGGAGACGGTTATCGAGAAGACAGTGGAGCTTGGAGTGTATGAGATAATCCCTGTGGAGATGAAACGCTGCGTCGTAAAAATAGACCCTAAAAAAGCGGATAAAAAAATAGCCCGCTGGCAGGAGATTGCGAGAGCCGCAGCCAAGCAGTCAAAGAGGAGTATAATCCCTCAGATTCATGATGTAATGAGCTTCAAGGAAGCAAAGAAATATTTTGATACAATGTCACTTAGGATGGTGCCTTACGAGAATGAAAATGGAATGGATGGGACCAGAAGGGTGATGTCTGAATTAAAATCAATGGATTCCATAGGAGTGTTCATTGGTCCAGAGGGTGGCTTTGACGAAGGAGAGATTGATAGCCTAAGAGAGAATTCGACACTTATTTCTCTTGGCAGGAGAGTTCTTCGCACGGACACGGCACCTATTTGTACTATGTCTATGATAATGATGAATTTGGAGATGTAAGATGGAGTGTTATTTTGACAATTCAGCTACGACACAGATAAAAAAAGAAGTGCTTGAGCTGATGAATAAAATTCAATACGAGGATTATGGCAATCCATCGTCGCTCCACGGCAAGGGTGTAGTGGCAGAACGATATATAAAAGAAGCAACAGATACGCTTTGCAGGATAATGAAGTGTAAGCCCTCAGAGATAATCTATACGTCAGGTGGCACAGAGAGTAATAATATGGCTCTAATAGGTGCGGCTTTGTCTAATAGTAGAATGGGCAAGCACATTATCTCTACAAGAATAGAGCATGCATCTGTTTACAATCCCCTTTTGTATCTGGAAAAGCAGGGCTATGAGATAACATTTTTACCAGTTGATAGTGAGGGAGTTGTCGACTTAGAAGCACTAAGAGCTGCAATTAGAGAGGATACTATTTTAGTGTCTGTTATGCATGTCAATAATGAGATTGGTACAATAGAGCCTATTGAGGCGATTGCTAAGATAGTTAGAGCTGCTAATCCTAAGACTCTTATACATGTAGATGCTATACAGTCCTTTGGTAAGCTGTCTGTAGTTCCTAAGAAGCTGGACATAGATATGCTCTCTGTCAGTGGACACAAATTACATGGTCCCAAGGGTAGTGGTTTTTTATATATCAAAGAAAAGACTAAGGTAAAGCCTATAATATACGGTGGGGGACAGCAAAAGGATATGCGCTCCGGAACCCAAAACGTAGCAGCAATAGCTGGTATTGCCAAGGCAGCAGAGCTTATTTATGACAGAGATTTTTCTGATAGAGTATCAAAGCTCTATGAGCTGAGAGAATACTTTATAGGTAGATTGTCAGAGATAGAGGGCGTTACTATAAACGGTGCTGATCATAGTAGTGGTGAGCGTGGGGCTGCACCTCATGTAATCAGTGCTTCTTTTGAAAAGATAAGGGCAGAGGTACTACTGCATGCCCTTGAGGACAAGGATATTTATGTGTCAACAGGAAGTGCCTGCTCATCTAATCATCCGGCAATCTCGGGCACGTTAAAGGCAATCGGAGTACGAGAAGATTTACTTGATTCCACAGTTAGATTTTCTCTGTGCTATGAGAATACTACAGAACAGGTTGATTACTGTATAGATGTGTTGAAGGAGCTAATACCTACGCTTCGCAAATTCACGAGATATTAGATTATAAGTTTGAAAATAGAGAGAATACGCTAGGAGATTGTTATGAGGTATCAGTCATTTTTATTAAAATATGGAGAGATTGGAGTTAAGGGTAAGAATAAGTTTATCTTTGAGGACTGTCTTCTTTCTAGAGTCAGAGAGGCTATAGAGCCAGTAGATGGAGAGTTTAAGGTCTGCAAGGAGGATGGCAGAATCTATGTGCACTGCCTTAGTGAATACGATTATGATGAGGTTATAGAGGCTCTTCAAAAGGTCTTTGGCCTTGTTGCAATTTGTCCTATGCTTCAGGTAGATGACAATGGGTTTGATGATTTGGCAAAGATAGTATGTGATTTTATCGACCAGGAGTATGAGAACAAGGATTTTTCGTTTAAGGTATTTTGTCGTCGTGCCAGGAAAAATTATCCTATGGATTCTATGGAGCTGGCAGCGGAGATGGGTGGTAAGATATTAGATGCGCATCCCACTCTTACAGTTGATGTTCGTAACCCTGATGTCAGTATCAATATTGAGATAAGAAATCATATTAATATTTACTCCAAGTCTATACCAGGTCCTGGCGGTATGCCCGTTGGCTCTGCAGGAAAAGCAATGTTACTTCTCTCAGGAGGAATAGATTCTCCTGTTGCAGGATATATGGTTGCAAAACGTGGAGTCAAGCTTGAGGCAACATATTTCCATGCGCCTCCCTATACATCAGAGCGTGCCAAGGAAAAGGTTGTTGATTTGGCAAAGATAGTTGCTAAGTATTCCGGACCTATTAAGCTTAATATCGTTAATTTTACTGATGTGCAGCTGGCGATATACGAGCACTGCCCTCATGATCAGCTCACTATTATTATGCGAAGATACATGATGGAGATTGCAGAGCATTTTGCGAATGAGAGCGGATGCTTGGGACTGATTACAGGAGAGTCTATAGGCCAGGTTGCAAGCCAGACTATGCAGTCACTTCTTACAACTAACGCAGTATGTAATCTTCCTGTATATAGACCACTCATCGCTTTTGACAAGCAGGACATCGTCGATGTGTCGCTTAAAATAGGAGCCTATGAGACATCGATTTTACCTTTTGAGGATTGCTGTACAATTTTTGTCGCAAAGCATCCAGTTACCAAGCCTACCCTTAAGTCTATTGAAAAATCAGAGGTTAGACTTCAGGGCAAAATAGAGGAATTAGTTAAGACAGCCATAGAGACAGTCGAAGTGGTAATTGCCAAGTAAAGCACTGTCTATGGGATGTGCAGAAATTAGATTTATGTTAAGAGGAAAAAAAGCGGCTCTTCACAGCTTGGGCTGCAAGGTAAATTCATATGAGACTCAGATGATGGAGTCCAGGCTTATCGATGCTGGTTTAGAGATAGTTCAGTTTAATGAGGTGGCGGATATCTACGTCATCAATACTTGCTCGGTTACTGCTATTGCTGATAGGAAGTCCAGACAGATGCTTAATCGCGCTAAGGCTATGAATGCTAAGGCAGTTGTAGTGGCCTGTGGATGCTATGTGCAGACGGCTACCCCAGAGATTGTAGCTGCTATGGAGTCGGTAGATATTGTCATAGGCAATGATAAAAAGCAGGAGATAGTAGAGGTATTAACACAGTATTTTGAGAATGAGGATACCGAGCATGATAATCGCACTATAATCTCTGCAATAGATATCAACGAGCGTGGACTTAGCTTTGACGAATTTGGTCCAACAACCAGCGTAGAGCATACAAGAGCTTACATGAAGATACAGGATGGGTGCAATCAGTTTTGTACCTATTGTATAATACCCTATGCCAGAGGGCGAATCAGAAGCCGTAGTCCACAGTCTATAATAGAAGAAGCTAATAGACTTGCCGAGCTTGGCTTTAAAGAGGTTGTACTCACTGGTATTCACCTTACTAGCTATGGATTAGAATCAGAGTTTTCTAAAGTTTCAGGAGAAAAAAAGACTTTAGTAGACGTGATAGAAGCCATAGCAGCTATAGATGGTATTGATAGAATACGTCTCGGCTCTCTTGAGCCTGGAGCAGTAGATGAGGAATTTGCTTTTAGACTTGGTAAAGTAAAAAAGCTATGCCCTCATTTTCATATGTCGCTTCAATCTGGCTGTGACACTGTGCTTAAGAGGATGAACAGGCACTATACTACAGATGAGTTTTATCATAGTGTGCAGTTGCTTAGGGAGAATTTTGATAATCCCGCCATAACGACAGATGTGATTGCAGGCTTCCCCGGCGAGACCGAGGAAGAACATCGGCTTACGATAGATTTTGTTAAGAAGATTGCTTTTTCTGAGATGCAT
>JAZRXQ010000142.1:0-6189 GCA_045600305.1 Lachnospiraceae bacterium
CTTTCTAGGCACAATCTCACCCTCGTCTAGAATATCTAAATCCTGGAAATCAATAACCTCTTGCGCTATAAATCTGCGAGGCTCTGCCTTTAATAACTCTATAAAATCTTCTTTTTGCTTGGCAGTCATAGTGTTTCCAAACACAACACCATATCCACCAGCCTCTGCCACATCCTTTAGTACCAAATCATCAAATTTGTCTAGAACATATTTCATATCCTCCTCATAGAAGGGTAGATATGTAGGCGCATTTTTAAGAATTGGTTCTTCATCAAGATAGTACTTGACCATTTTGGGCACAAAATAATAAATTCCCTTATCATCTGCCACACCATTACCAGGTGCGTTGAGTAATGCAACATTTCCTTTTCTAAATACATCATAGATATGAGGAATACCTATGAGTGACTCAGGGTTAAAGTTCATAGGGTCAAGGTACTCATCTGAAATTCTACGATACACTGCACCTACTCTCTCCTTGGCACCACTGGCACTGTCATAATATAGAAAATCGTTTTCTACAAAAAGCTCAGACCCGCTAACTAAGTGGGCGCCTGTCTGCTCTGCCAAATACGAGTGTTCAAAATATGCAGCATTATATCTACCAGGTGTCAGGATTACTGTGTGTCCTCCGGCATTGACATAATCCATGGTCTTTCTGAGTAGCTCGGCATAGTTTCTGTTGTCCACAAGCTTCATGTTGTGGAAAGTCTCAGGCGAACTCTTTCTGCACAGGTCTCTGGCAATCATAGGATAAGATGCTCCAGACGGAACTCTTAGATTGTCCTCTAATATGTACCACTCACCGTCTTTGCCCTTAACTAAGTCAATACCAGATATATGCGAGTAAACATCCTTTATAGGTGTTACGCCCTCGCACTCTGCCATATAACCAGAGGATGCAAAAATGAAATCTTCTGGCACCACGCCATCTTTTACGATTTTCTTCTCAGAATAAATGTCCTTTAAAAATAAATTAAGGGCCTTAACTCTCTGTTTTAGCCCCTTCTCTAACATTTCAAATTCTGCATGTTCTATAATTCTCGGTATCGCATCAAAAGGAAATAATTGCTCCTTAAATGTACCATTTTTATAGATTCCAAATTTTACTCCGTAGCGGGCCAACAAATCGTTAATCTTATCTGTGTGTTTTAGTAGCTGCTGCTCTAGCTGCTTCATTGCTTTCGACCTCCTTCTTTTTCAATATAAATAACAAAAAGGCGCTCATGTATAAACACAAGCGCCTTTGCTCCTCTAGATAAATTCCCTATTAAATATACATCACAACTCTTTTATAAAAACATAAGGCGTCCCTAAATAGGAACGCCTTTGCTCATCTATAAGCAAAATCTATCACTTGTTATAAATTTTGTCAATAAAAAAAACAAAATACTTTGTTCTTGTCTATAAGCTACCTCTATACTAATCAGCGTATCCGTTAGGATTAGTTGACTGCCATCTCCACGAATCTGCACACATTTCATCTATTCCGTACATAGCCTCCCAGCCAAGCTCTTTCTTGGCAAGAGTAGCATCTGAATAACAGGTCGCTATATCACCAGCGCGTCGTTCCATAATCTGATAGGGAATCTCCTTGCCGCAAGCCTTACTAAAGGCATTTATTACGTCAAGCACACTATATCCATTTCCTGTGCCAAGGTTATAAGTTTTAACACCAGGATTTTCCACTAGCTTGCCAATTGCCTTGACATGACCCTTTGCCAAATCTACTACATGGATATAGTCTCTTACACCTGTTCCATCAGGAGTGTCATAATCATTGCCAAATACTCTTACGTAAGGGTGTTTTCCAATTGCAACCTGTGCCACGTAAGGAAGCAGGTTATTGGGAATTCCCTTAGGGTCCTCACCAATCTTGCCACTTTTATGTGCTCCAATTGGATTAAAATAGCGAAGTAAAATCACATTCCATTTAGTATCTGCCGTATGTAAATCGGTAAGTATCTGCTCAAGCATATGCTTGGTCCAGCCGTAGGGGTTGGTGCATATCCCCTTAGGGCACTCCTCTGTAATAGGAATAAATGCAGGATTTCCATAGACTGTCGCAGAGGATGAGAAAATAATATTTTTGCAATCATTTTCTCTCATAGCCTTACAGAGATTAAGAGTTCCTGCAATATTGTTTTCATAATACTCTAAAGGCTTCTCAACGGACTCACCTACTGCCTTGAGTCCAGCAAAATGAATAACCGCAGCTGGCTTTTCCTTTGCAAAAATCTCACTCATAGCCTCATAATCTCTGATATCTGCATTATAGAAGGTAAGTTTCTTGCCTGTAATCTCTTTTATTCTGTCTACTGCCTTTTCGCTGGCATTATATAGATTATCTACTATAACGACCTCATAGTCGCATTCTAGGAGCTCCACACAGGTATGACTACCAATGTATCCTGCTCCTCCGGTAACTAAAATCTTCATCTAAACCTCCACAATTGGCACGAGTTACATAGTAATGCGTTTTTTATCCCAATACTTCTATTCCCCCAAAGGGACGCACCTTAAGAACATGGCAAGCACCTTCTCCAAAAATCGCCTCTATTTTGTTCTTGTAATCTAAAACAGCCTCATTTTTTACAAATGCCTGAATAGTTCCAGCAAAGCCACCACCATGAACACGGCACACGCCATCAGTCCCAATTATACTCTGAGACACCGCTAGTGCTACGGTGACAGCTTGAGAATATATATCCTTGGGGCTATAAATATTCTGAAGGTATTTGGCTGAGGAATCTCCGCTTGCCTGAATAATTTTAAGGAATTCAGAATAATCGGACGAACGAAGCGCATGTACAGCTGTCTCTACTCTCTTTTCCTCTTGATAAAAATGAATCGCCCTAAGTACAGCTCGCCCCGACACCTTTTCACGCAGCATTGGAATGGCTTCATAAAAATCCTGTTCAGCTACTTCTCTTAAATGCTCCTTGCCCAATGCTTGTGCTATGCTATTCATCTCCTCTGGAATTGCCGCATAATCAGGAGTCAAATCTGCGTGCGACCCCTTGGTATCAATGATACACAAGCTAAGCCCAGCCTTTTCAAAATCGCTCGCTACTTTTTCTACCAAAGGGCTATTTTTGTCGGCAAAATCAATATAAACCATACCGCCAACGCTACATGCCATCTGATCCATCAGCCCACAGGGCTTGCCAAAATAAACATTTTCTGCAAACTGACCAATCTGGGCTATCTCAATTGAGCTCACTCTCATATCGTTGTAGAGTCCTGATAGAATAGTTCCTATCAAGCTCTCAAAGGCTGCTGAAGATGACATACCTGCACCCATCAAAACATCACTGGTGATATATGCCTTAAAGCCACCTACACTATAGCCCCTTTTTACCAGCCCATTTGCTACTCCGCGAATTAAAGCTGTCGTTGTATTTTTTTCGTTTTCTTTAAGCTCTAGGTCTCTTGTATCAATAGTCTCAATAGGGAAATCTCCTGATACAAGCCTTATTGTATCGTCATTGGTTTTGGCTACTATTGCTATTGCGTCAAGATTAATGGATGTAGCAAGCACCCTCCCATTCTGATGATCTGTATGATTGCCACATACCTCGCTTCGCCCAGGCGCACTGAAAAGCTCTACTTCACTCTCCTCAGGAAAAAGCTCTATAAATCTATCAATTGCACATGAGTAACGCTTGCGATTGTAGTCAATACAAGCCTCATCAACATAGATTTCCTTAATCCTGTCATCTAATGCGCCCGTAGCTATATATTTTTTTATTTCATTGATATCCTTCATCGTGTAATCCTTATAGTAAAGAACTAGTCCTCAATTATCTCTGAGGCAGAATTAACTGTAGCCTCTCCTACATCAAGAAATGCATTGCCTAATCCCTTAAATGTCTTTTTCCAGGTTCCATCACTAAAAACTGTTGAATTAGGCTCTTCAACGATATTTGGATCAGCTTTTTCATCATCCTTTGCTTTTTCTATTACTCGATCTGCAGAACGTACTACTGCCTTTCCAAAATCTTTCCATGCATGACCTAGATTAGTTCCTGCCTGTTTCCACTCTTCTTTGCTCATAAGTCACCTCCGTGAAAATTCTGTCTCTATTATTTTCTCATTACGAAATAGAATAGTCAAGAGATTGTCAAAATAAAATACACGTCCAATCTTCTATAAGAGATTAAGTGTACTTTTTCTCTTGTCTGTGGTATATTAGCACTCAACTAACAGATAGGCAATCTAATAATATGAATATTACGAGTAAAAACAATAATAAAAGTAATAAAATATCAACCGCTATAAAAGCGGCATTTCCAGCTACCATACCAGTATTAACCGGATACGTTTTCTTGGGCATTGCCTTTGGCATCCTATTAGCTGAGGCTGGATATAATGCTCTTTGGGCGCTAGGGATGTCAATATTTATCTATGCAGGCAGCGCACAGATTTTATGTGTGTCATTGCTAGCCAACCAGGCAGCACTATGGCAGGTTGCGATTTTAATTTTCCTATTAAATTTTAGGCACTTCTTCTATGGCTTATCTATGATTAGTAAGTACAGAGGTAGCGGAAAAAAGAAATGGTATCTGATATTTGCGCTTACGGACGAGACCTTTGCGTTGCTATCTGGTAAACCCAAAATTCCAAGTGATGTCGATGAACACACATACTATCTAGTTACATCTGCTATGAATCAGTGCTACTGGATTATAGGCTCAATAATAGGAGCTTCTCTCGGAAGTCTAATCAACATTTCTCTTAAAGGAATCGATTTTGTGATGACTGCACTTTTTGCAGTATTAGTTGTTGAGCAGTGGAAAAATAACAAATCCCATTTACCTGCGTTTATAGGCTTTGGTGTCACTATTGTAGCTTTAGTTTTCCTTGGTCCAGACAACTTTTTAATACCTGCCCTAATCGTAGTTTCAGTAATACTTTTAATCCTACAAAAAAATATAAAGGTACGTGATAAATAATATTTTTATTAAAATAAAAACACGAGCCAAATATGACCCGTGCAATTTAAGGTTTTACATATGAATAATACAATTAATTCAATCTTAATAATAGCTATAGCATCTGCGGTGACTATCCTAATTAGAGTTTTGCCCTTTATCATATTTGACCGAGGCGGAAAGCTGCCTTCCTGGGTAGAATATCTAGGGAAGGTGCTCCCTCCTGCTCTTATGAGCCTGCTGTTAGTCTACTGTGTAAGCGGTGTTGACTTTGCGTCAGGCACACATGGTATTCCCGAGGCAATCGGTATAGTAATTGCCATGATCTTACATTTTAAATGGAGAAATACACTCGTGTCTATTGGTGTCAGTACGGCAGTCTATATGCTACTTGTAAATCTAAAAATATTCTGAAAAAATAAAAAAAAGGTTGACAACTTATTCAATCCATTATATATTATTCAAGTCGGTTGAAAGACCGAGTCGAATGGGATCTTAGCTCAGCTGGGAGAGCATCTGCCTTACAAGCAGAGGGTCACAGGTTCGAGCCCTGTAGGTCCCATTTTTGTGGAATATCTCCACAGATAATAAAATATGGCGAGATAGCTCAGTTGGCTAGAGCACGCGGTTCATACCCGCGGTGTCGAGGGTTCGAATCCCCCTCTCGCTAGCGCGAAAAGGAAGTCCATTTGGACTTCCTTTTTTCGTGCTTGCTGGAGGGCGATTTTCACTCATCAACAACGTAGGGCCCGGACTTTGATACGGTCACCCTTTGCTGCAGAAACAGTAGTTGACGAGCTATTTCCATTTACTGTCTTAGATTCTATAAGAATACTGGAAATTAGTTTCTTAAATCCAAATTATTAACAAAGGCTTTAATCATAAATGCACAGAAATATGGAAATGTATAGATATGATTCGCATATCCTATATTAAAATCACCGAGTTTAATTCCATTTTTAATATCACTATAATTTTCATTTTTTATTAATGAAGCTAAGGATTTGGATCTGGCATTATTCGATTTAACTTCAACAGGCAATAACTCATCTTTAGATCTAACAAAAAAATCCTCCTCTAAAGTGGAATTCTCTTTTTTGTAGTAAAACAGTCCTAATCCCTGTTTTATAAAAGCCTCAGCTACAAAATTCTCATATAGTGCACCCTTGTAAACACCTAGATTTTTATTTACACGCAAATCTTCCTGTGCTTCTTCGTCAAGTGCTGATATGAGTAATCCCGTATCTGGATAATA
>JAZRXQ010000143.1:0-2342 GCA_045600305.1 Lachnospiraceae bacterium
CCAGATGTGGGCAGCACAGTTCTACAAGTATAAGAGCCCCAGACAGCTACTTACATCAGGTGGATTGGGAACTATGGGCTATGGACTTGGTGCTGCAATCGGAGCCAAGACAGCTAATCCAGACAAGACAGTTATCAATGTAGCTGGTGATGGTTGCTTTAGAATGAATTGCAACGAGATTATGACAGCTGCAAGGGAAGGACTTAACCTCATTGAAGTAGTTATCAATAATCACGTGCTTGGAATGGTTCGCCAGTGGCAGACACTTTTCTATGACAAACATTACTCGGCAACCGTACTTGACGATGGCGTAGATTATGTTAAACTATCAGAGGCAATGGGAGCCAAGGCTTATAGAGTTACAACAAGAGAAGAGTTTGAAAAAGCCTTTGATGAAGCCTTAAATACCAAGGGACAGCCAGTAGTAATTGACTGTATCATCGATTCAGACGACAAGGTATGGCCTATGGTTGCACCAGGCAAGCCTATAAGTGAGGCATTTTCCGCTGAGGATCTGAAGTAGAATAATAATTATTATTAAAAGGAGAGATAAAAAATGAGCAGAGTATTTAATTTTAGTGCAGGACCTGCAATGCTTCCCGAGGAAGTATTAAAAGCAGCAGCAGCAGAGATGATGGATTACGAGGGATGTGGCCAGTCAGTTATGGAGATGAGCCACAGATCTAAGGTATACGACAAGATCATCAAAGATGCAGAGCAGGATTTAAGAGATATCATGAACATCCCTGATAACTACAAGGTATTATTCCTTCAGGGTGGAGCTAGCCAGTTCTTTGCAGAGGTTCCCATGAACATGATGAAGAATAAAAAGGCTGGTTATATTGTAACAGGTCAGTGGGCTAAGAAGGCATATCAGGAGGCTAAGCTTTACGGAGAGGCTGTTGAGCTTGCATCTTCAGCAGACAAGACATTCTCATACATTCCTGATTGCTCAGATTTAGCTATCACAGATGATATGGACTATGTATACATCTGCGAGAATAATACAATTTATGGAACCAAGTTCAAGACTCTTCCCAATACCAAGGGCGTAGACTTAGTATCTGATGTTTCATCTTGCTTCCTCTCAGAGCCTATTGACGTATCAAAATACGCTGTAGTATATGGTGGAGTTCAGAAAAACGTTGGACCTGCTGGTTGTGTAATCGCAATCATCAGAGAAGACCTCATCACAGATGATTGTCTCCCTGGAACACCTACCATGCTCAAGTGGAAAACACAGGCAGATAATGATTCACTCTACAATACACCTCCCTGCTACACAATCTATATCTGTGGCAAGGTATTCAAGTGGATCAAGAAGCAGGGTGGACTTGAGGCAATCAAGGCTAACAACGAGAAGAAGGCTAAGATTTTATACGATTTCCTTGATCAGTCAAAGATGTTCAAGGGAACAGTAGTACCTGAGGATAGATCACTCATGAATGTTCCTTTCGTAACAGGCAATGATGAGTTAGATGCCAAGTTCGTTAAGGAGTCAACAGAGGCTGGCTTTGTAAACCTCAAGGGACATAGATCAGTTGGTGGTATGAGAGCATCAATCTACAACGCTATGCCTATCGAGGGTGTAGAGAAGCTCGTTGAGTTCATGAAGAAGTTTGAGGAGGAGAACGCATAATGTTTAAGTATAATTGTCTCAATCCTATTTCACCTGTTGGTCTTGATAGACTTACAGCTGACTACAATAGAGTAGATGATATGGCAGATGCTGATGCAGTACTTGTACGTTCAGCAGCTATGCACGATTTAGATTTACCTGAGAACCTTAAATGTATCGCTAGAGCAGGAGCAGGAGTTAATAATATCCCTCTTGATAAGTGTGCAGATAAGGGTATCGTAGTATTTAATACACCTGGTGCTAATGCAAATGGTGTTAAGGAGTTAGTATTTGCAGGAATGCTTCTTGCAGCAAGAGATGTAGTTGGCGGTATCAACTGGTGTATCTCTGACAAGGATGACGCAGATATTGCAAAGACAGCTGAGAAGCAGAAAAAGAATTTTGCAGGAACAGAGCTTAAGGGCAAGAAACTTGGAGTTATTGGACTTGGGGCAATCGGTGTACTTGTAGCTAATGCAGCTCGTCACTTTGGAATGGAAGTTTACGGATATGATCCTTATGTGTCTGTAAATGCTGCATGGTCACTTTCACGTGACGTTAAGCACATTGATAATCCCGAGACAATTTATAAGGAGTGCGATTACATCACAATCCACGTTCCTCTTTTAGATTCAACAAAGGGTATGATTTCTGCAGAGGCAATCGCTATGATGAAGCCTTCAACAGTAGTCCTTAACTTCGCAAGAGACCTTCTTGTAGATGA
>JAZRXQ010000144.1:0-16246 GCA_045600305.1 Lachnospiraceae bacterium
GCGATTTGCCATGGACGGCAAATCGAGCGAACTGTGAAATGGATTGAACAGTGAGCGACCGCATTGTAGTGGTTGCCAATAAATTGCAAGGCGCAGACTGTGAGTTTGCACAGCCTGACGCGCTGTCTGAGCAGGGACACCGATACCTAATTCACTTGAATGGTTGCGTCAGTTGTGTCAAAAAGGTATAGATTTAGATACTGTGAAGTGGATTGAACAAAGAGAAAAAATAAAGAGAGAATAAATAATGATTTGGTATCCTTACGCACAAATGAAAACAATGAAAAACCCCTACGAGATAATAGATGCCGAAGGGGTTTACTTATATACAAAAGATAACAAGATGATTGACTCAGTATCGTCTTGGTGGAGTGTAATTCATGGCTACAAGCATCCAGTACTTACAGAAGCCATTTGCAATCAAGCAAAAAAGTTTTCTCACGTAATGCTTGGTGGACTTACTCACGAGCCTGTTCGGTTGCTTTCAGACAAATTAGCAGAGATTTTGCCAGGAGATTTGGACTACTGCTTTTTTTCTGATTCAGGAAGCGTAGCAGTAGAGGTAGCTCTAAAAATGGCACTTCAATACTATGTAAATCGCGGTGATATGGATAGAACCATGGTGCTATCTCTAGAGCACGCTTATCACGGAGACACCTTCAAGACTATGGAGGTAGGAGATGACGAGGACTATCATTTCGTACTCAACGCCTATGGAAAAAGTCCCCACATAGCTCATATTCCTACGAATATAGACGCTCTCGAGGAAGCCTTTGAAAAATATCATGATAGATTAAACTGCTTTTTGGTTGAGCCGCTGTTACAGGGTGCTGGCGGAATGAGAATGTACGATATCTCATTTTTGCAGAGAGCCAGAGAGCTTTGCGATAAATATGATGTACTTCTTATTTTTGACGAGGTAGCGACAGGCTTTGGAAGAACCGGTAACAGATTTGTAGCCGATTTGGTGCTGCCAGACATAATAGTTTTAGGAAAAGCATTAACAGGCGGTCACATTGGACATGCTGCAACTGTGGCAAATAAAAAGGTATATGATGGTTTCTATGATGACAATCCAGATCACGCACTAATGCATGGACCCACCTTTATGGGCAATGCACTGGCCTGTGCCGTTGCATTAAAATCTATAGAGATTTTTGAGGCAGAAGATTATATGTCTAAAATAAAGCACATAGAAGAGATTACCAGACGTGAGATGGAAGGCTTTTCTGATCCTAAAATCAAGGAAGTACGTATCATGGGAGGGTGCTGTTGCGTGGAGGTATATGACGCATCTACTCTTGACGGCTACCAACAATTTGCATATGAAAGAGGCGTTTTTGCACGCCCCTTCCTAAATTATATGTATTCAATGGTGCCCTACATCATCACAGAGGATGAGCTAATCAAGGTATTCTCAACCATGAAGGAATGGTTTATGAGAAAGAAAGCTTAGACTGAGCATTGTTCTGTCTAAAAGCACGCGGGGTGAAGCCAGTTTGTTTTTTGAAGACAGAGGTAAAATAGCTCTGGCTGGGAAAAGCCAGGACATTTGATATATCAATAATGGAATAATCAGAATAGAGCAGCATATTTTTTGCTGTCTCTATTTTTTTGTCTATAATGTAATCATTGATGGTGCAGCCGAGCTCTTCCTTGAAAAGTCTGGATAGATGCGCGGGAGTAACCCCAACAAAGCGAGCGAGATTCTCATTTGTGAGACGCGTGTGCAGATGATTGTAAATAAAGTCAACGCATTTAACAACGTGAACTGAGCAGATACGCTTTTTTTGCATATCGTGCATATGCTTGGTATATTCCAAAACCATTTCTGTATGTAGGTCAGCGACTGCTTGCTCAGTTCTACATTTATCGGCTTTAAAAATATAGTAATCGCTGAGATTATACGCAGTTTGAAGAGCCATTCCACTAGATGCACAGTATCTGGCTATCATGGCTGTGGTTATAACAAAGTGATACTTTAGGTTTTGAAGAGGGTTATCAGAAAGAACACCCCAGCCCTCACGCTTGTTTAATAGACTCTCCCTAGTGAGCTCCTCCATTTTGTGGATATCACCCTCCATAACGTATGAGTAGAAGCCAAGCTCCTCGCTATAAGAGGTTCTCTCAAACATCTCCTCGCGTTGAACATATTCCTTATAAGTAATTGCACGGCTGGCAGCTGATGAAAAATTTTCCATAGTCTTTGTCCCCTTATTCTAAAAATACAACAAATACATAATATCACTTTTTATACAAAAATAACACAAAAACAAAAAATAAATTTACATAATAGTAGCATAATGTAGCTTAGTTAAAAGACTATTTCAAGGGAAAATGAATATTAATGGAGGGTAAAATGAAGAGAAAAGTTTTAGCGAGCTTAATTGCAGCAGCAACAGTATTTTCACTTGTTGGATGTGGACAGCAGGCTGCACCTGCTCCCGCGCCAGAGACAGACGATGAGATAGTAGAGGAAGAGCCTTTAGAGGTTGCTGAGGATGTACTTGCTCCTCAGGGTACAGACGTAAAGCTTGATGGCTACAATCTCGTATGGGAGGATAATTTTGACACATTTAATCGCGATGATTGGAATGTCGAGCTCCATGAGCCTGGTTGGGTTAATAATGAGTTACAGGAATACGTAGACTCAGAGGATAATATCTACGTTGAAAACGGTAAGCTTGTGTTAAAGCCTATCAAGAATGCTGATGGAACATACACATCAGGTCGTGTAAACACACAGGGCAAGCATGATTTTACTTATGGCTATTATGAGGCGAGTATCAAGATGCCAGCAGGAAAAGGCTTTTTACCTGCATTTTGGATGATGCCCACAGACGAGAATCTCTATGGACAGTGGCCTAGATGTGGAGAGATTGATATCGCTGAGGTTCTCGGAGATGGAACCAAGCAGGCATACGGAACCATTCACTATGGTAATCCTCACAATGAGAGCCAGGGAATATACACCCTGAAGAACGGAACAGATTTTTCAAAGGAATTCCATACCTACGCAGTTGATTGGAAGCCCGGAGAGATTATTTGGTACGTGGATGGAAATATTTACTATAGAGCTAAGGATTGGTATTCGGTGACAGAGGGACTTGGAGAGGTTACCTTCCCCGCACCCTTTGATCAGCCCTTCTACATGATTCTTAATCTTGCAGTTGGTGGAAACTGGCCTGGAAATCCTGATGCTTCAACAGATTTCGATGCAGCCAGCATGCAGATTGATTATGTAAAGGTATATCAGCAGGATTCATATGACGAAAATGTTGAAAAGCCTGTCAAGGTTGTTACATTCCGCGAGCCTAATGCTGATGGAAACTACGTAAATAACGCTAACTTTGAGGTTGCTGAGGATCTTACAGATGAACAGGATTGGAAGTTCCTCATTGCAAAGGATGGAGCTGGAGAGGCTGAAATCAAGGATAATATGATAGTTATTTCCTCTACCGCAGAGGGAACAGAGGATTACGCAGTTCAGCTGATTCAGTCCAAGATGTCTATGTTTAAGGGTTCTTCGTACAGATTGACCTTTGATGCTTGGGCATCAGGAAATCGTAAGATGAAGACAGCTGTCACTGCACCTGAGGCAGGATGGATTCGTTACCTCGCTGATACATCCCTTGATCTCACAACCGAGAGACAGACATACACCTTTGATTTTGATATGACTGAGGCAGATGATCCTTACGGAAGACTTGAGTTTAATATGGGTCATCAGGGAAGCTGCGAGACAGTATATATCACCAATGTTCGTCTAGAGAGAACAGCTGAGGGTGATGGCTCATCTGCGTCGACAGTTCTTGCGGATGGAAACTATGTATACAATTCCAAGTTCCAGGAAGGCAAGCTCCATATGGGATCATGGGAGTTTACCGATGAGGAAATAGAAAATGTTACATATGAGGTAACACCTCTTTCAGATAACAGAAGACTCCATGTGAAAGTTGATGGAGGCAGAAGCAATGCATTTTTAGCAGGTCAGTATGGACTTGGCATGCCTAAGGGTGGAGAGTATGTACTCAGCTTTGATATGGAAGCAACCAATGCGTACAGCGTAAGACTTGATGGCGCAAGCTATGATTTTGAAGCTGGAACAGGTAATGTGACATTGGCCTTCAAGGGCAACGGCAAAAATAATCTCGAGTTTGCATTTGATAAAGATGGTGAGTATTACCTTGATAATGTCCGCATAGAAGAGGATGTTATGATTAAGAATGGAAGCTTCAATGCCGGACTAAGCGGCTACGAGGTATATGTAGATTCTTCAGCAAGTGCTAGCTATGTAGTAGATTCACTTTCTGAGGATAACGCACTTGACCTCTCAATCGAGGCAACTGGAGATCAGGATTGGAAGATTCAGGTTAAGCAGAACAACGTTTTACTTGAGAAGGGCAAGAAGTATGAGCTTCAATTCGATGCCAAGTCAGATATCAACAGAAAGCTTCGCGCTATCATGCAGGGTGGAGAAGGTCTGGGATGGCCTGTATACTCAGAGGATTTAACAGTTGATTTAACTAGTGATTACAAGACATACAAGGTAGAGTTTACAATGGAAGCAGAAACTGATGCTGAAAGCTTCCTTAGCATTTGTCTCGGTGCTGTTGATGGAACAGTTATTAACGACAAGCACAGAGTATGTATCGATAACATTTCTCTAATAGAGAAGTAGTTATAAATTCATTTTCCCCTTAATATGAAGAGCCTCTCTAAATGGAGAGGCTTTTCGTTTTGTTGAAAACAAACAAAAATATAAAAACAGTTTTTATGACTATAAATTTCCATAATTGCTACCATTATTTTTGCACTGTATTAAAAAACAAGGAGGACAAGATTATGGTGTATTATCAATTAGGGGAAGTTTTAGGAGAGCTTAGAAGAAGAGCTAAGCTGACGCAGGAAGAGCTGGCAGAAGGAATATGCTCGATAAGTAGCATATCTAGAATTGAAAGAGGAGATCAAATGCCCTCTATTCAGATTATGGATGAATTATTTGCGAGGCTTGGTCACAGCACGGATTTTTTTGTGGGATTAGGCAGTTCTTTTGAACTGGAGAGCATGCAAAATTGGGAAAGTCTGGTGTACTGGGCTCATAATCAAAGTGGGACAGAAAAGATTTCTGAAAAGCAGCTGCTAGAGTATGTATTAGCGGTGGAGCTACAAGAGAAAAAAGAAGATGTTAATGTGATGGGACGGCTGTTAGGTGCACTGTCCCTATCTTTGTCTTTAGAGGAAATATATAGAGAGAGTCCAAGGCAGCTATATACCTATCAGGAGCTTCATATATTTAATTCACTGGCTGTTGAGTACTATAGGCGAGATAATTTGGAGATAGCTACCAGGATGCTGGAAAAGCTGTACAGATACATGAAAAATCAGTATATAGATGAAAAAGTAATGCAGCACCTCTATCCGGTGCTTTTAAACAATCTATCCATAATGAAGCTCACGAAGCAGAGATACCCAGAAGCCTTAGGGTACTGCAAGGAGGGTATTGCGGTGAGTCTACAAAGAGGATATTTGAAACCGCTGCCCTATCTATACGGAACAATGTGTAATATATGTGATAGGGTAGGAAGAAGAAATGCAGCAGATGAGGCCTATTGCAGGATGCAACAAATGATTGATATCATGGATGACAACCTGTCTAGGCCTCTTCTAATTGATAGGCTAAGCGAGCCTTTTATTCTAGTTAATCCCTGGTAATTACCTACTGTGCTTGCGGAAATAATCGTGGAGCGTTTCTAGTAGTTGGGAATTAGATTCCGTCTTGAGCAGATATCCTGCAGGTCCTAGAGCCACAACTTCTCTAACCGTCTCAGCGTCACTCTTAGAGGTGAGGAAGAATACAGGGATGTCATTAGTCGCTTCTTCAGCTTTTAGCATTTCAAAAAATTGTGCGCCTGAACAAATTGGCATTTCATAATCTAATAGAATTAAATCCGGCTTCTGTTTGTAAATTTGAGGAAAAGCACTAGTGGCACTATTGGCAAGGGAAACATTGAAATCGTTTTCTAACAGAGCCATAAGTGATCTAAGCATAACTCCCGAATCGTCTACAACTAAAATATGCTTTTTACTTAGTGAGGATCTTTGGTCGCGAAGCTTTGCGCGAACAATTCTAGTAAAGGTAAACATGTCAAGAGGACGAAGGAACTCTGCAACCAAAAGGTCTGTAGGTATCTTGCTCTTGAGAGTTTTTAATTCATCGGTATGGGCACCAATAATAATCATTTTGCTCTTGTGTGTCTGACAGATATCGACAATACATTTAAGCGTTGTTGGATTAAAGGTGTCTTCGTTTTCACCTGTACATATAATTACTATAGGCGGAGTGACCAAACCGTTAAGAGATGCAGGGTCTACGCCGACCAGTTCGGAAGGGATTCCGTTAGTGTCTAAAACATTTTTTACAGAATTAACAAAAAAGCCTAATTTGTTTTCGCAGAATATAAAAACAGAGTCATTATAAGCCATTATTTATCCTCCAATCCTTCTCTTAATTCATTAGCTAAGCTTTCAATATTATCCATATCGAAATTCATAACAGCTGCAGAAAGCTTATCAAACACCTTTTGAAGCTTTTCAGAGTATGCAAAACCACCCAGAAAATTTAGTTCCTCATCAGATGAGTGTACATCAAAGACAGCAGTTGTAGCAACTAAATTCGTAATCGAATTGATAATTGTTGCTAAATTTTCAGAAGTAATCATTTTCTTTTCTTCTGATGAATCAAACATTGTTGATAGTTTATCCTTATAGTCTTTAAGAATCTCTATAAAATGAGGAGTCATGTCCTTAATAAGCTCTAGCTGTGCGTCCCTAGCAGCATATTCTAAGGTTGCAGCGAGACCCGAGAGCTGGAAAGCTCCAAATATACCAGATGAGCTCTTGAGAGCGTGTACCTTGATTCTGTAGAGCTCAAGAGCTTCTTGGTCATTAGAATCAGCCATCAGCCTATCATACATGGTTAAGACATAATTGGCCTCGGTGTCAATTGTTTGATAAAATACCTTAACTACATCTAAAATACTAGCAGTATCAGATAAATGCACATAAGCATAGTTCCAGTTAATTCCCTCTATATTGGGAAGCTTCTCAGATACAACAATTGCAGGGGCACTTTCGTTGGCAGGCTCCTCAGGCGCAGCAAGTCGCTTGTCCTCGGGAATGTATCCCTTGACCATTTTTTCGAGCTTTTCAGGTGAAACAGGCTTTGACAGGAAATCATCGAATCCATTATCTAGATAAAACTCCTTGGCACCCGAAATAGCATTAGCAGTCAACGCCACAACAGGAGTGTTTTCGTTGGGATGATTTGGCATAGACTTGATATGGGCAAGAGTTTCTAATCCGTCCATGCCAGGCATCATATGGTCAAGTAAAATACAGTCATAGGCATTGTCTTTAATTAGCTCTAGAGTTGCTTGACCAGAATCAGCTTCATCTATTTGAATCTTTGTCTGTTTGAGTAGATTTTTTATGACTAATCTGTTGGTTGAATTGTCGTCTACCACCAAAATTTTGGCATCAGGGGCAATGAAGGATTCCTTATAGCTTATGCCATAAGAACCCATTTTGCTGATGCTTTCTTGGATATTACCTACGGGGGTATTATCGATAACTCTTTGGCGAAGGGTAAAAGAGAAAATACTTCCCTTGCCATACTCGCTCTCAACCTCTAGCTTTGACTTCATCAGATTTAAGAGAGTGGTTGTAATACTCATTCCAAGACCAGTTCCCTCAATTTTGCGGTTCCTTTTTTCATCAATACGAGAAAATTCCTCAAATAGCTTGTAAAGGTCCTGCTGTTTAATTCCGATTCCAGTATCAATAACCTCGAATTTGATATATGCTTTTTTTTCAAGGATGTCATCACAGCTGATTCGAAGGGTAACCGTGCCTCTTTCCGTGTATTTTACAGCATTGTTGAGTAGATTAATAAGTATTTGCTTGATTCGAATATCGTCTCCAAAGAGAACAGAAGGTATATCCTCCTGGATGATCAGCTTGACCTCCAGATTTTTGCTGTTGGCCTTGAACTTAATCATTTTAATGACATCAGAAATCGTTGTCGCAAAATTATATTCAACGGGGATGATATTCATCTTGCCGGATTCGATTTTTGAAAGGTCTAGAATATCATTAATAAGTGTTAGCAGTGCTTCACTTGAACTCTCAATATCTCTTGCATACTCAATTGTCTGGGGTTCCTTGCTCTCCCTGAGAATCATGGTGTCTAGTCCCATAATTGCGTTGATAGGAGTTCGAATCTCATGGGACATATTGGCTAGAAAAGCACTCTTTGCATTGTTAGCCTGCTTTGCATATTCGAACTGATTATCCGCAAGGGCAATCATATCATTATAGCTTTGCTTGTGGTCTAAGGTTATCTGGGCGTTTCGGTCTCTGATAATTGAGAATCTGTAAGATAACCAGGTCACAAGTCCCAAGACAATGATAAAGGTTAGAAGCTCTTTGCGGGCGATAAAATGAAAGACAAAGCAGTACATAGTGGCAGTTATTGCCTGAAGAGCTGCTTGATACACGTACAAGAGCCTGAGTGACATGGCTGTATTGACAATCCAGATCAAAAGGCAAAATATAAAAAATATGTACGCATTATCAAAGAAGTATGCTTGAAATATGCCAGTTATAGTAAAGTAAAAAATCTGTATAAGGAAAAATATAACCTGATCCCTAATGGTGTCTATTTTAAGAATAAAAAGGAGAGCAATCCCCAGTAAGCTCAGCCCTAAATAGATATAAAATTCGTATGTAGAGTTTTTTTCTGCAACATGGGAAAATACAACTGCCAAAACAAATTGCAAAACGGCTATAAAAATAGAGGTTAATCTGGTCATTTTTACAGAATTAGTCATGATTTGTTTCCTCCATTTTCAGTTTGCAAGCTGCGGTGATTAAACCCTTCAGGAAAGACAAAGTTGATGCCCTTACGCACAATGTTTATATTCCAGAATCGACCGCCATTGATCAATTCGCCGTCCATGTTCATGACAATGTCTCTTCCGTCCGCACTGCATAGCTCAAAATGTCGTCCCTCTCCCAAGGTGCCAAGATGTTGTAATTTCTTATGATTTGCCTTCATAAGAGCAAAGAGGTCGGGTAAAAGACGAAGCCCCGGCTTTTCTACTGTGAGGTAGTAGGTTGCTTTACCGTCAGTCACGTTTGCGTGTGAGGTGGTACGAAGATTACCTCCAAGCACACAGCCATTAGTTATTATTATTTCTGAGTAATTGAGAATCGACTCGCTGTCATCGACAGTGAGAATGGTTTTTTTGGGCTTGGCACTAATTATGCCTGTCAATAGAGATAAAAGATAGGGAGCTTGAGAGCCAAAAACGTCAAAAACCCTAAGCGATTCCATATATCTAAGCATGTTAGAGTCTATGCCAAAGGAGATGGAGTTCAAAGCAATACCATGATTTGATTTAATGTAATCCAAAGGCTTACTGGTTCCATTTATTAGCTTGTCTAAATCATGAAACAGGCTTTCATTATCATCAAAGCTCTTGAGAAAATCATTGGTGAGTCCGCAAGGAAAAAAAGCAACCTCGGAGTTAGCAAGGTCACTTATGCCATTTATCATATTGCGTAGAGTACCAGATCCTCCACAGGCATAAAAACGAATGCGCTCTCCATCAAAGTATTTGGCTACCTTGGCAGCAATACTTGACTCCTCGCCTGGCTCAACAGTGTTAAACGCGAAATATTTTATGTCTTTTCTTTTTTCTAAATGTTGTCTAATGCCGTCAGCAAGGTGTTCCTTACCGGCGGCATTATTGATGATAAAAATATGAATCATAGTTGTTGAAAATTAAATCCCTAACATGTCAGAGTATGCCTTGAGGGCACCATCCATATCACCAGACAGAACCTTCTTAGCGAGAGTCTTACCGAGCTGTACGCCCTCCTGGTCAAAGCTGTTGATATTCCATAAGAAGCCCTGGAACATAATCTTGTTCTCGAAGTGAGCAAGGAGTGAACCAAGTGTCTTAGGAGTAGCCTGATCAGCTACAATAATGCTTGAAGGACGATTTCCAGCGAAGAAGGTATTCTTATTATCGCTGTCCTTACCAGCAGCAAATGCCATAATCTGAGCTGCAACATTAGCCTTGAGCTTTTGCTGGCTTGTACTTCCTTGGATGTCAACATCTGTTCCAATCTGGCTCTCCTTGAAGCCAATGAACTGAAGAGGTGTGACATTAGTTCCCTGATGAAGGAGCTGGTAGAATGAGTGCTGTCCATTTGTACCAGGCTCTCCAAAGATTGTGGGACCTGTCATATAATCGATAGGCTCCGAAAATCTGTTAACGCTCTTACCGTTTGACTCCATATCAAGCTGCTGTAAGTGAGCAGGGAAACGAGAAAGTGCCTGTGAGTAAGGGAGAATAGCTGTAGTAGGGTAACCCAATACATTTCTCTCATATACACCGATAAGTGCATCGAGCATAGCGGGGTTCTTTTTGATATCCTTTTCTGTTGCGAGCTTGTCCTCTGCAGCAGCTCCGTCAAGAAACTGAGCAAATACCTCGGGACCAAACGCAAGTGAAAGGATAGCTCCTCCAACTGCTGAAGATGAAGAAAAACGTCCGCCGATATAATCGTCCATAAAGAATGCAGCAAGATAGTCAGGATTTCCTGCGAGAGGAGATGTCTCTGATGTAACTGCAATCATATGCTTTGCAGGATTAAGACCAGCCTTAACAAGAGCGTCCTTAACGAAGGACTCATTTGTAAGGGTCTCAAGTGTTGTACCAGACTTTGAAACGAGAATAAAAATGGTGTGTGCAACGTCAATAGAATTAAGAACTGCTGCAGCATCATCAGGGTCTACATTTGAAATAAAGTTTGCAGACATCTTGAAGCAACCATTTTTCTTAGCCCAGTTTTCTAAAGCGATGTAAAGAGCTCTAGGACCAAGGTCTGAACCACCAATACCAATCTGGCATACGGTTGTAAATTTTTCACCAGCTTCGTTTACAATTTTGCCAGCGTGAACATCATTTGCGAAATCGGCAATCTTTTTCTGCTCGCCGATATAAAAATCTCTCTTGTTGCCACCATCAGCGATAACATCCTTGCCAAGCTGACCACGGCACATCTGATGAAGAACCATGCGATTTTCACCAGTATTAACGATTTCTCCGTTGTAGAGAGCCTCGAATTTAGCAGCAAGCTCTGTCTCATCTGCAAGCTCTGCGAGAATTGTTAGGATATCATCATCTACCTGCTTTGCAGCATAGCTATATTTTAATCCGTTAGACATAGGAACGATATAATTCGCAACGCGCTTGGTACCGTTGTCTCCTGTCATAACCTGTGTTAAATCAACCTTTTTTGCACCCTCAAGCTTTTTAAAAGACTCAAGTGTGTCTAAATTCTTCCATGCAACCATTTTATTAAGTCCTTTCTCTTTTTGAGTTATAAACCCACAAAATTAATTTATAGCGTAAAATCGTTATTTTTTCAAGTCCTTATTTAAACAGATGGTAAGTCGTTAAAAGCGCAATGTTTTATAAATAAGAAGTAAATATCCTTGAATAATATGGGAAAATAAGCTATGATATAGTAAGTTTTTTGCAAGCAAAAGGAGGTACACGTATGTTTTGGTTTGTAATAGGAATAATAGCAGCAATAGCACTATTTATAGTATTTGGATTTGTAAGACTTGAAAATGGTCGTATATTCAGGGCAAACGGTAAGATGGCACTAGCACTTCTTCCACTTATTGTGTTTACAATAATAGGCTGTGTAAAGACCGTTCCTACAGGTAACACAGGAATTGTTACAACATTTGGTAATGTAGAAAATTACACCTATGAGGCTGGAATTCATTTTGCAGCACCCTGGCAGGAGGTTGTAAATATGGATAACCGTACTCAGAGAGAGACAATCGAGATGAGTGCATTTTCATCTGATATCCAGGAGGTATCGGTTGCATATACCATCAACTACCAGATTAACAAGCAGAATGCACAGACAATCTACAAGACCATTGGTTCTGATTATCTTCACGTTGTAATTTTGCCCAAGACAATGGAGTCAGTTAAGTCGGTTATTGCCAAGTACAATGCAGAGAGTCTTGTCGAGAGTCGTGGTACTCTTTCAAAGCAGATTGAGGAGACACTCACAAGTGAGCTTGAGAGATACAATATAGAGCTTAGCTCAACCTCATTAGAGAATTTGGACTTTACTGATACATTTACTGATGCAGTTGAGGCAAAGCAGGTTGCTGAACAGAACAAGCTCAAGGCACAGACCGAGGCAGAGCAGGCAGTCATTGAGGCAGAAGCAGAGGCTGAGAAGAAGCGTATTGCAGCCAAGGCAGAGGCAGACGCAGCTCTTATTGCAGCTGAAAATGATGTTGAGGTTCAGAAGCTCGCAGCAGATGCAGCAGAGTATGCTGGAGAAAAAACAGCTGCGGTAAACAAGCGTATCGCGGAGAGCATTACACCTGAGCTCAATGACTATTATCTCATTGAAGCATGGAAGGATGGTGCAAACGTGCCTGATACAGTTGTAGGAGATGCAAATATTACATCTTTCCTTGATCTTAAGGGAAGCAAAAAGTAAGAGTTATTAAGTAGACAGGAGTTTGGTAATGACACTAAAAGAGTTTATGGAGAAAACACAGGGCGACTACAGTGGAGTTATGGCAAGGCTTGGCTCAGAGGCGGTCGCAATAAGAATTATTGGCATGTTTAAGAAGGACACCTCTTTAGATGAGCTAGAGGAGGCATATGCAAATAATGATTACTCGAAGATTTTTCAGGTGACTCACAATCTCAAGGGCGTATGTGCCAATTTAGGCATTACCAAGCTAGGGGAACACGCAAGCGTCCTTTGTGAGGCAACGAGGGGAGGTGCTCCTACAGTACCTATCGATGCAATGATGGACAATATTAGGGAATTATATACCACAACAAAGGAAGCTTTGAATGAATTAGGGTTATAGGAGTAGGGAGAGAAGAGAATGACGGACACAAAAAAAACTATTCTCATTGTTGATGATATGGAGATCAACAGAATCATACTAGAGGAGTTTTTGTCAGAAAAATATGATGTTGTTTTAGCTAATGATGGATTAGAGGCTATAGATAAGATAGATATGCTAGACGGTCAGATAGCATGTATGCTGCTTGACTTAATGATGCCGAGACTAGATGGATTCGGTGTTATGGAGGAGATGACCAAGAAAAATCTAATGGGTTCAATTCCTGTCATTGTAACAACAGGAGAACGCGATATAGAGATAGAGCAGAAATGCTTTGATTTAGGGGCATCAGATTTTGTTCAGAAGCCTTTTAATGGAGAGATAATCAAGAGACGAGTTGATAATCAGGTCAGGCTATCCAACTATCAAAAGGATCTTGAGCATCAGGTCGAGATTAAGACTCTAGAGCTTCAGGAGCAGGCGAAAAAGCTTAGAAAAACCAACGTTAAGATTATTGATATTCTAGGAAATGTGGTTGAGTCACGTAATCTTGAGAGTGGAGAGCATGTCAAGAGAGTTAGAGGCTTTGCGAGAATTATAGGTCTGACGCTTATGGAAAATTATCCTGAATACGGGCTTACCAGAGAGCGAGTTGAGATGATAGCTCAGGCGTCTGCTCTGCACGATGTTGGAAAAATTGCAATTAGTGACAATGTCCTTCTCAAGCCCGGTCGCCTTACAGACGAGGAGTTTGAGATAATGAAGACGCATACCACAAAGGGCTGCGAGATATTAGACAGCATACATGGAATCTGGGATGAGGATTACAAGAAGACCTCTTACGAAATCTGTCGCCATCATCATGAGAGATTTGATGGAAGAGGATATCCTGATCATTTGGCAGGAGAGGATATTCCTTTGTCTGCTCAGCTTGTGTCTGTTGGAGATGTATACGATGCACTTGTATCAGAGAGATGCTACAAGAAGCCTTTTTCAAAGGATGAGGCATTCGAGATGATTACAGGGGGCAAGTGTGGCGTGTTTAATCCTAAGCTTATGGACTGTTTTACAAAGTGCAGAGCTCAGTTCGAGGCTCTTGCAGATGAAAACGAAAAGAAAATTGAGCCTCGCGAAAACGACGTAGTTATTAATGATTAAACGTTTAAGTGAAAAATTATAGGTAATTAGATTTAATTTATATAGTGGTGACATGGGATGCTACGATGTAATTTATTGGAGGGTGAATAATGAGTAGGTTGATTAACGAATCTGCTGAAGACTACTTAGAGACTATACTGTTGCTTGGAAAAAAGCTGCCTGTTGTCAGAGCGGTAGATATAGCTAATGAGATGGGATTTAAGAAGTCTAGTGTTTCAATCGCGATGAAGAACCTCAAAGCTAAAGAGGAGATTACTGTTACTGACGCGGGATATATATACCTTACAGAGCAGGGCAAGGCTCATGCTGAAAATATATACGAGAGACATATGTTTTTAGCGAGTATTTTCAGAGAGATGGGGGTCCCCTCAGATATAGCAGAGGACGATGCGTGTCGAATAGAGCATGTAATAAGTCAGGAGAGCTTTGACGCATTGAAGCGCAAATTTAGCCCAATTAGCAAATAAGAGAAGGAATAATTGGCCGTATGAAAATCGAAAAAGTAAAACTTACACCAGCTGGCTGTGCTGTGGATTTGGGAGATGGAAGTGAGAGAGGCTTGTATGTAAATCAGGATTACATACTTCACAAGCTTGGTCGTCCTATGAGAGGGATAAATCTCATGTATTGTTATTATCCCTACGACAAGACATGGCCTATGAGATCTAGTGAAGCATATAAGGATATGGAGGTCCATGGAGCTTGGGATTATCCATATGATGATTATTTTCCCTACAGAGGCGGTGTGGAGGGTAATACAGATGGAGAGCCCTTTACATGTATGCAGGATGTTCGTCGCCACGGTCAGGATGTAGTTTTAACTATGACTATTGACCCCAAGCTTGATGATGAGAGGATTATACAGATTGCCAAGGATTTAAGACCGTATGGCCGTATGATGCTTCGCCTTAATCATGAGGCAAGTGGTGATTGGTTCGAATTTACCAAGAGAGCCACATATGCGCAGATTGGAGATTTCTTTGTAAGATTCAAGAGATTGATGGCAGAGTATGCTCCAAATGTCAAGATGATACTTTGTATAGAAGGCTTCAAGAATCCAAATGATAAGGAAGTTCCTAGGCAGGCAGATTTTGAAGAAGCGATAAAGGAGACGGATTTTTGGTCCATTGACCAATATATTGCGCTTAACTGGGGTTGGCCCTATGAGGTGGCAGAGGTTGACAATTTCCAGCATCAGCGAAGCGATGCAACAGATGTTTTCAACAACTTCAAGAGAACCTACAAGCATTTTAAAGCACTCACGGGTCAGGACAAGAAGATACTAATGAGTGAGCTCAATGCTGATGGAGATGTAACAGGACAGTACGACCAGTGCGAGCTTGTTAAAGAGTTTGTGGAGAATATTAAAAATGATCCGGAACAGGGCTGGTGCGGTGGATTTACACTTTATCAGTTTAGAGATGATGGAAGACTCGGTCTAGAGTTTACAGATCCTAATAATTCATCTGTTGGTATAGAACAGCCCTTGATGAAGACCTTTAAGGAGCTTGTACACGATGATTATTTCAAGCCTGGTATAGAGGTTGACGGAGAGACTGAATTACCTATTAGACTTTGTTGGGGTGGCTCTGAGGATGCTGAGGGTATTTCTATAGAGCTTGATTTTGAGAGTGCACCTATTTTTGCAGAACTCAATTTCCCCGAGGAGCTAATTGATGCTAATCTTATGATGGAGATTGGTGGAACTTGGTTTTACAAGGCTCCTGGTGTAAAGTATATTGATATGATGTCAGCCTTTTACAATAGTGATTTCGCTGGCGGCAAGCTTCGTCTTAATATATTTGCTCCTCCTGCATCAGGTAAAAATGATGAAGCACAGGGAGATGATTGGGATGTTAATTACTATTATGAGATGAAGGCACTTCCTGATGTAAGACTAAGATTCAAGCCCATTGTTGAAGGTAAGAATAAATAAAATTGGATAAAAAAAGAGTCCTAGAAATAGGGCTCTTTTTTACAGATGTTTTATAAACTAAACCTTTTGATACTATCAATATGAATACACTGACGCTACCACATGATGCACTATGGGGCGCACTGGCTTTCAAACAGCTTTCACGCTGTGCAACCTTCGGACACGCGCATTTATGTTACGTAGCG
>JAZRXQ010000145.1:0-7488 GCA_045600305.1 Lachnospiraceae bacterium
TATTTTCTGTTCTCCAACTATAAAAAATCCATATTCGTTAAGGAGATCAAAATTCTCCTCGATGATACCAGCTGAACTATTTTCAAAGGGAAGAACTGCAAAATCTACATCTCCATTTTTGAGAGCCTCCATAGCATCTCGCCAGGTTGCAACATTGACATCACAAACCTCTCCCCCAAAATAAGTTTTAAGCGCAATCTGAGAATATGCCCCAGCAACACCCTGATAGGCCACCTTTTTTCCTTTGCAATCCAGTTGGTCAACAGCCTTAAAATCTGTGATATATCCCAATCCATTTTCATTAAGTAGCATGTACTGCTTCTTTCTGCTGATTGACATAATCTGATTGAATAGTTCACCTACACCAGTTTTTATAAATTCATCCTCACTCTTAGATTTGAGTGTAGCAAGCTTTTCTTCTTCTCTAGCCTTGTCATATACAGGCTTGCCAACAGATATCTTGTACTCTGCAACATCACAGGCAAGCTTCATTCTCTCCTCAAAGAGACGAACTATCTCATTGTCAACTGCATCTATTTTTTCTCTTGTAACTGATAAATCAAACATCTTAAGCTCCTGTTATAGGGATAAACACTCTGTTATCCGCTGATTCTTTTTTAGGCTTGGCTGCCTTAATTGCCTGCTTGCAAAGCATCTCCTGAGAGTCAATCTTTTTAGCATCTCCCCTGTCAGGCTTGTAGTAATTGCCATCTGCGCCTAGTATATTAGCCTTAACATTGTCCTTAAGCTCTAGGTCTACAATCTCCATTACTCGCTTTTTAAGCTGCTCGTCAAGTACAGGGAACACAATCTCTACTCTACGATCAAGGTTTCTAGGCATCCAGTCAGCAGAGCCCATATAAACCTCTTCATCTGCATCATTATAAAAATAAAAGATTCTGCTGTGCTCAAGGAAATTTCCTACAATCGAGCGAACTGAAATATTCTCTGATACTCCCTTTATTCCAGTGCGAAGACAGCATATTCCTCTTACAATTAGTTCAATCTTAACTCCTGCCTTAGAAGCCTCATAGAGTTCATTAATAATTCCCTCATCACAAAGTGAATTCATCTTGGCTTTGATTATGGCACGTTTGCCAGCCTTGGCATTATTTGCCTCTCTTCTAATCATTCTGACAAAATTATCTCTTAACCAGACAGGCGCAACAAACAGATGATTCCATCCTGCAGGCTGTGAGAATCCTGACAGCATATTAAATACTGCTGTGGCATCCTCTCCTATCTCATTGTTGCAGGTAAATATTCCAAGGTCTGTGTATAATTTAGCTGTGGAATCGTTGTAATTACCTGTTCCAAGGTGAACGTATCGAGTTATACCGCCAGCTTCTTTTCTGACAACAAGCGCAATCTTGGAGTGGGTTTTAAGTCCAACGAGACCATATATAACATGACAACCTGCCTGCTCAAGCTTTCTAGCCCAGACAATATTATGTTCCTCGTCAAATCTAGCCTTAAGCTCAACCAGTACAGTAACCTGCTTGCCCTTTTCAGCCGCAGTTGCAAGAGCCGCAATAATGGGCGAATTACCACTAACGCGGTAAAGTGTCTGCTTGATTGCAAGTACATCAGGGTCATTGGCTGCTGTACGAATAAAATCAACAACCGGATCAAAGGTCTCATAAGGATGGTGCATTAATATATCGCCGCGCTTAATAGCCTCAAATATATTGTCATCTGCTCCAATAGCGGGAACTGGCTGCGGTGTATATGGCTTATTCTTGAGCTTATCCTTGTCATCAATGCCATATAACTTCATAGTGTATGTCAAATCAATGGGACCCTTGATGCGATAGACATTCTCCTCACTGGTAGCCAAATTGGTTATTAGTGACTTGAGTAGTTTTTTATCTACATCATCTGAAACCTCAAGCCTAATTACCTCGCCCCACTGACGCTTTTTGAGCTGCTTTTCTATCTCTTTAAGAAGATCATGTGCCTCTTCTTCATCAAGTCCAAGGTCGGCGTTACGCATTACTCTATATGTTGCCGTACATCTAACTGTACAACCGATAAAGAGCTTGTCAAAATTCCTCATGATGACCTGCTCTAATAAAACAAATACATGATCCTGTCCCTCGTTTTTATCGGGGTCAACCTCTACTAATCTACCGAGCACTGAGGGCACCTGAACAGTCGCAAACTCCTTTTCCCCGTCACGCTTAATAAGGGCTGCGATATTAAGAGTCTTATTCAAAATCAGAGGAAATGGTCTGCCAGAATCCACTGCCATGGGCGTGAGTACCGGATATACCACTTCATCAAAATATTTATCAATCTGCTTGAGCTGCTTGGTATTGAGACGATTTATATCCTCAATTACATAAATACCATTTTTCTCTAATGCTGGAATTAGTGCATCATTATATGTCTCATACTGTATGTCCACCATTTCTCTGGTAGCCTTATTGATAGCAGCCAACTGCATCGTAGGAGTAAGTCCTGCAAAATCTGCCTTTTTGTACTTTGCATGAACCTGGTCCATTAAAGACGCTACACGCACCATAAAAAACTCATCCAAATTAGATGATGTAATACTTATAAACTTGGCACGCTCTAACAATGGGATAGACTTATCTCTTGCCTCATTAAGACATCTCAAATCAAATTTGAGCCAGCTAAGCTCTCGGTTTTCAAAATATTCAGGTCTGCTCTCCATATGCACTCCTCACTTTTCATTTTGCAATTCATAAAACGATACTTTAATTATAATGTCGTTAAAAAAAATCGCAAGACTAAACGATACTTTTTACAACAAATTTACCGCCAGCTTACGATTTTTTTATTTGCTCAGTATAAGTGCTTATTCAACTCTTTTAAAAGCTGTTGATAACATTAGTTTAATACGATTAAGCTGATTAACCTCAGAAGCACCGGGATCAAAATCTATCGCAACAATATTGGAATTAGGATAAAGCTGACGGACTCTCTTTATTACACCCTTACCAATTACGTGATTGGGAAGACATCCAAATGGCTGTACGCAGACCACATTGCCATCGCCATGCTTAACCTCTTCTATCATCTCCGCTGTAAGATACCATCCTTCTCCACCAAGGTTACCTAATTCAACTACCTCCTTGGCATATTCTGCCATGGTAGCTATATCAAGAGGTCTCTCAAAATGCTTACTCTCGTCAAAGGCCTCTTTTGCAGCCTTTCTTAAGAACTCAAAGAACTTGATACCCATCTTAGCAGACATCTTGTATTTCTTTTTCATTCCAAGCTGTTCCGTTCTAAAGAAGCCGTTATAAAAGCTAAACTCAAAGAAATCAGCAAAATCAGGAATACGAACCTCTGCCCCTTCCGCCTCTAGGAGTCTTATCATATCATTATTGGCAACGGGTGAGAACTTGACCATTATCTCTCCCACGATTCCAACACGAGGTTTCTTGACATCAATACGCTCTAGCTCATCAAATTCCTTTACAATGCGACGCAATAGTTTTTTATATTTACCGTGAGAAACTACACTCTTTCTTGAGATAAGTTCTCTGGCCTCTGCGTTAAGCTTCTCGTAAAGAGCATCTGCACTTCCAGGTACCTTTTCATAGGGTCTGGTGGCACATAGACATCTCTGGAATGTATCACCTAAAACAATTGCATATAGTCCATGCTGAATGAGCTTGGGAGTAAACTTAAATCCCGGATGAGGGTCTAATCCCGACATATTAAGTGATAAAACGGGCACCTGAGGATAGCCTGCATTAGCCAACGCTCTCTTATAAAAGCTTATGTAGTTAGATGCACGACACACTCCGCCAGTCTGAGACATAAGCACAGCTACATTGTCCATGTCGTATTCACCAGACTCAATAGCATGCATAATCTGACCTACCAAAATCGTAGACGGATAACATGCATCATTATTTACATAACGTAGTCCTGTATTGATAGAGTCTATTGAGCTAGTCTTTGGAATTACAATATTATAGCCTGCTGCCCTAAATGCTGCCTCAATGAGATTAAAATGAACAGGTGCAATCTGTGGCATGAGAATAGTCATTCCGTTTTTCTTAGACTGCTTGGTATAGAGCTTGCGGTCATATGCGCTGGACTTAATCTCGCGAGCCTTTTTCTCTCTGTCACGCACTCTAATCGCAGCAAGTAATGAACGTATTCTAATTCTAGCTGCACCAAGATTATTTACCTCGTCAATCTTGAGACAGGTGTATATCTTACCAGAACCAGTTACTATATCTGCCACTGCATCAGTTGTAACTGCATCAATACCACAGCCAAAGGAATTGAGCTGAATTATATCTATATCATCTCTAGTCTTGAGGTAGTTGGCTGCTCTATAAAGTCTAGTGTGGAACATCCACTGATCTAATACGATAAGTGGTCTCTCCAACTCGCCTAGATGTGATATACTATCCTCTGTCAAAACAGCTAATCCATATGAGGTGATTAGTTCAGGAATACCATGGTTAATCTCAGGATCTGCATGATAAGGACGTCCTGCTAAAACGATACCATGAGCCTTGTTATCCTCAAGATATTTTAGTGTCTCCTCACCCTTTTTCTGAATAAGAGTCTTAACGCGAATAAGCTCGTCCCAGCCAGCCTTTACTGCTGTTTTAGCTTCTGCTAAATCTACTCCAAACTCCTTATTGAACCACTCAGCAACCTTTACGATAAATACCTTTTCACTAATCAGGTTAAAGAATGGATTCTTAAATACAACTTCTCCACTGGTAATCTCATCTACATTATTTTTAATATTTTCAGGATAAGTTCCTACGATTGGACAGTTGTAATAGTTACTTGCATCCTCGGTCTCTTTTCTCTCGTAGGGGATACAAGGATAAAATACAAAATCTACCCCCTCATCAATTAGCCATTTTACATGACCATGGGCTAGCTTTGCGGGATAGCACTCACTCTCTGAAGGAATGCTCTCAATTCCCATCTCATATACTTTTCTTGTAGTTACAGGCGAAAGTACAACTGAGAAGCCTAGTTTCTTAAATATAGTTGCCCACATAGGATAGTGCTCATACATATTTAAAACTCTTGGAATACCAACAGTTCCACGAGTCGCCTCTTCCTTGCTAAGAGGCTCATAGTCAAAGAGCAACTGATTCTTGTACTCAATAAGGTTAGGAATGTCCTTATTAGTCTTTTCCTTGCCAAGTCCTTTCTCACAACGGTTTCCTGATACAAATCTTCTTCCGCCGGAGAACTGATTGATTGTGAGGAGACAGTTATTGGTACAGCCTCCACATCTAGCAAGCTTGGTAGTGTACTCCAAATTTATGATGTCATCCATGGGAAGCATAGTAGATGACTTTTCTCCATCCTGATGGAAACGCTCCTTGGCAATAAGAGCCGCACCAAAGGCTCCCATGATTCCTGCGATATCAGGTCTAATTACATTAATACCTGTAATCTTCTCAAAGCTACGAAGTACCGCATTATTATAAAAAGTTCCACCCTGAACAACCACATTTTTACCAAGCTGCTTGGGGTCAGATAGCTTGATAACCTTGTAAATTGCATTTTTAATAACTGAATATGCAAGACCCGCTGAGATATCGCTTACGCTGGCTCCTTCTTTTTGAGCCTGCTTTACCTTTGAATTCATAAATACTGTACATCTGGTTCCAAGGTCAATTGGATGCTCTGCAAAAAGTGCTTCCTTGGCAAAATCTGCCACCGCAAAACCAAGTGACTTTGCAAAGGTCTCGATAAATGAACCACAGCCTGATGAGCATGCCTCATTTAATAGCACCGAGTCAACACTTCTATTCTTAATCTTGATGCACTTCATATCCTGACCACCGATGTCGAGAATACAATCCACATCAGGGTTAAAGAATGCTGCAGCATAGTAATGAGCAATTGTCTCAACCTCACCCTCATCTAACTGGAATGCACTCTTAAGCAGTGCTTCGCCGTAGCCAGTTGAACATGAATAGGTAAGCTTTGCTCCTGCAGGGAGCTTTTCTTTTATGTCTTTAATAATTCCAATTGCTGTGGCAAGTGGACTACCATTATTGCTAGAATAATATGAGTAAAGGAGCTTACCATCCTCTCCTATAACTGCTGCCTTAGTGGTTGTAGAGCCTGCATCAATTCCAAGATAACAATTACCCTCATAAGTAGACAAATCACCCTTTACAACCTGAGCCAGATCATGGCGTTCTATAAACTCATCGAATTCACCCTGATTTGCAAATAAGGGATCCATTCTGGCAACCTCAAACTCCATATGAATCTCTCCAGAGAGCTTGTCATGTAGACCTTGAAGAGTTGTTTTATATTTTTCATCAAAATTAAGTCCCGAACCAATTGCCGCAAATAGATGCGAATTATCGGGTACAATCGTATGCTCATCATCAAGCTTAAGTGTTCTAATAAAAGCTGTCTTTAATTCTGATAGGAAATGTAGAGGACCACCTAAAAACGCCACGTGTCCTCTGATAGGCTTACCGCAGGCAAGTCCTGATATAGTCTGATTAACAACAGCCTGGAAAATAGATGCCGCCAAATCCTCTTTTTTGGCGCCCTCATTGATAAGAGGCTGTATGTCAGTTTTAGCAAATACTCCACATCTGGCTGCTATAGGATATAACTGATTATAATTCTTGGCATACTCATTGAGACCAGTCGCGTCTGTCTGAACAAGAGATGCCATCTGATCGATAAATGAACCTGTACCACCTGCACAGATACCATTCATTCGCTGCTCAACAGAACCATTTTCAAAATAGATAATCTTGGCATCCTCGCCACCCAGCTCAATAGCAACATCAGTCTGGGGAGCATAAAAAGTAAGTGCTGTTGATACTGCAATAACCTCCTGCACAAAAGGCACCTCAAGGTGCTTTGCAAGAGTCAGTCCACCAGAACCTGTAATCACTGGATGCACCTCTTTATCTCCCGCCTGAGCTAATGCCTTACCTACAAGCTCCTGAAGAGTCTCCCTGATATTTGCAAAGTGACGCTGATAGTCGCTAAAAATTAAGTTGTTTTCATCTGATAATAGAGCTACCTTAACTGTAGTAGATCCAATATCTATTCCTAGTTTATACATACAGAATTTCCTTTTCAATTTCAGCTGCCAAGATAAAGAGACCTGACCTAGCCAGCAAAACGAGTTTTGTGACGAGGGCCGAGTCAAAGTCTATAATGACAGCCACTATATTAATTTACGAGCGTGCCCGAAGTCAGCAACCTGTCTGAGTTTTGCGCTAGGCCAGGTTCTTTATCAGGCAGCGTACTGTGAATAAATCTGATTAGTATTCCTACTTCTCATCTTCCCCAAGAATCGCATACTTAATCTGATTACAATACTTACTGCAGTCCTCATCAGTAGTTGCCTCAACCATTATGCGGATAAGAGGCTCTGTTCCACTCTTGCGTAATAATACGCGTCCATTATCCCCAAGCTCACCCTCAATACGAGTAACACAAGCCTTAACAGCCTCAGTATCAAGTAACATATCCATGTCATGCTTAACAGTG
>JAZRXQ010000146.1:0-2482 GCA_045600305.1 Lachnospiraceae bacterium
TGTGATTGAGGCAGAAGGGCTAAGAATAAAGAAGGTTAACAATAATAAGATGTGGTATGTTGAAATTCCTGTAAAACACAACAGTGATTTCGTTCTATCCACAGCAAATCTAGCAAATAGTAGTAATCCTGACAACGGTGGCTCAGGTACTGGTGGCGTAGTGCCTCCTAGTGGCGGAGCTGGCGGTGGTGCTGGTGCAGTCGTAGATCCTGAAAAGAAGGATGATAAGGGTGAGAAGGAGCCTGCTACAGAACCCAAGGTTGAGACCAAGACTGAGACCAAGGAAGATGGTACAGAAGTAAAGACAGAGACAATTACTAATGTAGATGGTTCTTCAAAGGAGACAGTTGTTGAGGTTTCTGCGGATGGCAAGACTACATCATCAATTGAGGTTAAGAAGGACGAGAACGGAGTAGTAACAGAGTCTGTTGTAACAGTTGAGGCTGAGACCAGTGGCAAGAAGCTTACAGTTGATATGGATAAGATCAATGAGATGCTTTCTGTAAACGATTCAGCAACTGTAGCTAATACAACAGTTGTTCTTACTGCAAACGATGCAAATGGTAATGAGAAATATACTGTAGAAATTGACGCAATGGACTTAAAGGCAGATGCTAAGCTTACTGTATTTGCCCTTGATGAAGATGGAAATCCCGTACTTGTAGATACAACCAAGAATTCTGTAAAGGTAACTAAGGACGGCGAGGTTCAGGTAACAATTGCTGGAACAGGTGAATTTACAGTTGTATCCCCTGACGCGGCAAAGGAAATTGAAAAGCAGATACTTAAGACTGTTAAGCCTGAGAAGTCATCTGTATCAGTAAAGAAGGGTAAAAAGACAACCTTTAAGCTTGATAATGGCTGCAACAAGGACAATGTTAAGAAGATTACCTATACATCTAATAGCGTAAAGGTAAAGGTAAATAAGAGTGGTAAAATCCTTGTAAATGGTTCAGCAACTATTACAGCAAAAGTAACACTTGCTAACGGAAAGACCAAGAAGATTAAGATGAAGATCAAAATGAAATAATCTTATTTAAGAAGCTCCTCTCTATTCAACTTGAAAAGAGAGGAGTTTTTTATAGAGTTTTATTGACACCTGCAAGTGATTTGTGCTAACATACGACACGGTTTTGTTTTTACGCATAGTGTGTAAATTGCAAATAAGGAGGAAAAACAAATGAAAAAGAAAATTTTAGCAGCAATCGTTACTGCAGCACTTTCAGTAACAATGCTCGTAGGCTGTGGTGCTAATGGTGGTGCTGCAAAGGACAACTACAAGGTTGGTGTATGCCAGCTCATCCAGCACGAGGCTCTTGATGCAGCTACAGAAGGCTTTATGGATGCTCTTAAGGAGTTAGGCGGAGAGGACAAGTTCACCTTCGACGTACAGATCGCTGGTGGAGAGTCAGCAACATGTGCTACTATCGCTAATGGATTCGTAGCAGACGGCGTAGACCTCATTATGGCAAATGCTACACCTGCACTTCAGGCAGCATCTGCAGCAACAACAGACATTCCTATTCTTGGAACATCAGTAACAGACTATGCTACAGCACTTGATATTGCTGATTGGACAGGTAAGACAGGATACAACGTATCTGGTACATCTGACTGCGCTCCTCTTGAGGTTCAGGCAGAGATGATCAAGGAGATTTTCCCTGATGCAACAAACATCGGATTAGTATACTGCTCAGCAGAGCCTAACTCAAAGTATCAGGCTGATGTTGTTAAGGCTAAGCTTGTTGAACTCGGATGTACAGTAAACGAGTACACATTCGCTGATACTAATGACCTTCAGTCAGTTACTCAGACAGCTTGTGATGCAAGTGAAGTAATCTACATCCCTACAGATAATGCAGCTGCAGCAGCTACAGAGACAATCGACGCTGTTGCACTTGCAGCAGGAACTCCCATCGTTACAGGTGAGGAAGGAATCTGCCGTGGTTGTGGTGTTGCTACACTTTCAATCAGCTACTATGACCTTGGATATGTAACAGGTAAGATGGCATATGAAATCCTCGTTAACGGCAAGGACGTTAAGGATATGGATGTTCAGTATGCAGAGTCTACAACTAAGAAGTTCTACACACCTCGTGCAGATCAGCTTGGTCTTACAATGCCTGAGGGATATGAGGCATTTGCTGATTAATTCTTAATTTAGATATTTATTGCCCCGATACAAATGTATCGGGGCGTTTTTTTACTTTAAACCATTAAAATTTATAAAAAAGACATTTGTATTTTTATGTTTCTTTTGGTACAATACAAAAGGTTATGCGTATTTTATGAATGATTTTGCATAGATGGACGTTTTACCAAAAATATACTAGAAGAAGGGAATGGATATGTTAGCATTTTTTAACGCACTTCCTGGCGCGTGTGCTCAGGGTATTATTTGGGGAATAATGGCTATTGGAGTCTATATTACCTACAAGATTTTGGATATAGCAGATTTGTCTGTTGATGGTTCATTTGGAAC
>JAZRXQ010000147.1:0-4282 GCA_045600305.1 Lachnospiraceae bacterium
CTTTTTTTGTCGTAGTTGCAGTAATAATCGTATTGATTATTGGTGGTGTTAGCTTAAGTCGTATGCAGACTGATTTGCTGCCCGATATTTCAATGAATTATTTAGCAATTATTACTACAGAGCCTGGTGCTAGTGCTGAGCAGGTCAAGCTTGATGTTGCAAAACCAATGGAGAGTGCTCTAGGAACGCTAAATGGTGTAAATACTATTAGAAGTACATCAGCAGACAATTACTGTCTAGTTATGCTCGAGTATGAGGATGATCAGGACATGGATGCAGCTATTGTTCGTGTATCAATGGCACTAGATTCACTTACTTTACCTGAGATGTGCTCTAAGCCTACCATTATGGAGCTTGGAGTAGATATGCTTGCGACTATGTATGTTACAGTAGACTATGAGGGCAAGGATATCAAGGAGGTTACAACCTTTACCGACGATGAAGTTATTCCATACCTAGAGAGACAGACGGGAGTTGCTTCAGTCGTTGCACAGGGTATGATTGAGGATACAATCGAGATTAGATTGAATCAGGAAAAAATTGATGAGGTCAATGACAAGATTATTGAGCTCACTAACGATAAATTAAAGGATGCAAAGAAAGAAATTTCAGATGCAGAAAAGGATTTAACCAAGGCACTCAACAAGATAGAAAAGCAGCAGAAAAAACTCGATAAACAACAAGAGGATACTAATAAGCAGATAGCAGATGCATCTGTTCAGCTTCAAAATGCGCAGGCAACAAAGGCTGCCTACGAAGCTAATATGGCATCGTTGAAAGCAAATAAGACAGCTCTTGAGGCAGAAAAGAAAATCTATGACGATATGAAAGCCAAGGAGACTCTTGATCAGATGGATGCTGGTTTACTAGCTTTGGCGACTCAGATGAAGGCCGCTGTTACTCAGATGGAAGCAATGGGTATGCCTGTAGATACATCGGGATTTACTTTTAATGAGAGTGTAGAAGATGTGTTGGCGAGCAAGTCAAACCATGAGAAGTATATTGCATGGGTAAAGCAGATTATGACTGCTCAGGCGCAGATGATGGGACAGGCGGCGGATACATCTACCATAGATCAGATGTCTTATGACAATATCAAGCAGCTCTATGACATTGTCAATGTTCGTATGCCTCAGATATCAGATAGCCTTTCAAGTATTAATGCTGAGATTACTACTTCACAGATGATTCTTGATCAGGTTGAGGCTCAGATGAAGGGACTTGATAAGCAGCAATCCCAGCTTGTAGCTGGTGGATATGCTGCAGCAGCTGGCTTTGGTTCTGGTCAGGCGCAGCTTGCTAGTGCAAAGCAAAAAATTGAGGAAGGCAAGACCAGTCTTAAAGATGCTAAAAAGCAGTTCAAGGATGCAAAGAAGGCAGCTCTTGACAATGCAAATATTGACGCACTTATGAATCTTGAGGCTCTTTCAGGAATCATTTATGCACAGAATTTTGCAATGCCTGCTGGATATATTGATGATGAGAACGATGGTCAGTGGCTTGTTGAGGTCGGTGATACCTTCAATGATGAAACAGAAATCAATGATCTTGTATTAACAGAGATAAAAGACATCGGAGAGATTAAGATTAGCGATGTAGCAGATGTCGTTAAGATTGATAATGCGGACGAGACTTATGCCAAGATGAATGGAAATGATGCTGTCATCTTAGCTATCTACAAGGCATCTACCTCTGGAACATCAGAGGTTACAAAATCAATTGAAAAATCAATTGATGAGCTTGGAGAAAAATTCCCTGGATTATCACTTACACCCATCATGAATCAGGGTGATTATATTGATATCATCATCAAGAGTATACTTACAAGTATTCTCTTGGGTGCAGGACTTGCGATTTTGGTATTGGCACTTTTCCTAAAGGACGTGCGCCCCACAGTAGTAGTGGCGTTTTCAATACCTTTCTCCGTGCTTTTTGCACTGATTATAATGTACTTTACAGGTATTACATTAAATTCAATGTCACTTGCAGGACTCTGTCTTGGAATAGGTATGTTGGTTGATAACTCTATCGTAGTTATGGAGAACGTCTATCGTCTTCGCGGCAAGGGTGTTCCTGCGGCTAAGGCAGCGGTACAGGGTGCTAAGCAGGTTGCAGGACCTATTGTAGCATCTACACTTACAACCATCTGTGTATTCTTCCCTATGGTTTACACTTCTGGTTTAGTAGCACAGATTATGGTGCCTTTCGCGTTTACAATTTCGTACGCTCTCGTAGCATCCTTGATTGTAGCACTTACAGTAGTTCCTACAATCAGCTCTGTAATGCTTAAAAACACCAAGGAGAGAAAGAGCAGAGTATTTGACAAGATTCAGAATGTTTATGCAGCATCTCTTAAGTTCTGTCTCAAATATAAGGCAGTTCCTCTAGTAATCGCAGTTGGCTTATTAGCCTTTTGTGTGATTAGAACTATGGGTACAGGTCTAGTACTCATGGATGATATGCAGAGCAATCAGATATCTGTATCGGCAACCATTTCTGAGGATAAGGATAAAGAAGAAGCATATAATATAGCAGATGAGATAGCTGATAGGATTCTGTCTGTAGATGGAGTTAAGTCTGTTGGTACCATGGACGGCAGTGTGTCAGCTGTTGCTGGTATTAGTATGGGCAGAGGTAATGCATACCTTTCGTACTCATACAGTGTAATTGCGGATGACAATATGTCCACAACGGATGATTTTACAGGAATAGTAAATGAAATCACAGAAAAGCTTGCTGATGTAGATGCAGAGGTTTCAGTTTCATCATCTTCACTTGGAGAGCTCACTTCTATGATGGGTAGTGGTGTAACAATCAATATCTATGGCGAGGATTCAGACGAATTAGCTAAGATTGCAGAAGAGACAGGTAAAATGCTTGAAGGTACTGAAGGTCTTACCAATGTAGATAATGGCTTGAGTGATGATACAATGAAGCTTCACGTAGTAGTTGATAGAGCTAAGGCTGCAGCTAAGAATCTCACAACTGCTCAGATTTATCAGGAGATTCAAAAGAAGCTCTCAACCAGCAAGAAGGCAATCACTATGACTGTTGATTCTAATAATATTGATGTAAATATTATTGATGAGACAGATCCTCTTACATATGAAAATCTCATGGACCTTGAGTACGTTGTCAAGGAAACTAATGATGACAACGAGCAGGAAGATGTGACCTATCATCTCAGTGATTTTGCTACTCTTGAAGAGAGTCCTACAATGGACAGAATCACAAGAAGAAATCAGGCAAACTATATCTCTGTTAATGCAGAAGTAGAGGATGGTTACAACGCGACTCTTATTTCTAGAGATTTAGAGAAGGAGCTTGAAAAGATAGATTTACCTTCAGGCTACAGATATGAGATGGCTGGTGAGTTTGATGAGGTTATGTCAATGGTTGAGCAGATGCTACTCGCAATCCTGCTTGGTGCAGTTTTAGTGTATCTCATCATGGTTGCACAGTTCCAAAGTATGCTCAGTCCATTTATCATTTTATTTACAGTTCCGCTTGCTTTTACAGGTGGAATGCTAGGACTTATGGCCTTTGGCATGAATCTCTCCGCATTGTCACTAATGGGATTCATGATTCTAATGGGAACTGTTGTTAATAACGGTATCGTATTCGTAGACTATACCAATAAGTTACAGATTGGTGGAATTGAAAAGAAGGAGGCGCTTATCCTTGCTGGTAAGACAAGAATGCGTCCTATTCTTATGACTGCGATGACAACAATCCTCTCAATGAGTGTAATGGTATTCTCAAGAGATGCAGGTAATGCTATGCAAAAGTCTATGGCTGTAGTAGTTACATTTGGTTTGATCTACTCAACATTAATGACGCTTTACGTAGTTCCTGTAATGTATGACATCTTCTACAGAAAGAAGCCTAGAGTAATTGATGTAGGTAAGGATACTGATGAAGAGTATGATGAGGCACAGGAGTTATTAGAGCAGCTCCAGAAGCAGTAAGACAAGCTATAAATTAAAGTGTTTTGAGCCCGCAGTGATGTGGGCTCTTTTTTTACACTGCAATAAGTGTATACTGACGCTATCTGTGCTGTGACACGATGTATGCATACCTTCGCTCCGTGTTGTCAGCCCAGCGGTTGCTTTAGCAGCTCAAAAAAACTCACCCCTTCCTTCGTCAGGGCTTTGGGCCGCGACGACGGCATCCTGCCTCTATGTCGCTAAAACCGCCGTCCATGGCGGTTTTGCCGCTCGTTTTTTCGACTACTAGCCCCGCGGACTGCAAAAGTCGCTCGATACGCATACATCCGCTGTCA
>JAZRXQ010000148.1:0-7071 GCA_045600305.1 Lachnospiraceae bacterium
TAAAAACGTCATCCTCTCGTCCCTCGATTTTTTGTAGCGCAGTAAAACAGCTGCCGCAGGGACAAGGCTCTTTTTTCTCAACCAAAATATCATTTAAGCGATATCTGATTATAGGCTGAGAGCGTCTGGTAAAATCCGTAATAATTGGAATAAATCTCTCGTCATCTATGAACTCTTTTTCTATGTAGACAATGTCTTCGTTTAAGTGTATTGTACCATACTCACAGGTAGTCGCAAGACATCCTTCTGTGCACTGATATACCTGATGTATGACATCCACATTCAAAACCTTTTTTATTCGCTCTCTGTCAGCATCCTCTAAAACCTCAGCAATAGAGATGACCTTTTTAGGCTTTACCTTGTCCTGAAAGCTCTCGGCATCTCCTGCATTTTTTAATCTTGCCTGTTCAACATACTCACATACATCTAATAAAACCGAGGGCTGACCAACTAGGATATCTGGCTGCATCGCGACTAGCTTTTCAAGATTATCCTTTATTGGCTTATAGATATCAAAAAACTCAAACTGAATATTCTTTGATTTTACCGATTCATACAGATTACTGTTAGCTCTCATAAAAAAGGCTATCTTAACAGTATCTAGAATCGAACCATATAAAACCTTGGACAGAATATATCCTGCCCAAATGTCCTTTTCCTTGTCAGCAACTAAAAATACTCCCCTGGTGTCTGAGGTACCAGAGCTAAGTCCTACTGTGATATTTTTAAGTGTGGGCGAAAAGCTCCTGGTCTTCTCTGCGTCAATAGCGAAAGCCAAAGCCTCCTCCTTGTCGATACCCACAGTATTGAGCTCATTAAAATGTTCCATCATTATCTTTTTATCCATGATGGGATAATCTGATAATTGCTTGCCTTTATAGTTTTTATAAAAGGGCGATTTCTCAGACACATAATCGAGTTGCTTTTTTATGTGCTTACGCTGATATGCCTCGAGGACATCTCTATTCTTAAATTTTTTATTCTTATAATTAAGATAATTCTTTAGGATAGTTAGTTTTCCCACTGACCTGTGACCTCTCGCCGTTTAGCTGGCTCTTCATGTGTATAAACAATCTTTATCTCACTGTGCTCTTTTGCCAATCTTTCGAGAACTGCAATAGAACGCTTATATTCTTCATAATCATTTTGAATCATTCTGGGGATAAATCTCATTGATTCTACTTTTTTTGCAAAGCTACCTCCCCAGCTGGCATCTGCAGCAAATATCACGTTATATTCCGGCAAATATATTCCTATCTGGCCCTTACTATGACCGTCTAATGACACTCCAATAATACTGCCATCTCCTAATAAATCGTAAACCTTGGAAAAATAAGACTTTAAGAAATGCTCTCGTGCCATCGGTTTAGCAATATATTTTTTTATTCCTAATCTGTTGAAGTTTTCCGGAACCAGATTTGCAAAAACAAGATTTCTAGTTCTCTTTTGCTTCATCTGTATCCAGCACTCCTTGGTTGCAATAAGATCATAATCTCTAAAATCCTTTAGGCAACCGATATGGTCTGGATGAGGATGTGAGAGAATTATCTTATCAACCTTTTCAATGTTTTGTCTTTTTAGCTGGTTTGCTATGTTGTCTTTATTTTTTATATAAGTCGGATTTATGAGGTTGTATAAATATGACTTCCAGCCGTTATTATATATGCGCTCGGAATAGCCTGTATCAAATAAAATGTTTCCCTTGTCCTTATGCTTCATGCGAACGACCAATGCTGGAAACTCGACCTTTTTCGCTTTCTCTCCCCTAAGCACATGCTCGACGTGATTGACACAATAGCCACACTCATATATTTCAATTTCCTGAATTTTTGCTCCACCAGATTCCATAGTTTTGTACTCCTTCTTCAAGGGATAATTTAGGCTCATAGCCTAGTTCCTTCCTGGCCTTATCAAGGCAAAGTGTCTGTGAAAATGCCAGGGTGCAGACAGTATATTTTGTGAGCACTGGCTCTGATTTCATATGAAAGGTTTTATTCATCCATTCTAGCATAGATGCCACTCCATATATAAGCGGAAATGGCAGAGCTAAAAACTTGGGCTTTTGCGATGCTGCTATGCAAAACTTTTCTAGAATCTCTTTGAATTCGCGGGGCTCTCCGTTTGTAATATTATAGACGCTTCCACTAGCCACTTCCTTTGTCATAGCAAGGAAGCACGCATATGCGACATTTTCTACGCAGGTGACATCAACGTAGTTTTTTCCCTTGTTAAAAAGAGGAATTCCTATTTTTTTATTAGCTCTCATTAGGCGTGGCATGAGGCTTGGATCACCTTTTCCAATAAGCGCTCTAGGGCGTAAAATTGTAACCTTTAGTCCTTTTTTCACTAGCCCACTTAGTCTCTGCTCTGAGATGATTTTAGTCTTGATGTAGTAATTCATCTCATTTGACTCATCTACATCTTCCTCTCTGATATCGAGCCTGTCTCTCTTGGCGCAGTAGACGCTGGGAGATGATATATAAACCATTCGATTTACATTGTTCTCTATACAGAGGTTTGCTATGATTTCTGTACCTTCGACGTTACAATGATAGAAATCCTCATATGCTCCCCAGGCACTGGATAATGCCCCAGTATGAATGACGTAATCTATTTTTTTCTCTGTAAAAATCCCTCTCATGCGAGCTTCGTCGGCGAAGTCCGTCTGATAAAACTTGCAGCCAAGCTTCTCTAACTCCTGCCCTCTTTTTTCGTTTCTGCCTACCGCTATTATATTATAATTATGCTCTTTTAACTCGCTAATCACATAGCCACCCAAGTAGCCGGTTGCGCCTGTCAGTAGTACTGTTTTCATATGTACACCCTCTTATAGCTTATACATACACTTCATACTTCCTATAAGTCTTTTACCCTAAACACTTTCATAAACTAACATATTTTTGCTGACAATATATGATACTAGTGTTGAAGCAATTTATTAATTATTCTAATCGATAATTCTGTTCCATCAAGGCTTCTTATAATCTGTTGAAGTCTCGCGATTTTTTCTGTATTGACTTTCTTTTTTAATGCTTTTTTTATTTGGTCTAGGTCATATTTTTTTAAATATACTCCAACACCTCTTCGCCTTGCCATAATCGATAGCAGGCGTTGCTCTTCTTGAACGGGAATGCAAATCTGAGGCTTTCCGAAATATATGCTGGCAAATACACTACCCATTCCGCCTTGATTAATAAATGTTCCTATATGTGGCATTAAATCGAGCTGTGAGAGCCAGGCTTCCAGTCTAAGATTTTGCCTGTTTTTAATTCTCTCATCCTCTAAGCTTACCATGCCAGTACAAGCTATTATAGAGTAGTCTTTTAATTCCTCATCTAAAAAGAAATCACTAAACTGCTCTATCATCTCTCCAAAAATTGTGCCTCTTGATATGTAAAGGTCATAGTCCTCGTAGCTTACATTCTCGTCATGAAAGAATTTAATCTGCTCTTCTATAGTTGTACCTACAAAATGCACTGTTTTGGAAAATGTGTTCGCCAGAGGCTGCATCTCTTTGGGTGCGAATACAAGGGTCTCGTCTCCTGAATTCATGAATAAGTCTACAAGGGACTGCTTAGGTAAGCCCTGCTCTTTTCTAAAACATTTTTGTCTCTTTGTCAGGTTTTTATATACTTTTAGGTTCTTTAAGACAAGCGGAAGAAATGACCAGCCTATATTAGTAGTCAATGCTACTGGCAAATTGTAGCCTAGAGTGCTCACTGTACAGACTGAGGGTATGTCATATTTTCTTGCTATGTTTTTTGCGAAGGAGCACATGGAGTCGTACATAAGTAAATCTGGTTTGTTTTCTGAAATGTACTTATGGTATGACAAATACAGTTCCTCGTTTATGTCTATAAGCGCGCCCATCAGAGTGAGCAGGTCTGCTGTGATATCTCCAAATGAAACCTTGGAAAAATCTACTGTATACTCTATGAAATTAGCTCCGCATTTTTCTATGTATGGTCTGAATTCTTCTGTCGTGTAACAGGTTACGTCTTCGCCAGCTTCTACCAGCTTTTTTATTATGGGCATAACCACAAAGGAATGACCATATGCGGGAGTCATGAAATATACTATTCGCTTCACTTCAAATGACCTTCTTTGATTTTTTATGATTATATGCTCGATTGGATTATTGTGCAAGATTTATCACTCGGTAATAGACATCGTTTTTATATAGATAACCAATTGCGTCTTGACAAATAGTTATCTGCGGTATAATATGATGAAAACTTATTGGTTATCGTTTTTCATACACAAGGAGCATTATGCTAGCGAAACAGCAGGAATTATTAGATATAGAGAGGAGACTTGCCAAGCTTCCCAAGGGTTCTCTCACTTACAAGACTATAAAGGGGAAAAAACAGCCCTATCTCCAATGGACTGAACATGGTAAAAGTTTTTGTGTTTATATTAAAATAAACGAGCGAGAAGAGATTCTTGCTCTTATAGATGAAAGAGAACAACTCAAGGAACAGGCCAACAGATTAAGAGCATATCTAAAACAGATGCAGACTCTGGTTGATTTTAGATGTGAGGTGATTGACGGTGTCATATATGATATGACCACCTCTCCTAACTACAGGCACGGTCAGGTCAATGGCAATATTTTTTCAAAGCTTCATTATGAGCTGCGTAATAGTCTATGCAAGGTTTTCATAGACTCAATAGATTTTAGATACAACAAAGCTACTGAAGATTATCTATTACCTGATATCCTGCTCTGTTGTGATAGCAAAAATATAAATGGAGGTCAATACTTTGGCTGTCCTAAATTCATTGTTGAGAGCCTGAGTCCGTCTACTCGCAGTCGCGACTTAGGAGTAAAAAAAGATATATATGAAAAATGCGGTGTAGAAGAACTGTGGATTATAGAGCCAATTGAGGAAATCATCACCATCTATCACTTAATTAATGGTAGCTATCAGGTCGCTTTGGAATACACTCATAACAGAGAGCGTTCTTCATCTGGCTATAACAGTGACGCCACTATAAGACTTCGCTCTTTCCCCATCGAGTTCACCCTTGGTGAAATCTTTGCATTATAAATTCTACATAATACCAAAAGACGCTTCCCATCTCCTGGATGAAAAGCGTCTTTTTATTAATACTTCATTGATTTTACATACTCTGCAACAGCAGGTGCTGCGTCTTTTCCCAGCTCGCCGATTTTACGAACTATTGCAGAACCTACGATTACACCGTCTGCCTTTTCGTACATAGCCTTGGCCTGCTCGGGAGTAGATATTCCAAAGCCGACTGCCGCAGGTATATTGGGATTAGCATCCTTTACCAGCTTAATCATAGCTCCGATATCTGTGGTGATATTGCTGCGCATACCTGTTACACCAAGTGATGACACACAGTATACAAAGCCCTGGGCTTCTTTTGCTATCATAGCAATTCTATCCTCAGAGGTGGGTGCTATTAGACTAATAAAATCCATATCATACTGATTGAAGGTGTCGACGAACTCCTCTTTTTCCTCAAATGGTACATCAGGTAAGATAATTCCGTCCATTCCAGCCTCTGCTGCATTCTTGGCAAATTTCTCTTTTCCATAAGAATAGACAACGTTGGCATAGGTCATAAATACGAAGGGAGTATCTTTTATCTCCTCACGAATCTCCTTTGCCATCTTAAAAATATCATCAGTTGTAACACCATTTGAAAGTGCTCTTATGTTGGCCTCCTGGATTACAGGACCTTCGGCTGTAGGGTCTGAAAAAGGAATTCCAAACTCGATAAGGTCAGCTCCTGCTGCCACCATTTCTCTAATAATCTCTTTTGTGGTCTCTATGTCAGGATCGCCACAGGTTATAAACGGTATAAATGCTTTTTTGTTTTCAAAAGCCTTGCTAATCTTACTCATGGATATCCTCCCCTCTGTATCTTGCGATAGCTGCACAGTCCTTGTCTCCACGACCAGAAATGTTGATTACAATTATCTTGTCTTTGCCCATTGTAGGAGCAAGCTTCATAGCATGTGCAACAGCATGAGATGACTCAATTGCGGGGATAATTCCCTCTGTCTTGGAGAGATACTCAAATGCATCTACTGCCTCATCATCAGTAATCGCTACATACTCTGCTCTACCTGTATCGTGTAACCATGCATGCTCAGGTCCGATTCCAGGATAATCAAGTCCAGCTGAAATAGAATAAACAGGAGCAATCTGTCCGTACTCATCCTGGCAGAAATATGACTTCATACCGTGGAAGATTCCAAGACGTCCTGTTCCAATAGTAGCGGCTGTCTCGTAGGTATCGATTCCTCTACCTGCTGCCTCGCAACCAATGAGTGCTACTTCTTTGTCATCTATGAAATTGTAGAATGCTCCTATGGCATTACTTCCACCACCTACACAAGCAAGCACTGCATCAGGGAGTCTTCCCTCTGCCTCAAGTATCTGTTCCTTTATCTCCTTAGAAATAACCGCCTGAAAATCTCTAACTATTGTGGGGAAGGGATGAGGTCCCATTACTGAACCAAGGCAATAGTGTGTGTCAGCGATTCTACTGGTCCACTCTCTCATAGCCTCTGATACGGCATCCTTAAGTGTCGCTGTTCCTGACTTAACGGGGATTACTTCTGCGCCGAGAAGTCTCATTCTGTATACATTGAGAGCCTGACGGATTGTGTCTTCCTCGCCCATAAATACAACGCACTCCATTCCCATGAGAGCCGCTGCTGTAGCAGTTGCTACACCGTGCTGACCTGCACCTGTCTCGGCAATTAGTCTGGTCTTTCCCATCTTCTTTGCAAGAAGTGCCTGACCAAGTACGTTGTTAATCTTGTGAGCTCCAGTGTGATTTAAATCCTCTCTCTTGAGATAAATCTTGGCTCCTCCTAAGTCCTTAGTCATTTTTTCAGCGTAATATAGACGACTGGGACGATTTGCGTAATTATTGAATAAGTCCTGTAATTCTTTATTGAATTCGGGATCATTTTTATAATGATTGTAGGCTTCTTCTAGCTCGATGACTGCATTCATCAAGGTCTCGGGGATGTACTGTCCACCGTGGACGCCGAAGCGGCCTTTTGAGGTTGTTGAGTTTTCCATGGTT
>JAZRXQ010000149.1:0-5987 GCA_045600305.1 Lachnospiraceae bacterium
GTATTCGGTGATGGTTCTACTTCTATCGTGCTTGAGACAGAGGAGTCTATGAACAAGCGTGGCATTAAGCCTTACGCAGTAGTATCTGGATACGGAATGGCACACAAGAGCGTAGCCTTTGGTGAGGTTAAGGGCTCAGACGAAGGTCTTGTAAATGCAATCAAGCTTGCTCTTGAGGATGCAGGAATGACTACAGCAGACCTTGATGCAATCGTTGGATTTGGTAATGGTAAGTCAGACATTGATGAGCTTGAGTTAGCAGCATATAAGACAGCTGGTGTAAATGAGCTTCCTGTATATAGTGTAAAGGACATTACAGGTGAGGGACGTGCGGCTTCTGCTACTCTTTCAGCAGTACATGCAGCATTACTTCTTTCAGATAAGCTTGATATGGCATCTAAGGCATACGTTGCAGAGGATGGCAAGATGGCTAAGAAGGATGTGGATAAGACAGCACTTAAGAATATTATGGTTACCTCTTATGGTGTTGGTGGATCTTACACAGCGATTATTATAAGCAGAGTATAAGATGTCACTCCTCTGGTTCGGGTGGCTATATCGATAATACAGAAAGGAAAAGTATTATGAGTAAAGTAGCAGTAGTAACAGGTGCTTCAAAAGGAATAGGCAGAGCCTGTGCAATTAGATTAGCGAAGGATGGCTACACAGTTGTAGTAAACTACAGCAGCTCTGATGCGGCAGCTGAAGAGGTAGTAAATACAATCAAGGCTGATGGAGGAGAGGCAGTTGCTTATAAGGCAGATGTTTCAGATCTCGATGCAGTTAAGAAGATGTTTAGAGAGATTGGCAAGCAGTTCGGACAGATTGATGTATTGGTTAATAATGCAGGTATTGTTCGTGATGAGTATGTGCTTATGCTTAATCCAGACACAATTGACAAGTGTTTAGACCTCAACATCAAGGGCTATCTCTACTGTGCGCAGCAGGCTACTCTCAAGATGTTTAAGAATAAATCAGGTGTTATCATCAATATGTCATCTGTATCATCCAAGATGGCACTTGCTGGACAGAGTGTTTATTCTGCTACCAAGGGTGCAGTTAATTCAATGACACAGACTATGGCAAAGGAGCTTGGTGGATTTGGAATCAGAGTATGTGCGGTTGCACCTGGATTTATCAACACAGAGATGATAGATGCACTTCCTGAGGACAAGAAGGAAGAATACTTAAAGGCAGTGCCGCTTGGAAGATTCGCAGAGGCAGAAGAGGTTGCTGGATTAGTTTCCTTCCTGGCTAGTGATGATGCCAAGTACTTAACTGGTCAGACAATTGTGCTCGACGGAGGCTTAAGCTTATGATGAATATTCTCGAGATCAATAAAAAGATCAAACAGCGCCCTCCATTTCAGATGATAGAGCGTGTGCTTGAGATTGATCCAGGAGTTAGTGCTAGGGGAACAAAAAATGTGTGTATCAACGAGCCTTACTTTGTTGGACATTTTCCTGATACACCTATTATGCCTGGTGTTCTTATGATTGAATCCGCAGCGCAGCTTTGTTCACTAGTTATTGAAAATGATGGTACAGATGAGTCTCTTATCTATGTACTTCTCAAGGTTGACAATTTTAAGTTTGTAAAGCCAGTTTTACCTGGAGATACACTTGATATTACAGTTACTAAGACAAAGGGCGGAGGTTCACTCACATACTTTGATGCTGTGATTAAGGTGGAAGATCAGGTTAGAGCAAAGGGTAGTATGGTGTTTACTGCAGTACCCAAGGAATCAATAGGACAATAATTCCCATTGGAGGATAGAAGAATGAGAAAAATAGCGTTTTTATTTGCAGGTCAGGGTGCCCAGGCAGTTGGAATGGGTAAGGACCTTTATGAGAGCAACGAGGCAGCCAAGGCAGTTTTCGATATGGCAGAGAGTGTTCGCCCTGGTACCAAGGCACAGTGCTTTGAGGGACCTGGTGAGGAGCTTACGCTTACACAGAATACACAGCCCTGTCTATTTACAGTGGATTTAGCTTGTGCAAGAGCTCTTGAAGCAGCTGGAATCAAGGCTGATGTTGCCGCAGGATTTTCGCTTGGAGAGATTCCTGTACTTGGATTTACAGGTGTTGTATCTGATGAAGATGCATTCAAGCTCGTTACAGTTAGAGGCGAGACTATGGCAAAGTGTGCTGAGGAACACCCTGGTGCTATGGCAGCTGTTGTAAAGCTAGACAATGCGACAGTTGAGGAACTCTGTTCACACTTCAACGAGATTTATCCAGTTAATTATAACTGCCCTGGACAGCTGGTTTGTGCAGGTTCAGTTGATGAAATAGATGCATTTGTTGCAGAGGTTAAGGAAGCAAAGGGTAAGGGAATTCGCCTTGCAGTTAGTGGAGCATTCCATACACCTTACATGGCAAAGACCACAGAGGCTCTTGCAGAAGCACTTAGTGGTATGACCATGAGCAATCCTACTATTACAGCATATGCAAACCTTACAGGAGAAGCTTATCCTGCAGATGCAGCAGTAATCGCAGAGACTATTACTAAGCAGTGCGCAAACGCTGTTCAGTGGGAGAAGACAATTAGAAATATGCTTGACGCTGGTGTGACCACCTTCGTTGAGGTAGGTCCTGGAACCACACTCTCAGGTCTTGTTAAAAAGATTGCTCCTGATGCTGAAATTCTCAATGTAAGTGATGTGGCAACATTAGAAAATACAGTTAAAGCATTAAGCTAACAGCCACGAGAGTTCAAGAGATTGGTAGATGCAAAAACGAGTTTTTCGCACGAGGGCCGAACGAAGTGAGCGTGCCCGAAGTCGAAACCTGTCTGAGTTTTTGTACTACCTATCTCGAAGAATTCTGTGGCGTACGGATAATAGAAAAAGAGGATAACAACATGCCAAAATTATTAAAGGATTACCTGGCCTCAACCGCTGAGGTTGCCTGCCAGAAGTGTAAGGCTCCCCTCATAGAGGGAGAATTAGCCAAGAACTATTTTGCCTGCCCTAAATGTGGCAGACTCAACAAGGTTCCTGCGAGAGCTAGAATCGAGTTAATTACAGATAATGGTACCTTTAAGGAGATGTGGGGTAATGTAACTACAAAGAACCCTATAGATTTCCCTGACTACGAGTCAAAGAGTGCCAAGGCTAGAGAGACTAGTGAAGAGAACGAGGGTGTAGTATGCGGAACTGCTAGAATTGGCGGATACAAGTGCTGTATCTTTGTTATGGAGCCCAAGTTTATGATGGGTTCAATGGGAACAATAGTTGGAGATAAAATAGCTGCTACATTTGAGTATGCTACCAAGCACAAGCTCCCTGTAGTTGCTTTCACTGCTTCAGGTGGAGCGCGTATGCAGGAAGGAATGATGTCACTTATCCAGATGGCCAAGACATCTGGTGCTGCCAAGCTTCACAATGATGCAGGATTATTCTACATGGCGTGTCTTACAGACCCTACAACTGGTGGTGTAACAGCAAGCTTTGCAATGTTAGGTGACGTACTTATTTCAGAGCCTAAGGCACTTATCGGTTTTGCTGGAAGACGAGTTGTTGAGCAGACAACAGGAGAAAAGCTTCCTGATGATTTCCAGAGTGCTGAGTTCCAGCTTAAAAACGGATTTTTGGATGCCATCGTTGAGAGAAACGACCAGAAAGCATTCATAGCAAATATGTTAAAGATTCATAGAAAGTAAGGAGGCTTAATATGGAACCCTATGAGAAGATTAAGTGCTCCAGAAGCACATCTCGCGCAACAGCGAAGGATTATATAGAGAAAATGTTTGATAATTTCACCGAGCTTCACGGAGACCGTAGCTTTGGTGATGATGGTGCCATAATCGGTGGTATTGGCTGGCTTGGAGATAAGGCAGTTACAGTAATTGGAATTGAGAAGGGTAAGACACTTGAGGAAAAGACTATGCGTGGATTTGGTAGTCCTCTTCCCGAAGGATATAGAAAAGCTCAGAGACTTATGAAGCAGGCTGAGAAATTCAATCGTCCTGTTGTATGTATCGTAGATACTCAGGGTGCTGGCTGTGGAGCAGGAGCTGAACAGCGCGGTGCGGGTCAGGCAATAGCAGATAATCTCTATGAGCTTATGACACTCAAGACTCCCATTATTACAATTATGGCAGGAGAGGGCGGTTCTGGTGGAGCACTTGCACTTGCTGTAGCCGATGAGGTTTGGATGATGGAGAATGCGTACTATAGCGTTATTACTCCAGAGGCATGTGCTTCAATTCTTTACAAGGATTCTACCAAGGCACCTGAGGCAGCAGAAAAGCTACATCTTTTTGCAGATAATCTTTTAGAGTATGGCATTATTGAGAGAAAGCTTGATGAGCCTGCTGATTTTACAGATGACAAGCAGTTTAGTGCATATACAGCGTTTTTATCAGACTGTCTCAAGGAAGAATTTGCTAAATTAGGCAAGAAGTCCAAGAAAAAGCTTCTTGCAGACAGATATGAGAAGTATCGTAAGATTGGACGTTATAAGGAAATTGGATAATGGCTGACAAGCTGAAAATTCTCGTATTAAATGGCTCGCCTAGAAAGGATATTAGCTGTACAATACGAGTAACAAATAAATTTATAGATGGTATTGCAAAGGAAAGAGAGTGCGAAATAGAAAGATACAATCTTTCTGATTGCAATATCAAGCAGTGTATTGGATGCCTTAGCTGTTGGGGACGTACAGAAGGGACCTGTGTTATAGGGGACGACGATATCCCTATGCTCAAGGAAAAGGTGATGTGGGCAGACGTAATCATTGAGAGTTTTCCCCTTTATTTCTTTGGCATGCCTGGAACGGTTAAGGTATTTACAGATCGTATGCTTTCAATGATGTGTACTTATGAGGGACAGGAGAATATTCCTGGCGAGAGCGTTCATGGTATTCGCTATGATATGAGTGGCAAGACATTTTTTATTGTCTCCACCTGTGGTTATGCGAGAACAGATCATATCTACGAGCCGATGCTTGCACAGTTTGATGCTATCTGTGGTCAGGGCAATTATTATGCGCTACTCTGTCCACAGGGCAAGATGCAGTCTATTCCAGAGCTTTATGACAGAATGGAAACCTACCTTGAAAAGTATGTAGAGGCGGGAAGTGAGTTTGCAAAGACAGGTGCATTGACTGATGACACTGTTATGGCACTCAGGGAGCCCCCTTTTAACGACAGGAGATTTAGGTTATTACTTGGATTATTTTGGCAAAATGAGCGTGCTATGAATCCAGAAAATAAGTAGTGGAGTAAAGTATGTACACACTAAATTTTCGAATAAGATTTTCAGAGATTGATTCAACAGGCAGACTATCGATGGATGGTCTGCTTCGTCTGTTTCAGGATGTAGGGTATTTACACGCTCAAGATAGAGGGTTGGGTGTAGAATTTACTGAACGAACTCGTAGGACGTGGTATCTTTTATCTTGGCAGATTCATAAAATAAACATGCCATTTGCAGGAGAAGATGTTATTATAGAGACAGGAATATATAATATAAGCGGGTCACTTGCAAAAAAAAGTATTGTTATGAAAAACAAAGGTGGAGATATACTTGCGGTTGGTGATACCATGTGGGCTTATGTTGATATTGACAAGGGGTTGCCTGTTGAAATGGATGATGAGCTGTGGCTAAAAGAGGACTACACAGACCACAGAGATGAGCATATACCAGTTTTATCTCGTCGTATCAAGCTATATGAAAATATGAAAGCAGAGAGTCAGGTGCAGATTACACCATATTATATTGATACAAATGCTCATGCGAATAATGTGAGATTAACAGAACTGGCAATGCAGGTGTGCGGTTATTGGGATAAGGATGTAGCTGCACTCAGAGCTGAGTTCAAAAATCAAGTAAAAATGGATACAGTTATTTATCCATATAGTTATAGAGATGACAAAGAAATGACAGTAGTATTTAGTGATTCTAAGGGCAATACATTTTCAGTTTTCTGGTTTGAAGCAAATTAGGGAGACAGCTATTGATGGAGAAATCAATCTATTTAGAC
>JAZRXQ010000150.1:0-16937 GCA_045600305.1 Lachnospiraceae bacterium
ATCCTTTTCATGACAATAATCTACAGTCTTCTTAAAAGCCATAACGCCAGGCACACCAAACTGCTCGTACATGGCAATCTGAGGCTTAACAGCAGGAATGAGGTCATATGTTGCATCTACAATACCCTTATTGTACTGCCAGATTGCCTCTGCAGCTCCCTCTAAGGTCTCACCATACTCCTTAAAGGCTGCTGCCTTGATATGCTCAGGTATATAGCCAAGCATAGGATCTAGTCCTACTACAATAGGAGCCTCAGTCTTTTTTATCTTATCTATTAATTTATTAATCATTAACTCATCCTCACATTTTATTAGACATTATTATTTCGTTTCTTCAAATTTATAGATTATTTCGCCATCAGCAATAGTTGTAACTACACGTCCCATCATCTTACGTCCGTCAAAGGGGGTATTTCTGCTCTTAGACTTTGATGTATTTTTGTCGTAGGCATACTTTGCCTTGGGATCAAAAATAACTATATCGGCAATCTTGCCAACTGAAAGACGACCAGTCTCTACGCCTAAAATCTTGGCCGGATTGTAGCTCATCTTTTCAGCCATCTGAAGAGGTGTAAGAACCTTTTTGTCAACAAGCTCTGTATATGCAAGAGCAGCCGCTGTCTCAAGACCAATTATTCCAAACGGAGCCTCCTTCATGCCATGATTTTTATCGTCATGTGTATGAGGTGCATGGTCTGTTGAAATCGCATCTATCCAGCCCTCTTTTAATCCTTTTTTGAGAGCCTCTACATCCCCCTTGGTACGAAGAGGTGGATTCATCTTGTAGTTGACCATATTATGATCATCAGGAATATCATCACTAGTAAGTGTGAAATGATGAGGACAAACCTCTCCTGTAAGTGCTCTACCTGATTGATGTGCCTCCATAAGCATCATAACAACCTCGGCAGTTGAACAGTGACATAAATGAAGCTTTGCACCCGCCTCTGTGGCCAACAGATAGTCTCTTGCTGCAATAACGTTTTCGACAGTGTTGTGAATACCAGGAAGTCCTAAACGAATAGCATTTTCATCTTCATTTACAACTCCGTCTCCTCTAAGCTCTATCTCCTCACAGTGATCAAGGAAGGTTACTCCTAGCCTCGCAAACTCGTGCATAGCTTCACGCATAAGCTTGGTATTCATAACTGACTTGCCATCCTCTGAAAAACAAAGTGCGCCGTGCTCAGCCATCTCCTGAATGTTGGTAAGCTTTTCTCCATTCATGCCCATTGTAACGGCACCAGCCTGATAGACCTTGACCTTGGATAAATCCTTACCCTTATTAACTACATAGCTCATTACATCCCAGCTATCTACAACAGGCTTGGTATTAGGCATAGCGACAATCGTTGTATATCCTCCAGCTGCAGCTGCCTGTGTTGCAGTCACCAAATCCTCTTTATCTGTCTGACCAGGATCTCTTAAATGAACATGTAAATCAATGAGACCGGGCATAACAAACTTGCCCTTTGCATCAATTACTTCTGCTCCTTTTGCTGTAATCTTGTCAGCAATCTTTTTAATCTTGCCCTCCTCAATCAATACATCACATACCTGGTCTGTATTAGTCTCTGGGTCTAACACTCTTCCGCCTTTGATTAATAATGCCATACTCTCTCCTCTTCCAATACATCTTTCCTATTTGATTTATTATACTATTACCTATACTTTAAGAATGTATGCTCTCTCATAGCCTGTTCATCATCAGGATAATCTAATATATACTGCGCCATTGCAGCCTTAGCTTCTTCAAAATCACCTGTATATTCTAAAGCAGCTATCTCACCCTGCATCAGCTCTCTAATATTAGGAGGATTATCTGCCTGCAAGCCTTTTTGATAATAACGAAGTGCTATCTCGTAATCGCCTGTCTCCATGGCCATCTTTCCAAGCTCTGCTAGAACTATCGGATCCTCGCCATGACCGTCACCATAGCTTATGTAATACTCCTTTGCCTTATCTTCTTCTCCTAATAATTCTAATACCTGTGCCAGATAAAGCTCAGCCTTGTCATCCTCACCGTCAGCGAGCTTTTTTTCTACAGCCTGCTCCAGATAATCCCTCGCAGTCTCAAGCTCTCCAGTCATGTAGTAGATATATCCCTTACTCATAAGCGCATATCTACTATCACCACGCAATTTAAGTGCACGTTCTAAATAATCATTGGCATCCTCTATCAAACCAACTGCCATCAGATTTTCATATATCTGCGTATAGATATCAAAGTTGCCACCATCGTATTTTACTGCCTTGGAATAATCATCTAAAGCCTCTGATTGCATTCCCCTGCTCAAATATATATTGCCCCTAAACAGATGAGCTCCTGCACATCTATTATCATAATCCAAAAGTGCATCTACTCGCTCCATTGCATCATCAACGCGCCCCTGTCTATACATGCACTCGGCAACATATAAAATAATATCTTTTTCAAGATTCCTTACTTGTCCTACTGGCTGGTCTAAAGCTTTTTCAAAGCTTACTATTGCCTCATCATATTTCCCCGCCTCCATCTGCTTGATTCCTAGAGTCCTATAGGAAAGCTCCGTATCAACATCTTCAAATGAGCATCCCGTCACAAAAGCTGTCACCAAACATAAGCAAATTGCCAGTACAAAAACCTTCTTAGTAATTCTCACAATATAACCCTCTATTACATGCCTGCCTTTTCTCTAAGTCGAGCCATAAAGCTTTTCTTTTTCTTGGGCATCTCAAGTGCGCCATGGCTACCCTTAACCGCAGTAATATATAAACCAGATACTGTTGCTTTTACTTCTTTTTTTACAGGAATCATGTCAAATATCTCTGCATCTGCAATAAGTGACATAACCTTGGGTCCAATCTTAGCCTTTACGATAGGAAGCTTAGTTCTTCTCATACGCTTAGGAGTCTGGTCTACAACCGACTGGGGAAGTCCTGCATCAATAAGTCTCATCTTTTTCTTGTCAATAATAAGCATAGTAACCTGCTGGGCTACTGCTGCCATCTGCTCGTCCTGTTCTGCCTTCTTCTTCTGGAGCTTTTTCCCCGCAAAATATAGAGCTATGATAACTCCCACTAAGACTACTGCTATTCCTATAAAAATAAATATCTTAGGATCAACTCCACCAGCGTTCGCTCCTGTCAATACAGTTACTAAATTCATTATTGTCTCCTCCAAAAAAACATTTGGATTTATTTTATCATCTACCCCATAAAAAATCAACAAGGCAATCTCTTATTTGTTGTTTAAAAATAAAAAACTCCGCTCACATAATCTGAACGGAGTTTTAACCTTTTTACTGATTACTTCTCGTTTTTCTTTTTGAAATTACCCTTTAAGAGTGGTGAAATCCTCTTATATACAAGCATTGTTATTATTACAGATATAAGTCCCTTTAGCATTGTAAATGGCATATTAAACTGTACGAGACACTGCATGATATCGCCATCCTGAACCTCAGGGAAGAAGGGAATAGCGGGTCTTATTATATCGTTGGCTACTGCCTGGTACGCTGCTACGATAACCTCCTTGGGCATAAAATTGTAGTAAACAGGGTATGTGATAAAGTAATTAGAAACAATACTTAGAACACCCATACATACAACACCAACTAGCGAACCAATAATAGCTGTCGTTCTGCTTTTTTTGATGTTATAGATTATACCTGCAGGAACTACAAAGATTGCACCAAGCATAAAGTTTGATAGTTCTCCAACTCCACCTGTTGTAGTGATGAAAAGATGTAGGAGATTTTTAATAAGAGCAACTGCAGCACCACAAATAGGACCATAAGCAAATGCTCCGATTAGCTCGGGCAAATCTGATACGTCCATCTTGATGAAGGAAGGAATAATGGGGAGTGAAAAGTCTAGGAACATAAGCCCAAATGCAACTGCCGATAATAAAGCCGTTACAGTTAGTGCTCTTACGTTGAATTTCTTTTTTGCTCCGGTTGTCTGATCTACTTTTGACATTGTTTTCTCCTTTCTGCATTTTCGGGAGATAAAGTAAAAGAAAAACCCCGAAAATACTTCGGGGTTTGATAATTCAACTTTTAGCATGACACAACATCCTCATAGAAAATAATGTCACACATCTCGTTTTCTCTCATCCGGACTATACCGTCGGTTGCGGGATTACACCGCATCAGCCATGCACACTGTGCACAGGTCGTGGACTATTACCACCGGTCAGGAATCACACCTGCCCCGAAAACTTTTATTATATTAGGACTTACGTCCGTATGAGATAATACTACTAGATTAGGTTTTTGTAAAGCATAATTTATTTAGCAACAAATTGTACACTCTCAAAGAGTTCATCAAGTGTCTTCTGTATGAAATATCGTCCCATAAGATACTTCTGTCCATCCGTGATATCTGTAGTATAAATATCATATAATTCCTGTTCAGATTCAACCCCTGTTGACTCTAAACAATCCGCAATATATGCATTGTACTCGTTTACGTCAAGTGTATAGTTCTTTTCAGTAGCAATAGCCTCAAATATAAGCTCAGTCTCCACATCAGAAACCATATTAGTCTTGACACTATCAGCAAAATCCTCAACAGACATATTATAATTACTTGAAAGATAATCAGAAAGATTTGTGTTCTCTTTAATCTTTAGCTGATTTTCAAACTGAGTAATGTACTCTTTAGCCTTACCATCAATAAATCCATCAGGAATAGATACCTTACAGTTAGTCGTCAGATACTCGATAAGAAGTCTTCTCTTATCTGACTCCTCGCTCATTTGCTTTGCCTGAATCATATACTCTCTTGTATTTTCAATAAGCTCATTTACACTTCCTAGACCAAAATTTGCAATGACATATGAATCATCAATTGTATCAAGAGACACCTCCTCTGCCTCCACAATTGAATTAACAGTTACAGTAAATACAACTGCTGCCCCTGCCAACTCAGAATTACCATAATTTTCAGGGAACGTAAGATTTAAGTCTACTGTCTCACCTACACTAACGCCAATAAGTCCGTCCTCAAATCCTGGAATAAATGTACCTGTACCAATTCCTAGTACATATCCATTAGCTGTACCGCCATCGAAGGCAACCCCATCTTTCTTGCCTATATAGTCTATATTAACATAATCACCACTTTCTACTACTGACTTGTTAATAGGTATATATGACGGTGTCTGCGCAAGAAGCTTATTAATGTAGTCATGCAATTCCACGTCTGAAACCTTTGTATTATCGTAATCAATTACAATATTGTCATAATCACAGAGAGTTACGTAATCCGATACATTGTATTCTTTCCCTGTCTTAGTATCTGCTATAGTCTCAGTTCCAGTTACAATAGCATCACTAGAAGCAACCACATCATCTACTCCAGCCGCAGTATCTGTAGCCGGCGTAGCAGTCTGATTCCCACAGCCAGTTAATACTCCAACAGCCATAACACCAGCCATAACACCAGCTAATAATTTTTTATTCATGATAAACCTTCTTTCTTTCAGTAAAAATGTGTGCCCCCTAAGAGCACACATATATATAACACAATAAATGTGAAAAATCAATGTCCTAGATTGCAGACTCGTAGAGATATTTTTCCTGCTCAGGAGTAAGCTTATCAATCTCCTTGCCTAAGAAACGAAGCTTTCTAACTGCAACCTCATTGTCAACCTCTTTTGGAACATTTATGAGCTTGTCATTAATCTCATCCTTATGCTGTACTAAGTATCTTGCAGAAAGAGCCTGTATAGCAAAGCTCATGTCCATAATTTCAGCAGGGTGTCCATCACCACAAGCGAGATTAACAAGTCTTCCCTCTCCAAGTACATATATACACTTGTCAGGAGCAAGTCTATATCCCATGATATTATTTCTCTGCTCAAAGCTTTCTGTTGCAGCTTCACGGAGACCCGCCATGTCTATCTCTACATCAAAATGTCCTGCATTAGATAGAATAGCACCATCCTTCATCTTCTTCATATCATCAACAGTAATTACCCCAGAGCAGCCTGTAACTGTGATAAAGAAATCTCCGTATTTACAAGCCTCGCTCATAGGCATAACATCATAGCCATCCATTACAGCCTCAATGGCCTTGATAGGATTAATCTCAGTAACAATTACCTGTGCACCAAGAGCCTTTGCACGCATTGCAACACCCTTACCACACCAGCCATATCCAGCAACTACAGCAGTCTTTCCTGCTACGATGAGGTTTGTTGTTCTATTTATTCCATCCCATACAGACTGGCCTGTTCCATATCTGTTATCAAAAAGGTGCTTACAGTCAGCCTCATTGACCATTACCATAGGAAATTCAAGCTTATCAGCCTTAGCCATTGCCTGGAGTCTAATGATACCTGTTGTAGTTTCCTCACAACCACCGATTACATACTGTAATTTATCACGAAGAGTAGTATGAAGCATTCCAACTAAGTCACCACCATCATCGATAATGACATTACAGTTGTTCTCTAAAACCATACCGATATGTCTCTCGTACTCCTCTGGAGTTGAAGCGTGCCAAGCATATACATTGAGTCCTGCTGCCACAAGAGCTGCTGCCACATCATCCTGTGTGCTAAGAGGATTCGAACCTGTAATAAACATCTCTGCACCACCAGCTGCCAAAACCTTACATAGATAAGCTGTCTTTGCCTCTAAGTGAACTGAAAGTGCAATGCGAATACCCTTGAAAGGCTGTTCTTTAGTAAAATCGGCCTCTAATGAACGTAAAAGAGGGCAATTCTTTCTTACCCAATCAATCTTATGTTCCCCTGAAGGTGCTAAATTAATATCTCTTATCTCGCTCATCTTTTATCTCCCTCATCCATTCTTTGTACATTTTATTATTGTCTTAATTACGTTCAAACAGCAGAACTGTAAATCTGCCAAAAGTAGCTTTCCATCTCTGACAGCATTTATTATATTATTGACATTTTCTGTGGAACCAGGCATCTGAAGGTCGTTTCCCGCCTGTACACAGCCCACATCTGATGCCCAGGTATACTTTTGATCAGTAATTCCATCTATTCTGTAGGTATTCTGTGATGAATACCAATCAGTCATAACAATTCCATCAAAGCCCCACTCATCTCTAAGTGTGTACTGTATTAAATCCTTATCCTCTGCTGTATGAATACCATTCAATATGTTGTAGGATGTCATAATAGCATAAGGCTTGCTCCACTTCACACATAGCTCAAAGCCCTTGAGATAAATTTCTCTAAGCGCACGCTCTGACACATGAGCATTAGTATAGCATCTATTATCCTCCTGATTGTTACAGCAAAAATGCTTGATTGTCACACCACACCCAGGATGTGACTGAACACCCTTGGTATCAGCTGTAGCACATAAAGCTGTGAGGAAGGGGTCCTCTGAATAGTATTCAAAATTACGTCCACACAAGGGGTTTCTATGTATATTCATACCAGGTGCAAGCCAAAGATGAACATGATACTTTTCCATCTCTGCCCCAACCATATCTCCCATTTCCTCAATAAGGTGCATATTCCAGCTACTAGCAAGAGTTGTTGCAATAGGAATTGCTGTACAATACTGATAATGATCAACCGCATCTATTGGTGTATCCTTTGGAAATGGAGTTACATCTACTCCAAAAATCTCTCCGCCTGGAAGAACCTTTTCATCCTTAGTTGCCTTAAAATGAGGAGTAAGTCGTAGACCAGCAGGTCCATCTGCCAGTACTAGTGCCTCTATCCCTCTATCCTCTAAATATTTTTCACAGGTCTCTGCCGCAGCTCCAGGCACATGATTATAAACCATTCCAACCATATTACCATGATTATCTTCTGCTCTAAGAGTACCTACAACAATATTTGCCATCTCTTCAACCGATAGCTGTGCAACTAAATCCTCGTCTGTAGCGTCAAGATTCACTACATCTGCAATAGTAAGCTTCCTGTCTGGGAATCTATCCTCCAACACCTTATTAGACTTAGAATATTTAATTGACTTGGGAGTGATCCTTGCACTCGCTATAACTACGTCACTCGCCCAAGTTCTATCCTCATCTGCGCCGGGCACCTCAGTAGCTGTGCCTATTACATATTTTTCCTTTACAGGATCACTATCAGAAAACATATGTCTAATCTTCTCAGTCATAATGCTCTCTGTGATTGTCACCACTCCTACCACCTTGGTGTCTCTTGAATGATGTCCTAATCTAAGCGCGTACTCTCCAGCCTCTAAAAACCATGCACCCTTTTCCTGATCAAAATGAGATAAGCCTTCTGCCTTAAAAGAAAGCGTAACTAACTGTGTCTCTCCGGGAGCAAGCATTCTAGTCTTGGCAAAAGCTCTCAAATCCTGGAAGGGTGAACCTTTCCAAGGCGACGAAGAATAGAGCTGTACAACTTCTTTTCCAGAAAATTTATCGCCGGTATTCTTAACTGTCACTCTGACAATAATCTCATCTCCGTCATTTTCTGCTACAATATTGGAATATTCAAAGGTCGTGTAACTCAATCCATATCCAAAAGGATATACAGGCTCTATTCCAAAGCTGTCAAAATATCTATAACCCACGAATACTCCCTCTTCATAGTATTCGTCATCTAAATTCCCATTATTCTTTGCAAAGGTTTCACTCGAGGGATATTCTGCGTAGTTAGCAGCCCAAGTATCAACCAAGCGTCCTGAGGGTATCTGTGTACCCTTTAATACATCTGCCACAATATGACCAGTCATATTTCCTAACTGACCCATTAGTAATACTGCGCCGAGAGCCTTATTACCCTTGAAGAATTTAGGGTCAATCAAGCCTCCAATATTTAATAGTAAAATAACCTTTTCATATTTTGCTGTAAGAAATCTAATATTGCTCTCCTCTATCTGAGTAGGCAGATAATCCCCCCTTGTGAAATTTCTATCCTTTCCCTCACCTGAATTTCTTGTAAGGACATATATGGCAACGTCTGCTTTTTTAGGAGTATTTCTGTCATCAAGCTCAATAAAATCCGGATCCTCATAAGGATGGTCAAAAAGTACGGCAACGTTAGAAAGACCTGTACGCTTAGCTTCTTCACGAAGAAAAACCTCATAGTCAGCCTCAGCTTTTTTTACCTTCCTGTCGTACTCATCCAAAAGCTTTTCTGTAAGAATAGAAAATCCAGCTGCCTTAAGTCCCTCGTATACATTTACGTCACTTCTGGTATTAACACTACCTGAACCAGTTCCACCTTTTATTGTATGTCTTGCTCCTCGACCAAACAGAGCAATTTTCTTTTCCTTGGGATTAAGTGGAAGTACCCCTCTGTTCTCCAAGAGTACCATACACTCTCCTGCCAGTTCCCTGACTCTATTCTGATTTGCTTTCTCTAACTCGCTAATTCCTGATGTAGTAGGTGCGTATAATTTGTTCATGTGCTTCTCCTCATATAAACAAGTGTGTTAAAAAGTAAATCCTGTAATACTACATATTAAATCAATCAATGACCCCCACAAAGTCCCCATAAGAACCATTGATATAATTATCATTAAGTTTTGTGTCGGCTTTTTATTTAGTCTGAACAGTACAACAAGACCTATACCTGCATTAACCAACAATCCGCTCATCATGATACCTGGTGTTATAACTCCTGATACGTATAGCTCTGTTAAAACAACCGATGTAGCACAATTTGGAATAAGTCCAAATAATGATGCGACAAGCTGCCCTAAGACAGGCACAGAAGTAAACAAGAGCTTTAATCTTTCAGGATCTACCGCTTCAATTAAAATATTTAATGCTAAGCTGATTACAAAAATATATCCTAGTACAATTCCAGTATGTCGAAGTGCTGAGAGAAACACTCCCCTCTCGCAGTGACAATGCTCCTCTTCGCATACCTCATGAAACCTTACTGCTTCTGACCTCTTTTTAGTCAGATGTAAAACAAGCTGTACTAAATATCCGGATGCTATAGAGATAATTACCTTAACAACCAGTATCTTGACAATTGATAAGACATCAATATTATTGACCCCATCTGTATGAGTTAATTCTCCAATCAGGATAGGCAGCATCTCATCTGAGGTTGAAAAAAACACTGCTATCATTGTTCCCAGTGTAATCACTCTCCCGGAATACAAATTAGCCGCTGCTGTAGAAAAACCGCATTGGGGAACAACTCCTAGTAAAGACCCAATCAAAGGACCCGCCTGATTGACGTTGGCTATGCTTCGCTTCATTGCAGCTGCGCCCTTTTTTTCAATCCACTCCATTAGTAAATAAGTTAAAAACAAAAATGGAATGAGTTTGGCAGAATCAATTATAGTATCTATTAAAATATCTTTTGCTAAATTCAAAAACTCTTCTGTCATTACTCTTTATCTTTTTCAGTTTCCTCAGCTTCAATTTTTTCCTTTATAACGGTGACGCATACCTTATCAATTCTCTTATTGTCCATTGTTAGAATCAACATTCTAAGTACGTCCGGCACCTCTACAATGGTGCTCTCTTCTGGAACTCCGCCATAAATCTCCATTATATATCCAGCTAAGGTATCCGATACATCTGATTTTAAATCTAATTCTAATCTTTCGCAAAAATCTTCAAAATTGATTGATGCATCAACATTATAGGAGTTATCAGAATCCTTTATTTTTTCAATTAAATCGTGCTCGTCAGAATCGAACTCGTCTCTTATCTCTCCAACTATCTCCTCTATCAAATCCTCCATTGTTATAATACCTGCAGTTGCACCATATTCATCCAAAACAATGGCGAAATTGATTCTGTCAGTTTTCATCTGCTGGAAAAGCTCGTAGGTATTCTTATGCTCATAGGTAAAAAAACCTTCGCGCATAATCTCTCTTATTTTGAAATCTCCCTTGAGTCCATCATAACCAAGGACATCCTTCATATTGAGAACACCTATTACGTCATCTGTTCCATTTTCACACACAGGATACCTAGTGTAATAACTCTCCCTGTATATGGCTAGCATCTCCTCATATGTGAGGCTGACATCCATCATAACCACATCAACATGCGGTACCATGACCTCTTTTACTTCGTCATCCGAAAAATCAAAGAGATTGTTTATCATATCCCTTTCTTCTTCTTCGATGACATCATTCTCAGCACCTACTCCCACTATGGTTCTAATCTCTGCCTCAGTCATAACCTGCTTAGCAGCATTAGCATCAGTCCCTAACAGTCTCATAAAGCCATAGGAAATCTTGTTGACAATAAAGATTACTGGAGTAAGTACAACCATTAATCCCCATATAATCTTGCAATCTCTTTTTGCTATTTTTTCAGCCTTGATTGTAGCCATTGTCTTAGGAGAAATCTCACCAAAAATAAGAATTAAAAAAGTAAGTATTCCCGTAGCAATACCTGCACCCAAACTATCCCAAAACTTGGTTGCTAGCATTGTAGCAAGTGATGAGGCAGTAAGGTTAACTATATTATTGCCAATCAATATTGCGCTGAGCATCTTATGAGAATTCCGCTTGATTTTTAGTACAAGCTCTGCTCTTTTATCTCCATCCTCAGATAATGTCATCATCTTGATGTCACTAACCGTGGTAAAAGCTGTCTCTGCTGATGAAAAAAAAGCTGATAGCGCCACCAGCGCAAGTGTTGCTATCAGCATAATTATATCTACTACGTCCATATTCTCCAATTATACCTTTTCTGGTTCGGGATAATCCACACCAAAAGTATCAACTGTAACTGTCTTCATAACCTGAGGAATTATAGGTCTGTCGCTATAATCTGTCTGAGTCTCTGCGATTTTATCTACATTCTCAATACCCTCAATTACCTGTCCAAATGCAGCGTACTCGCCATCAAGATGAGGACTAACCTCATGCATGATAAAGAACTGACTTCCTGCTGAATCAGGAATCATGGTTCTAGCCATAGAAAGAACTCCCTTGGTGTGCTTTAAGTCATTCTTAAAGCCGTTGTGTGAAAACTCTCCCTTGATAGAATATCCAGGACCACCTGACCCTATTCCATCAGGATCTCCTCCCTGAATCATAAAACCTCTGATTACTCTGTGGAAAATAATTCCATCATAGTAACCCTTTTTGATAAGACTTATAAAGTTATTTACTGTATTAGGTGCAATCTCAGGATAGAGCTCAGCCTTTATAATATCGCCTGACTCCATCTCAATTGTAACTATAGGATTTGCCATTTTTATTACCTCATAAAAATTATTTTACAGGAACCATCTTTTCCATTCCGCCCATGTAAGGACGAAGCTTCTCAGGAATGTTGACGCTTCCATCTGCGTTTAAGTTGTCCTCTAAGAATGCAATAAGCATACGAGGAGGAGCAACTACTGTATTGTTAAGCGTATGGGCAAAATACTTCTCACCCTTATCGTTTTTAACTCTGATTTTAAGTCTTCTAGCCTGTGCATCAGAAAGATTTGAGCATGAACCCACCTCAAAATATTTCTTCTGTCTAGGTGACCATGCCTCTACGTCGCATGACTTAACCTTAAGGTCAGCCAAATCTCCTGAACAGCATTCAAGAGTACGTACTGGAATATCAAGACTTCTAAATAAGTCTACTGTATTCTGCCAGAGCTTGTCATACCACTGCATTGACTCTTCAGGCTTACATACTACAACCATCTCCTGCTTTTCGAACTGATGGATTCTATATACTCCACGCTCCTCAATACCATGTGCTCCTTTTTCTTTTCTGAAGCAAGGTGAGTAGCTTGTAAGTGTATAAGGAAGGTTCTTCTCATCGTTGATAGTGTCAATAAATTTACCTATCATTGAATGCTCTGATGTACCGATAAGATATAGATCCTCTCCCTCAATTTTGTACATCATCGCTTCCATCTCTTCAAAACTCATAACGCCTGTTACAACATTTGCTCTAATCATGAAGGGAGGTACCACATAGGTGAAGCCTCTGTCAATCATAAAGTCTCTAGCATATGAGATTACCGCTGAGTGAAGTCTGGCCACATCACCCATGAGATAATAGAAACCATTACCTGCAACCCTACCAGCAGCCTCAAAATCAACGCCATTGAATCTCTCCATAATCTCTGTATGGTAAGGTATCTCAAAATCAGGAACAATGGGCTCACCATATTTTTGAATCTCAACGTTCTTAGTATCATCCTCTCCAATAGGAACACTGGGATCGATGATATTAGGAATCTTCATCATTACCTCTGTGAGCTTTTCTGAATACTCCTTCTCTAGAGGCTCTAGCTCAACGAGACGCTTTGAAATCTCTGCAACCTCTGCCTTAACTTTTTCAGCCTCTTCCTTCTTGCCCTGAGCCATGAGAGCACCGATTTGCTTTGAAATCTGATTTTTCTTATTTCTGAGGTCATCAGCCTCCTGCTGAGCAGCTCTGCTCTTAGCATCATAGTCTATTGCCTCATCTACTAGAGGAAGCTTGTGATCCTGAAATTTTTTCTTGATGTTTTCGCGAACTACGTCAGGATTTTCGCGAAGGAATTTAATATCTATCATTTTTTGTTACCTCTGTTATTTTATAAGGAGCAAACGCCATTTAAAATACTCACTTCGTTCGTGGGCGTTTGCGTAGGTCATAAGGTTCCGCTTTCAGCACCTTATGACAATGGATATTTCGCTGTGAGCTCTGCAACGATTGCCTTGGCCTTCTCGATACCAGCCTCTTTTTCCTTAACGATATATGCAATTGCCTCTGCAATCTTGTCCATATCTTCTGTGTTCATTCCACGAGATGTAACAGAAGGTGTTCCAAGTCTTATACCACTTGTAACAAAAGGACTCTGAGGATCGTTGGGGATAGTATTCTTGTTGGCTGTGATATGTGCCTCGTCAAGCCACTTCTCTACCTCCTTACCTGTGAGACCTTCCTTAGTGAGATCCATGAGCATAAGATGATTGTCTGTTCCACCTGATACGATGCTAACACCTCTTGAGATAAGTCCCTTGCAAAGTGCCTGGGCATTGTCTACGATGCCCTGTGCATATGTCTTGAAGCTAGGGTCAAGAGCCTCTTGGAAACATACCGCCTTGGCAGCAATAACATGCATAAGAGGTCCTCCCTGAATTCCAGGGAATACTGCCTTGTTAAAGTTGTACTTCTTAGCCGTCTCCTCTTTTCCACAGAGAATCATACCACCTCTAGGTCCACGAAGTGTCTTGTGAGTTGTTGTAGTAACGATATCTGCATAAGGAATAGGCGAAGGATGCAGTCCTGCTGCAACGAGTCCAGCAATATGTGCCATATCTACAAAAAGGATTGCACCTACCTCATCAGCAATTTCTCTAAACTTCTTAAAATCAATTGTGCGAGCATAAGCAGATGCTCCGGCAATAATCATCTTGGGCTGGCACTCTTTTGCAATTGCAAGGACGTTATCGTAATCGATAACTCCATCATCGTTAACTCCGTAAGGTACAATATTGAAATATGTTCCTGAGAAGTTAACAGGTGAACCATGTGTAAGGTGTCCGCCGTGGTCAAGATTCATACCCATAACTGTATCGCCAGGCTTAAGACAAGCAAACTGTACTGCCATATTAGCCTGAGCTCCTGAGTGAGGCTGAACATTTACATACTCTGCTCCGAAAAGCTTCTTTGCACGCTCTCTTGCAAGTTCCTCTACTACATCTACACAGTCGCAACCGCCGTAGTATCTCTTTCCAGGATATCCTTCTGCGTATTTATTGGTCATAACTGAACCCATTGCTGACATAACAGCGTGGCTAACCCAGTTTTCTGAAGCAATAAGCTCAATATGTGAATTCTGTCTGTCACTCTCTGCCTGAATAGCTGCTGCAACCTCAGGGTCAACAGCCTTGATATCTTCCATTGTATACATATTTTTTCTCCTTTGCTAGCGATTTTATTATTTTAAGCGATAAAAGGCACAACCCAAAGATTGTGCCTATAATGTTATTTATTCTTTTTGCTTGCCTTCTTTGAAGCTCTATCCTCAACCATTCTAACTGCCTTGCTTCTAACCTTCATGCCATACCACAATGCTGTTGATAGACATACTGACGAGAAGAGACCAGCAACGATACCTACCATAAGTGGTAACGAGAAGTCCTTGATTGTTGCAGCTCCTAAAATGTAAAGGAGCAATACCATTACGAAGGTTGTAACCGATGTATTGATTGATCTAACCAATGTCTGAGTAACAGATGCATCAGCAACCTCAATAAGTTCTGCCTTTGAAAGACCAACACGTCCGTGGAGATTCTCACGAACTCTATCAAATACGACAATCGTATCATTGATTGAATATCCAAGTATTGTAAGCATTACCGCTATGAATGTAGAACCAACTGATATTCTGAGCAGTGAGAATGCTGCAAATACACATGCTACGTCGTGTAGAAGTGCAATAACCGCCGCGGTTGCAAATCTAATATCGCGGAATCTAATAACGATATAAATCATCATTAAGACAACTGATATGATAACTGCTATGATTGCATCTCTTGTCATCTCACCAGAAATGGTTGAACTAATCGTCTGGGATGAAACCAAGGTCTCATCAATTCCGTACTTGTCGACAAACATCTGGTTAAAGGCTTCTCTCTCCTCAAGCGTCAAGTTTCTAGTCTTGAATACAACTCCATTTGAACCCTGAACCTTCTGGACACTAACATCATTAGAGCCTGTGAATTCCTGAACCATAGGAACCATATCTTTTTCAATCTCTGCGAGCTCGTAATCTTTGTCGAATACAACTGTTGTTGCAGAACCACCAACAAACTCAAGTGAAAGGTTAAGTGGTGAATTGCCTGCTGCTGAGTTAATACCCATTCCAACAAAGCCTGAAAGTACAAACACAATACCAATGATGTAGAAGATTACTCTCTTCTTCATGAATCCCCAAGGCTTTCTCTCCTTGATAGTTCCATAGAAACCAGGCTTGTCGGCTCCTAAACCAACAAATGCATACATCACATATCTAGTAATTAATAAAGAGGTAACAAGTGATACAATAATACCTACTGCAAGTGTATAAGCAAATCCCTTTACTGTACCTGAACCAAAGAATGCAAGTACTATTGCAGCAATAAGTGTTGTAATATTTCCATCGAGAATAGCGGGTGTAGCCTTCTTGAAACCATCCTTTACAGCGTTATATACAGATTTTCCTGAAGATATCTCCTCTCGGATACGTCCGTAAATAACGACGTTAGCATCCACCGCCATACCTATTCCCAGGATAATACCCGCGATTCCAGGAAGAGTAAGTGTGATGTCTGCTCTAAACCAATATATTACTGCCATAACAAGTGTTGAATAAATTGCAAGTGCAATAGTAGCTGCAACACCAGCCATGCGATAGTATGCACACATAAAAATAGCAATAAGTAAAAGTCCAATACCTGCTGCAATAAGTGCATTCTGTAATGCATTAGAACCAAGCTGTGCGCCTACAACCTGAGCCTCTAACTCCTCAAGCTCAAGTGAAAGTGATCCAATACGGATGTATGAAGCAAGATCTTCAGCCTCCTGGAAATCAGCCATACCAGTAATCTGGGCTGTTCCACCAGAAATCTGACCCTGAACTACAGGATTTGAAATAATCTCTCCATCATATACGATAGGAAGATTCTTTCCAATGTTTTCGCCTGTTACATCAGAGAATTTTGCAGCAGCCTCATCTGAAAGAATTAAATCTACGCAGATTGACATATTACCAATCTTGTCCTTATAGGTTCCAGCTTTGGCATCAACTACATCTGCTCCTGTCATAAACTCCTCACCTTCGGGAGTATAGAAGCTAAGTGAACCAGGCTTACCTAGCTCCTCTTGAATCTCATTAATATCGGTAAGACCAGGAATCTCTACTATAATTCTTCTGTCTCCGCTTCTGTATACAGATGCTTCTGTTGACTTGCCTTCAATACGCTTCTGTAGCTTGTAAACAGTGTCTGAGATATCCTCGTCTGAAGGATTTTCGTCCTTAATCTCATATGTCACGCTACCGCCACCAGCAAGGTCCAGACCTAATGAAATTGTCA
>JAZRXQ010000151.1:0-7049 GCA_045600305.1 Lachnospiraceae bacterium
GTATCGAAGTTCCATGCATTAGTACACTCTGCTTCCTTATACCATCCAACGAATGTATATCCGCTGGCTGTAGGATTCGCTGGTTTAGCAATCTTCTCTCCGTTCAGAGCTTTTATACTATCTGGAGCTGTTCCATGTCCGTTAGTATTAAATGTAACAGTTTTTACCTCTCCTACTGGGAACTCAAGTCTTGCTGTCGTATTTTCGGCTACCGTAAGCTCCGCTACATACCAACCGTTGGCTGTTATACTAGCCAGCTCAGTTGACTTGCTTGTATCTGATTTTGCATATAACTTGATACTATCTGCGCTCAAACTAAGGCTTGTAGCGGCATTGAATGTAGCAAAATCAACTCCACTAAATAAATCAGATTTGGTAATAGAGGTATCGGTATAGGTCCGAGGAGTTGCGGTTAAGGTAAGAGATATTGCTTTTGATAAATCACCTTCAGTTCCCTGATAGTCACAATCTTCTGCACCTTCTGTTTCTGTACAGTATGCCCTTAGTGTTGCTCCATCTGCTTTGTATGCCCAGTTGTGTTCATGAGAACCTGATGCAAAATTTGCTTTAATATACTTTGCAACTACTTCATCAATATAATATGACGCTTCTTCATCATCATAATTAACTTCTTCTAAATCTGCTTCAGAACCATCTGTAGTTCCCATAACAGTTATTGTTTTACCGTCAACAGCACTTACAATCTCAGGACCTTGATATGCAGCCGCTCCACCTTTGGCTACGATTGAGGCATTAGTTGAAGATAATTTTACATTAAAAACTGCACCACTTTCCATCAAATCCATAAAGCTAAGGCCTGTTGAGCCTGAACCAGTAGCTAAAGCTTTAAACTCGCCACCTTCTACAATCAAGTCACCCACTATCATGGCTCCTGAAGCTTCTGCGCCATTTGCTTTTGTAATGAAGTTACTGTCATTTCCCTTTATAATAACATCACCGATATGGGCAAAATTCATTGCACCAGCAGCATTGGTTGTTATCTCAACACTACTGTTATCAACTAATACAGTATACTCTACACCGTACATTCCACCAAATGATCCAATTCCCTGTACCTCTCCATCATTGTCTTCAATTTCATTAAAAATAACAGCACTATTTTTGAAACTTATGTTCTTCATAGCACTAATACCATAACTACTGGTTATATCAAGTGCTACTCCCTCTAATAACATATCATCGTAAACCGTGATGCCTTGACGGTCACTTACTATAGTGGTATCTCCACATATTGATAATTTTCCATCCGCAATTATACCTAAATTTTCAGCTTTAATATCTAAATTAACGGTACTATCAATAAGGATATCACTCTCCGTTCTTATACCCGCGTTAGTTGCCTCTAATTTTAGAATATGAGTACCACTAGTTTCTCCAGTTATTACTATTTTATCTGTAGACATAATAGCATTTCCATAATCATCGCCTTCAGTCATATCAAGGTTTTTCACAGTAACATTGCCATTTAGACAAATCTCTAATGGCACTTCACTACTAATGCCGCTTGTAATAGTTACATCATTAAATCCCAACTTCGCCGGCTCATCACCAGCCGGAGCAGTATAAGTCATCCCAAAACTGCCATAGTTTGAGGGTTCCAAAGTTGAACCATTGGCAGTTACTATCGCTTCACCAGTAGCATTGATTACAATACTTTCAATTGTTACTTCTGCCGCTTTTGCCTCCACGCCCATCATAGGCATCAGTGCCACTACCATCGCCAATGTCAGCACAACCGATGCTATGCACTTTGGTAATCTCCTTAATTTTTTATTTTCATTCATGATTTTTTGCCCTCCTTGAAGAGTTATTTTTCATCTATATAAACTTGTAAAATTCACAAGGTAAATCGAAAGTAATCTATTTTCATATAACAAAACACCAAGAACTAACAAATATCCAGCGGTATTAACCACTACACATTTGTTAGTTCTTAGTGCTTATATCTTTATATATTCAGTTCTAAAAAAGGACAGACTTTTAGTGCAAGACAAGACAAGACAAGACAAGACAAGACAAGACAAGACAAGACAAGACAAGACAAGACAAGACATTATCATTTTCTATATTCATTTTTGTCAAGGCTTTTTTGCTTGCTGTCATCATGTTTTATTCTCCCTGCAAAGTTATCTATATAAACTTGTTTTCACTATATCATTATAACTCTGACAAAAGTAGGACAAAAAATATGTCATCATGAGAATTATTCAAATCTCACAGTTTTTATCTGTATCTTTTTATTTCCTGTATATCTCAGGAAAAGAGCATTTACTCCGTCAGGGATTTTTACATCACCAGTAATGAATGTCCAGTTAGGTAAATCTGGAATTTCAACTTCTCCTATTACGTCACCATCCTCAGAAAGGCTGATTTTGATTATATCCTTGTCATAAGACATATCAAACTCATCATAGTTTTCGATATTAGCTCTTCCGTCTACTCTGATAGGACCATCATACTGGAGCCTATTCTCGTCATTATCATCTCTAATCTCAAGACTGATTCTACTTACATTCTTGTAATCAAAATATTTGTAGCCCATAAGTGTATTAGCACCTATCTCTGCGATAAATCTATCATCTCCCAGATGGGACACATTAGGGAAAGAAATATCATAAATGCTATTACAGCCATGAGGCATGCGCCCATTGGTAATGATACAAGCAATTGTCGCAGGATAATCCATCCCAGGAGTCGCCACAAGAGGTCCAGGGTTCATGCCACAGCTGGTTATCTCCACCTGCTTGATACTGCCGTCTTTTTCAATGTAAATCTTCTCTGCACAGGCCTGTCTCGAATAATCAGACTTGTGGGTGAGGCGGTGATAAAAAACATACCACTGTCCATTTAACTCTATTATGGAGCCATGGGTAGTTCCTGTCATATTGTGTCTATCAGCTTCGGTTCTGCCCTCCAATCCTACATCGCCATTAGAGACAATTGTACCTCCAAAGGTAAATCCATGGTCGGGATAGTCGCTTGTCGCATAACATAGCTCGTGATTTTGCTGCGAAGAATATACAAAATAATATTTCTCTCCGACCTTTCTCATAGAAGAGGCTTCAAAGAAAGGATGCTCCTCAAAGCTGGTATTTTTCACCCTGTAGGGTATGATGTGCTTGGGTTCTTCCTTGATGGTGAGCATATCATCCTCAAGCACACAGCCCACTGCTCCCATTATAGAATCCTTGGCATCAGGATAAGTGGAATCAACGCAGCTCTCAGGGTGATTCTGATACTCTAAAATCTCCTCTCTAGTACGTCCAAACATCCCCATCTCAGCTTGAATAAGGCCTTCATTTCCTGCGTAATCCTCTCTCTCTTCGAAGTCATATTGTGTACCATAGTATAATCTGATAACTCCATTATCATTGATAACAGCAGGGTCAAAGCAGACATATTTCCACATGGGACTTCCATCAGCATAGCGAACCGCCCCCAGGTACTCAAATTTTCCGCATGGACTATCACATACCGCCACGTGAATTGGCTCGGTATAGCCACCCTGTCCATAGTCACCTGACATAGCATAGTATAGATAGTATCTGCCATCATTGCCTCTAACCACATCAGGTGCATACATATATCTAAGTGCTATCTCACCTTTAGGATTCTCAGCTACATAGTCAGGGTCTTGACTGGCCTTATATATAACTCCCTCATATCTCCAATCTGTGAGGTCATCAACTGGTGCTGAATAGGTCACATAATCATCCATACAAAAGGTCCAGCCACCCTCTCTGTCGTGGGAGCCATATATATACACTCTGCCATCAAACTCATGAGGCTCACCATCGGGAACGTATTCGTTTATAGGTAAAAAAGGATTAAATGCTTGTTTCATAATGCCTCCTAAAAAATATTTTTCTTCATTAAGTATACATAGTATTTTGTATATTGTCACCAAGTATCTGTATTGAATTTTCAGTGTAAAAATGATATGATGCTTAACGAGAGTTTAGTACGTCATAAAGGAAGATAATATGAGCGAAAATAACGAATTTACTGAACAGGATATGCTCACAGAACACGAGCATGAACATAACCATGAACATCATCACCATGGTCATCATCATGACCCCAAACAAAAAAAGAGACAGATCAACCGTCTGTCTCGTATAATAGGTCACTTGGAATATGTTAAGAGAATGATTGAGGAGGATCAGGATTGCGCGGATGTACTTATCCAGATTGCTTCATCCAAATCTGCTCTTAACGGATTAGGCAAGCAGATAATCAGCGAGCACATCACTCACTGTATCGCTCACGCTATTGAGGATGGTGATACCAAAGCCATCGAGGATTTCCAAGAATCAATAGATAAGTTTATCTAATCCTCTTGTTTTTCAATATGATTTATATCTGGCAGGTAGATGGTTTTTGTACACACTCTATCTGCCAATGCTTTATTATGGGTGATTATAATCATACCTAAGTCGCGTTCTGCCACGATATCGATAAGAAGCTTCCAAATCTCAGCCTGATTAATTGGATCAAGCATGGTAGTAATCTCATCACACACTAGAAACTTAGTCTCGTCTGACAATACTCTTGCAATACAAAATCTCTGTAGCTCACCACCAGATAATTCCGTAGGCCACCTGTTCATCCATTCTTCTTTTATACCAAATCTCTTCAAAAAATCTGATGTAGGATTATAGCTCTCGGTGAGAATCTTTTTCATCTTCCATCTGGGATTAACGGAAATCTCAGGATGCTGTGATATCATCTGAACCGGATTAAATACACCCTTTTTTATAGCCTCACCATCTATAGTGATACTGCCACTTACAGCCTTTTCATATCCAGCCAGTATTTTTCCCAAGGTACTCTTTCCGTATCCAGAAGGTGCTACTATGCCAACACGCTCGCCTGACTCTACAGTTAAACTTACATCGCGAAGAATCCAAGGCTTTTTTATATTGTATCTATAATTTATATCTGTTGCTTCAAGACGCATACTCTACACAACCTCTCTAGGCATCATTTCTGAATCAAAAAAACTATTCTGTGGCAAGGCATCAACTAATGCTCTACTGTATGGATGAGATAATTCATCTGCCGCAGCAATCTCTATAATAGTTCCGTCATAGAATACTGCCACTCTGTCCGCCACTGCTATTCCCAAATCAATATCATGAGTAATAAGTAAAACTGCAGTACCATTAGCTGCCATAGCTCTTAGGTCCTCAAGAGTCTCCTTGGCTAGCTTCTCATCTAATCCCGGAGTGGGTTCATCTGCAATAACTAATCTGGGAGAATTAATTAAAGCTCCCGCTATAAAAATACGTCTAGCCATTCCGCCTGATAACTCAAAAGGATATTTATCCTTTGCATCTCTAGCAAGCTGATACTTGTCAAATAATTCATCTACCTTCTCAGGAGAACCATATAGACCCTGAACCTGCTTGCCAGCCTTCATAAGAGGGTCTAAAAAATCTACGCCCTGAGGGATATATGATACGTCACGTCCAAGAAGCTCTTTTCCAAGTCCCCCGTTATATGATTTTCCATCATAAAAAATTGAGCCACTAACAATGGCATTGCCTGGTAAAAGTCCAAGTATAGCCTGTGCCAAAATCGACTTTCCAGAACCACTAGAGCCGATTATTGCCACTATTTCTCCAGGATTAATATCGAGTCCCACAGAATGAACTACTTCCATATTATGTTTTTTAAAACCTATCTTCTCATACATACTAAACGATACTGACAGTTCATTTACGCTAAGTAAAGGTTCCATTTTACTCATTACCACTTTCTGGATTAACCAGCTTTTTAAGGTTTCCACCTATTAAGTCAAATAATAAAATCGAGATAAATAACATCACTCCAGGGAACAATGTCAACCACCATTTTCCAAGTGTGATATAGGACATGGACTCTGAGAGAATAACGCCAATTGCCGGCATCTCCTTAGGGAGACCAAAGCCTAAAAATGTTATTGCTGCCTCGTGCATAATTGCATGTGGGAATAAGAGCACTGCACCTACTCCAAGTGATGGCATCACGTGTGGAGCCATGTGATTAGTAGCTATGTATACAGGAGACTTTCCCATCTGTGTAGCACTCTTTACATACCAGGTATTTTTAATTTCCAGTACCTCTTGTCTGACGATACGGCTGAGTGAAGGCCAATGAGTAAGAGATACCGCGATTGTAACTCCTACGAGTCCTCTTCCTGCTACACAGGAAATCAGGATTAAGAGTACGATATGAGGTAGTCCCATGCAAAGGTCAATTGCGAGATTAATGAGCTTATCAACCCAGCCCCCGAAAAGTGCCGCACATACTCCAAGGATAAAAGCTATAACCGTACTAATTCCTGTTGCCACAAGTCCTATTGCAAGGCTGTTAGTCATTCCCTTTACACATCTAAATAACATATCTCTACCAAGAGAATCTGTTCCAAAAATGTGACCTGCCTGAGGTGCAAGTAATGCCTCATTGAAGTTGGCTTCTATAGCACTATCTGGCATAGCCATTCCCCAGATAAACAGTCCTAATAGGTAAGTCGCTGCCAATATTATGAGTACAAATAGTACTATTTTTCTATTTGAATTACTCTTCTTAGTCATCTAATTCCTCTACTATCTACACAATACCAAACAGTACCGTGCTCTCGTAGTTTAATAAAAGTTTTATTCAGCCCTGCCGCTACCGATTCTAGGGTCCAGGACTTTGTATAATATATTTGCAATGAGATTTCCTGCAAATACAAATATCGCACTAAAAAGCGCTATTCCAAGCAAAAGTGGCACATCTCCGCCCAGCGCTGCTGCCGTCGTTGCAGAACCAATTCCAGGATATGCAAATACATTTTCTGCAAGCGCCATTCCACCGAAAAGTTCACTAAAGGATGCAAACTGCAAGGTTATAAATGGCAACATTACATTTCTCATAATATGTCTAAATGTAATCTGTCTCTCATTCTCGCCTCTTGCCTTTGCATAGAGAATGAAGTTACTTCCAGATACCTCGATAACTCTCTGTCTGGTGTAGAGAACTATCTCTCCCATTCCTGTTAT
>JAZRXQ010000152.1:0-25309 GCA_045600305.1 Lachnospiraceae bacterium
GTATAGATTCCATTGCCTCTGTATACTACATCAGTAAACTGTGATACTCCTGCATATTCTGTGGTACCATCGATTTGAAGATCTCCACCAACATTGCCGTTGGCACCCTTTTCTATTACGTCCTCTCCCTTGGGATTGAGACGTCTGATTCCCTGAACTCCATTAGGGTCAATCGAAGAAGCATATACAAATCCCTCTGGATCAATATCCATTCCCGTGAACTCTGTAGGAATGTATAGCTGTTGCTTGGCACGCTCTTCCTTGGTAGATACCTTTCTCCAGAACTTTTCCCAGAGATTAAGGTTGACTGAGATAGTTCCAAAGAAGCCTGTAAATTCTCCATTAGACTCAAATACCATGATACCTTCGAACATGTTCTGTGCCACGCAGTATACACGGTTTGCATAATCTACTGTAACCTTGAGAGGTGTGAAAATATATCCATCCTCAAGTACCTCTGACTGAGGATTGGCGATAGTCTGAACTACCTTATCCTCTTCACCAAACACCAGGATTCTGTTATTTACAGAGTCTGCAACGTAAAGCATGTTTTCTTCTGAAACAGCTACTCCTGTAGGCGAAGAAAAGGTATCCTCCTTGCCTTCGTTATCAAAGGTTGTAATCACTCTAATAACATTTTTCAGCGAACTATCTAAGACAACTATTCTATTATTATTGGTATCAGCTATATAGACCTTGCCATTCTCTGACCTACACATGTCCTGAGGATTAGCAAAAGCTCCTATAGGCTCTCCGTTATATGTAAGCTGTGTCGCATATATATTACCTGCCGGGACATAAGCTGCTGGCGTATATACAATATCCTCCCAGTAGTCATAATTATATGTTATGTAGGGAAGGTCATATGCTGCTACACTCTCTGCGGCAGCTGCAGTTACCACTATAGCAGTGAGGAATACCGCAAGCATTCTAACAATTTTCTTTAACTTCATTGTATTCCCCTCCTTAATCCTTCATACCTGATGAAGCCATTGTCTCGATGACGTTACTCTGGCAAACCAAGAAGAATATAATAGGTACGGCTGCTATGATAAATGTAACCGCTGCACCCGCTCCAGCTCTTGCAACACCACCGGCAATAATCTGCTGAAGTGAATACTGCAGAGGCTTTAACTGCTCATCTCTCAAGTAGAGCGAACCAGTATTACCCCACATCTGCTGGAACTGGAAGATTGCAAGTGTAAGCCAAGCAGGCTTGACATTTGGCATTATGATGTTCCAGAAAATCTGCCACTCTGTAGCACCATCAAGTCTCGCTGACTCAACTAATGAATCAGGAAGCTGCTCCATAAACTGTTTCATAAGGAAAAGTCCAAGTCCAAAGGACCAAGCAGGAAGGATGAGTGCCGCGTAGGTATTGTTGATGTGCAACAGCGAGATAACCAAATACTGAGGTATCTGAGTAACCTGCCACGAGAACATCAACGAAAGTGTAACAAGTGTAAATAAAAGCTTCTTGCCAGGGAAGTTATTCTTGGCAAGAGGGTAAGCTGCCATTGAAGCCACGATTACGTGACCTACCATCCCGCCACCAGTAATGATAATGGTATTGAGAATATATCTTGAAAAAGGAACCCAAGAATCATTCATTAAAACGAACAAATCTGAGAAATTTTCAAGTGTAGGGTTCTTAACAAAAATCTGAGGAGGGAACTGATACAACTCATCTAATGGCTTGAGTGCATTATTGATAACCATTACAAGAGGAAGTACCATAAACAATCCACAGATAATCATCAGGATAATAAGCAGAGTATTACCTGCCATAGATCTGTTTAGTTTTTTAGTAGTCTTCTTATATTTGATTCCTGAAGCTGAACGTGCCATCTTAATCACCAACCTTTCTTAAGGCCTTCTGGATTAGCTGGTTTGTTCCAACCATAAGAAGGAATAATACTGTAGCTATTGCTGACGCATAACCCATATCAAATCTCGTTGAGCCGTAGTCTAATAGATGTGTTACAACTGTCGCTCCGGCATAGTTTACTGACGGGTTTCCTGCCAGATATATAGAGATATCTGCAACCGCAAACGCCTGTGTGATCTGCATAACCGCACCAAACATAAGCTGGGGCTTCATTGCAGGAAGAGTAACATACCATAACTCCTGCCAACGGTTTTTTATTCCATCAATTGCTGCAGCCTCATAAAGAGACTTATCGATCGTCTGAAGTCCAGCAATAAATGAAAGGAACCCGGTTCCAAGTGATAACCATAACTGAACCACAATCAGCATAGGAAGTACGTACTTTTCTGTCTGCATCCAAAGGATAGGCTCATTGATGATTCCAAGTCTAAGCAAAATACCGTTTAAGTATCCATATCTATCACCTGACAAAATAAGCTGCCATACTACGAAGGCATTACCACAAATTGAAGGAGCATAGAAAATCAATGTGAGGAAAGCTCTTAGCTTGCCCTTAAACTCATTGATAATCCAAGCGAAAAGTAGACAGAGTATATAACTCAAGGGTCCTGTAATCACTGCAAATATAAGTGTATTCTTGAGAGATGTAATGAAAATATCATCCTCAAAGAACAGCTTAACATAATTGCTCCATCCAACAAATGTAGGCATCTCAAGCATATTAAAGTAAGTAAAGCTCAAAATTAATGATGCCAAAACTGGAAGAATTGTAAAGAAGAAGAATAAAATAAAGTAAGGTGCCATCATTGCGTATGACGCACGATTCTTTTTAATTCTATAGCCAATGCTATTTTGCTTTTTAGCTGTAGCAAGTGCCTGTTTATTATCAGTCATTACTCTTCTCCTTTCTTAGTTTTTTCTGCAAGAGGCAAGCCAAATTCCTCTCGCTTGTAATCTATCTCGGCATCGATATATAGTACCTTGTCCATCAATTCCTCTCTGGGTGTAGCCACCTGATCACGTCCTGTAGAACCTGCGTCTGTCGTTACTGCATAGAATGCGTTGTTCACGTTACGCCATGAGTAATATCCACCAGGAACCTGAGGAATACCCTTAACCTGCTCAAACTGTTCCATAATCCGCTTGTAGTCCTGAACAGGCCATGCGAGATTACCAAGTGCCTCAAGATTTGCAGTTGCTACTCTCGCAGACGCTCCCATAAGCGACTCCATCTCTCTACCATAAAGTGTTTGTGTCTCAGCAGATGTCCACCACTTTAGGAACTCCCATGACTCCTCGGGATATTCTGTTCCCGACATAATGATATCACATAGTCCCGTTGCTCCAGTGACGTGATTGATTGTGCCGTCTGGCATCTTAACACCAGGTACTACAGTAAAGTCCCAAAGTCCTGCTATATCAGGCGCTGAAACCTGGAGGTTATTGTAGGTCGTATAATCATCAATAATGATAGGGCACTCACCTGTACGGAAACGCTCCTGTACGCTAGTTGCCTTGTCAAGTCTATAATCCGTATAGAACTCACAATAATCCTTGAAGGTTGATACTGCTATATCCGAGTCAAGCATTGATTTATCTCCGTTAGGAGTATAGTATTCTCCACCGTTCTGATAGAGAAGCATCGCAAAAATCTGCTCTGTAGGAAGCATACCAAATTCCATCTGGTTCTTAGCTAAGACTGTCATCGCAACCTTAACCTCATCCCATGTCTGAGGAACCTCTAAGCCAATCTCTGCTAAGATATCCTTGCGATAGAACATCATGAGGAATGACTGTGTATCAGGAAGTGCATAGGTCTTGCCATCAAATGAGAAGGGAACTATCGCTGATTCCGAAAATCTCTTTGAAATCTCCTCATAATCATCAAATTGTGATAAGTCAAGTACCGCGTTTCTAAGTCCATAGTTAACTGGTGTGTCATTACCTGTATTAAGAACTGCTCCTGCTATACCATTAGTATTTGCAACCTGAATAGCCACGTCAGGTCCCTCTCCTGCAAGTGTCGCACGAAGCAAGGTATTCATATCAACAAGCTGAACGTTGACGCTGATTCCTGTCTTGCTGGTGAAGTTCTCATCAATAAGAGCCTTGACTACATTGGCCTGATCTCGACCAGTTCCTACCCATACAGTAATAACCTCTGTCTCAGACTCATCTACTACATTACCTATCTGGTTGTAATCAATGATAAATGAATAGAAAAGTCTCTGTATCTCATACAATGCTGCCCAGCCAAAGCCTGCGTTATCAATTTTTACCGCTGTGTCAGCTGAGTGAACATATAATCTATCAAATTGTAAGGGCTGACCAAGTACCTGTGTAATCCAGTTACCACACGCTCTTACGTTAGTCTTGAAGGAAGAAAGAATCTCTGAAAACTTCTCCTGATTATAGATAAGCTCATCTAACTGATCGTACATTGTACGAAGTGTCGTAAGCTTGTCTGAATTATTTCCGGCTGTAATCTTGAGATCCTCGATAGCGGCTCCTAGATTATTTTGAACCTCTACAAGCTCTGCCTCAAGTCCAGGAAGCGAATTCTCTATCTGATAATCTCTAAACTCATCAGGCGATACTCCAGTTATATAGATAACCTGTCTATATATCTTGTTGAGGTCTGATACACAATCCTGTACCTTGGCAATGATATTAGCCATCTCGCCAAGTACGACCTCCATGCGAATGGTGTGCTTGCCTTCGCTTAGATAGATATCATAAGCATCTCCATTGTCATCAGAAAGTGTCTCTAATTTCCAACTCTGGTTATAGCCAAATCCATATGCCTCAAATTCTGTAAAAGGAACCTCTCCATCGATATAAATCTTGCGGTTTGAATCAATTCCTCTGACAAAATTCTGCTTGCAATATGTGCTTAAGTTGTAGTAACCACTCTCGGGAACATCAACCTCCCACTCTATCCACTGACCGGCTCTACCCCACGAATCTCCACCTATTGTATTGTTAAGAAGAACCTTGGGGCTCTCAGGATATACTGTAGGCGATGACTGATCCTGTCTGGGATATAACATCTGTGAAGAAGTCTTGAGTGCATTTTCTGCTTCTATTCTAATGCTCTGACCCGAGGTCTCTTTTGCTCCCATCTGATCACAGCTATTTTTATAGGTTGCATAATCCACAGTCTTTTCTGCACTACAGAAGGTGATACCACCTATTACCATAGGCTCTCTCTGTGACTCAAGTGAGATGGTATGAGCACCAGCCTCAAGATATATGGCAAGGGGAGCTGAAATATATCCCTTGTAATCATACAAGAAGGTCGACATCCATTCAGGTGCTTCGATTGCCTCAGGCTTTACCTGATTACCCTGATTGTCCATCTTCCATGACTTGACTAAAATGCCATTCTCGTCAGTAATCATCTCAGAAACATCATTTGTCCAAGTACGCTTAAAATCAATTCTAGCAAGCTCCTCATAGGGTAACTCGCCGTCTATGAAGATCGCTCTCTGGATAGATGATTCCTTGCCTTCTACAGGATAATAATCAAATTTTACATTGTAAAAGCCCGCCTGTGAAACAGTAAAATCAAATTCTGTAATCGACTCCTCTGAGGTATAGACACTCTGACCTGCCCGTCCGTTATAATTGTCGTAAACCGTAGGAGCGACTGCTCCATTGGCTTCTTCGTATCTTGACAAGGCATCAATTCCAACTGATATCTCTGTGCTTGGATAATTTGCCGTATGTCCAAGCACATATTCGTTGTATCCCGGAATATTATCGTCTATAGAATACGTACTAATTATATCCTCGAAATCATCGAATGTCATGTCAGTGTTCGCAGACAGGTTCATCGCAGGACACGCTGTAACAATCATTGCTGTAGCAGCAAGCGCTGAAACTATTCTGTGAAGTCTCACACTTTTTCTCATCTTTCTTCTCCTCTAAAAAACTATTTATAGTACCATTTCAGTTCGTCTGGATCCTCATTTTCATCCGGAGGCGGCATATATTTTCTCATGACCTTCTCAACTGCAAAGGAACTCAAGAAAAAATACAAGCCCGGCGTAACAAATATCAAGGGAAAAGTCCTAAATACCCACTCTGCTTCTCCAAAGATAAGCCCTCCAACATGTAAAAATACAATCGCCGCTGCTCCGATTATCAAAAGAAGTGTAAAATAAAAAAATCTTATACTCATGATAAAGGCCATAGTCCACATATCCTTGAGCTTCATATCAAAGCGCGACATAACTGGAAACAGATATATTGATATAACCGCTGCAAAAAACAAGAGAATCTTGCTCGCCGCTCCCCAGATAGTAGCAATCTGCGATTCCGCCTCCAAAAAGCCCTGCGAAAATAGTGCTGAATCAAAGACCATAAAAGCTATAACTACTAAAATTATCACTGTGGAGATAATACCATATTTAAGATTACGTCTGAATGCTCTCCAATACTCTGACGGAATATGACCTGTCTGTTTTCTAACAACCTTGACCATAGCATAATACGCAGCCGCGGTTGAGGTTCCTATTGTCACAATCGGGATGCATCCAAGCAGCCAAAAAAAACTCACTGCGATAATCCCGCCAACCCTGTTAAAAAAAACATACAGCGGACCATCCATTGCAAAAAAATTGCGCATATTTTCTCTCCGTATAATCCAAATTAGCTTTGACATAACTACGCAAAGTTAACCTTATATATAATATAACAAAAACGTCAATTTTGCTATTGTAAAATTGACGTTTTTTATAGGCTCATTGACCGATTTTTCTTTTTGTTTTCTGTTATTTATTACTTAATCGTTTAAGAAAGAAGTAGTCCTACTAGACCAAAATATTCCCCTTCTGTGTCAGGCGATTTTCTTATCTCTATCGTATGTGTTTTAGGTTGATTTGACGTGTAAACCTCTGTTGTCTCAAAGGTTGAGCCCCAGCCACCCTTGAAATCTCCATCCAGGGTTCGCACACATGTCCCATCTACATAGACATCGTATTTGCCGTAGCCCTTATTAACCTCTCTTTGATATGCTATTCCTATATTTGCGGCATCCACCGTGAAAACAATAGCCTCATCTCCACCGTCACAATACCAATTGTCCTTGTAGTACCAATTTACCTGTTTTTTCTCAAAGCTTCCAAGCTCATCTGCCTCTATGTCTGCCGCAGTAACAAAGCAGGCGTTTTGATACATCTCTTTTGTCACTATGGGACGATCAAAATCAGGAACCTGCTCCGATAAAGAATTAATCATAGCATATACATTATCTAGATAGGTATAAAAAAGCTCACCTATCATGGCATGCCCTCTGTCATTAGGATGTACAGTATCATTGGAAATATCTGCCCAAGCAAAATCTCCATTTTTAATACTTAGCATAGCCATATTGGCATAGCTTATCATAGGAATCCTATAGCTATAGCCCACAGTTGCATGAGAGCCTTGCGCATTTGTTCCGTTTTCCTGAACAGTAAAAAGAAGCATAACCGCAGGATTATAATCCTCCGACATAATTCTTCGAACTAAATTATCATAGCTCTTTTTACAAAACTCATTGTCTCCATCGTTTACCGAAAACTCAACTACGACCACATCAGGCTTGTAGGCTAAAACCTCTTTTTCAACTCGATGAACTCCAAGATATGAATTGGTACCGCCTACACCTGCATTTATTACATTTACCTTTGCCTTGGGGAATCTCTCCTCCCACCAGTCTCCGAAAATCTGAACATAACAGCCAGTATTTTTATCCGTAGCATTAAAGCCCTCGGTAATTGAACCGCCTATAGCCGCAACCGTTATTTCTTCTCCACGCTCAGCCTTTCGCATTGCCGCCGCAAGCCTTAGATACTCTGGCTCTAAAAACTTAGTTGCAGTCATATACATTTCATCAGTTACATAATCTGTCTGCTTCTCAAGTGGAGCCTTGCCAGAATATTCAAAGCCACAAGAAGTCAACAAAAATAATGTTCCAATAATAACAATCAAAGATATAAACTTTCTTTTCATTTATCATCTATCCTTTCAAAAAAAAAGGACAATTCATATGAATTGTCCTTAGCAGCCCCACAAGGATTCGAACCTTGGAAGTGACGGAGTCAGAGTCCGTTGCCTTACCGCTTGGCGATGGGGCTATGTTGTGTCAACGCTATGTATAATACACAAGGTTGACACATCTGTCAAGCACAATTTTCTTTTTTCATAAGTTAGTCTATTTCGTCAGGACGTATTATTACCGTATCACGGTCATCTCTATCCCCATGCGAGTCGTTTGAATCATCATCTCCATCTATGTAAATAACATCGCCAGAATGTGAATCATCTCCTTCGCGACCTGTATTTCCCTCAATGTGTGTAGGCTTATAATCTACTTCCGGCTTGATATGAACAGTACATACCCTATTAGGTCTATCCGGATCCGTGGGCTTAAAGTACTTTTCTACACACTCATCCTCAGGACAATATTCTCCAGCTACTTCACCAGACTCGGTACAAATCTTTATATTGCTGGCAACATCACATTTTTGTGCAGGGACATTATTTACATCAAAATACTCCTTTATCACATGACAGCCTTCCTGAGGAAGCATCAGTGAATCCTCACAAACCTCAAGCTCAGCAATTCCATCAGGCATGACAAAATCCCTGTATTCGAGCTTGCTATGAATCCTCTTCATAGTCTCTCTCCAGATAACCTTGGGGTAGGAGGTTCCTGAGGGCTGAATAGAGTTGTCGTCATATCCTCCCCACACGACGCAGGTATAGTAAGGAGAAAAGCCAGCAAAAAGTGAGTCTCTATTTTTAGTCGTTGTACCACTCTTTCCAGCTATTGCCATTCCATCAAAAGCACAAATACGGCTAGTACCATATTTGATAACATCCTCCATAGCACTAGTTAGAAGCCATGCCGAAGTAGGCTTTAATACCTGTCTTGACTCAGGCTCATTATTTATTAATATATTGCCCTCATGGTCTACAATCTTTGAATAAAATCTAGGCTTTATGTATATGCCATAGTTAGCAATTGAAGCATATGCTGCAGTCAACTCCAGATTGGTCACACCATTCGTCACGCCACCTAGCGCAAGTGACTCAACCCTATCAGCGTCGACAAGCGTTGTAAATCCAAAATTCTGTAAATACTTGTATCCAGTATCTACGCCTATCTCCTCTAAAACCTTAACTGTCACTACGTTGACCGAATAGGCAATACCTGTTCTAAAAGAGGTAGTTCCTCGATATACTCCATCGTAATTCTTAAGGGAGGTTCCATTCGAATATGTATAGGGCTCATCATTTTCTGTAGATGCTAAAGACATGCCGCACGCATCAATCGCCGGAGCATATGCTGCCAGCACCTTAAAGCAGGAACCAGGCTGTCTTGTAGCTTTTGTGGCTCTGTTGTAGGTTCTATTCGCTGTCTTTTTTCCTCTTCCTCCAACGATAGCCTTGACCACACCTGTAGACTGGTCAATTACCGTAAGCGCAACCTGAGGCTCTAGATTATAGGAAATATTCTCGCCTAAGACCTCATCTCCATCGCTCATCATAGATTTTTTATATCTGTTATACGCTTTTTTTGCCTCTTTTTTATTGGCATAATTAGACGTATAGCTTTCATTCTTTGCCCTATAGTAGCTAAACATAGTCTGCTCATCATAGTTGGAGTAGGTATCATCAGGATGCTTGATTGTAAGTGCAAAGCTCACCGATACCTTGGGGCTTGTGGGATAATTTCCAGTATTATTTACCTCTTCATCACATATCCTCTGAATCTTGGGATCCTGAGTAGAATAAATAGTTATACCACCTGTATACAATACCTTGTAGGCCTGTGTACGGGTATAGCCCAGCTTCTCCTGAAGATCATGAATTACCTGGTCAGTAAGTGCATCATCAAAATAAGAATTAACTGTCTTAGATACCTCTTGAGTTTTTCTTAGATCAACCTGTTGAATACTGTCATATACAGGCTCTGCCAATGCCTCATCATGCTGATCCTTTGATATATATCCCTGGGCTAGCATATCATCGAGAACCTTTTCTCGCCTCTTGGCATTTGCCTCGGGATGACTGATAGGATTAAGTCCAGCCGGATTTTGAGTTATTCCCGCAATTACAGTGCATTCCGATAAAGTAAGCTCGGATACGTCCTTGTCAAAATATCTCCTAGCAGCAGCCTGAACACCCAGGCAGTTTTGACCAAGGTTTACTGTATTCATGTAGTTTTCAAGAATCCAATCCTTGCTAACCTTTTTTTCAAGCTCAATTGCCAAGGCCTGTTCCTGAAGCTTTCTGACAACCTTGGCAAAGCCCTTGTCAGTTGTCCAGGTTGTGAACACCGAGTTTTTAAGCAGCTGCTGAGTAATAGTAGATGCTCCCTCTGAAAAAGAGCCACTGGAGATACCTGTAAATCCGGCTCTTATAATACCCTTTACATCTATTCCGTTATGCTCATAGAATCTCTCGTCCTCAATAGCCACAAATGCGTGCTGCAAATCAAGAGGAATCTCGTCCATAGTGACATAAACACGATTAGAGCCCTCTGCTACCAGCGTAGAAGTAACATTACCTCTTGCATCTACTATCTGTGATCTAAAGCCTGTGGGCGCAACATCAAAAGCATCTATATCTGGAGCAGAATCAATAATTCCCTTATATACTCCATAAACGCCAAAAATACCTCCCACAATTACAGCAAATACCGCCACAAGAATAATCTTGTAAACAAGCAATTTGCCGGTCCTAATTAGCTTAGGACCGGGGGAGGTTAGTTCTTTATTCTTTTTCTCTGCACCGTGTTTTGTATAATTCATATATTATGCGAATCTAATCATTCCAATAATATCCAGAGCCTGAGCCTTACTCTCATAATTCGCCTCGCTCATAGTCTCTGTTACAAAGCCAATCTCACCGTTTTCTACGCCTTCTACATATTCTACCGCGCCAAAGGCTTTCTCGATGTCAGCTTTAGCTGCCTTTGTTCTAACAAAATACTTATTCTCAAGTGTCTTGTAATCAGCAACTGTAACCTTGCTTGAAGACCATTTCAACCAAATATTTTTATCCATGTGTCTTGCAATATCAACCATATCTCCAACGACAGCACTTGCTGTGGGAAGCTTGCCCGCTCCACTGCCGTAGAACATAGAATCTCCAAGCATATTTCCCTTTACAAAAATAGCATTAAATACGCCACTTACATTGTAAAGAGGGTGTGCTACATCAATCATATAAGGAGCAACCATTGCCACATAGCCCTTATCTGTGCGCTTACTTGTTGCAAGAAGCTTAATCTTTCTACCCAGGCTCTTTGCATATTTAATATCTGTTGCAGAAACCTTGGTAATTCCCTCTGTATGAATGTCATTGTAGTCAACCTGAGCCTGGCAAACAAGAGAGGTAAGAATTGCTATTTTTCTACAAGCATCATAGCCTTCTATATCCGCAGAAGGATCCTTCTCTGCATATCCAAGATCCTGTGCCTGCTTTAATACATCATCAAACTCCATACCCTCTTCAGTCATACGAGTAAGCATGTAATTGGTTGTACCATTGATGATTCCTCTTATCTCTTCAATGACATCTCCGGTAATTGATGACATAAGAGGTCTGATAATAGGAATTCCTCCACCAACACTTGCCTCAAATAAGAAATTAACTCCCTTATCCTTAGCTAATGCAATAAGCTCAGCTCCCTTGTCTGCAACAAGAGCCTTGTTTGAAGTGGTTACATGCTTGCCTGCCTCGAGCATAGTCTTTACAAATGTATAAGCGGGTTCTACACCACCCATAGTCTCTACTACGATACCAATCTCGGGATCGTTTGCAATAACCTGATAATCATGTACAATCTTTGACTGAATGGGGTCTCCCTCAAATTCTCTCAAATCAAGCACATACTTCAGTTCTAGCTTCTCTCCACAATTTGACTCGATAACATCAGCATTTTTTTTCAATATCTCGGCTACACCTGAACCAATTGTTCCATAACCCATAATTGCTACTTTAATCATGACTCTCTCCTATTTATTCTTCTTTTTTATCCTTACCTTGACTAATCCATTTGAGATATGCATTCATAAATAAATCCAAATCTCCATCTAATACCGCACCAGAATTGCTAGTCTCTGCACTAGTCCTCATATCCTTGACCATGGTATAGGGCTGAAGCACATAAGACCTGATCTGACTACCAAATGCATTGTCTGTTATCTCACCACGTATAACAGCCTCCTTATTGGCATTTTCCTGCTGCTTGAGCATCAGAAGCTTTGCCTTTAGCATCTGCATCGCTTTATCCTTGTTTTGAAACTGCGATCTCTCCTGCTGACAGGAAACCACAATTCCCGTTGGCAAATGCGTGATTCTAATAGCTGATGAGGTTTTATTTATATGCTGACCTCCTGCTCCACTAGAACGGAAGGTATCAATCTTTAAATCTCCTGGATCAATTTCTATATCTATATCCTCTTCTATATCTGGCATAACATCACATGATACAAAGGATGTCTGTCTCTTGCCTGCTGCATTGAAGGGTGATATTCGAACCAATCTATGAACACCCTTTTCTGACTTTAGATACCCATACGCATTAGTACCATTGACCTGAAAAGTAACTGATTTGATTCCAGCTTCATCACCCTCGTGGTAATCCAATTCCTCAACAGTGAATCCCTTGGAATTGGCCCATCTATTATACATACGATAAAGCATCTGTGCCCAGTCACAGGACTCTGTACCACCAGCTCCCGCATTTAGGGATATAATTGCATTGTCAGAATCATACTCGCCAGACAAAAGTGTTTTTATCCTGATTGCCTCAAAGGTTTTTTCATATTCACTAACAGCCGCTTCTATTTCCTCCAGCAGAGAATGGTCATTTTCTTCCTCTGCCATCTCTATTAGTGTGCCCACATCCTCATATATGCCTTCGAGCTTTTTATATATGCCGACATCCTCTTTGAGGCTGCCTAGCTGCTTCATTTTTTGAGCGGAGCCCTCTGCATCATTCCAAAAATCAGCAGCCTCCATTTCTCTTTCTAATTCCTCGATACGCCTTGACTTGTTATCTAAGTCAAAGTGCATCCCTCACTTCCATAAGCGGTTCGCGCCATCCGTTAACCAGGTAACGGTAGTTATCTAGCTCAACCACGTATTTCACTTCCCTTCATAATAAAATTATTTATCAGCTTTAAGTATTTCTATAGCCTTCATTACCTGATTATCTCTAAGATAATCATCCTCATACTCTATATCGCTGTCATCCCATTTGTATCCCAGCTCTACATCGGGTTTAATTCCTATTCCGTGAATATTTTCTCCATTAGGAGTATAATATTTTGCTGATGTAATCTTGTAAGCACTTCCATCTGAAAGTCCCGAAACCTCTTGAACTATGCCCTTTCCAAAGGTAGTTGTCCCAATCAGAGTCCCTGCCTTATAGTCTCTGATTGCCCCAGCAAAAACCTCTGATGCACTTCCGGTATTCTTGTCAATTAAAACTGCTAAAGGATACTCCTTATGGTCGGGATAAGAATTATAATTCTTGGTATTCCCGTCCTTGTCTCTAGTTGATACCACAACACCCTCTGGCAAAAATCTATCTGCTATGCTAACAGCTGATGTGAGAACTCCGCCTGGATTACTCCTAAGATCAATTATAAACCTATCTGCGCCCTTCTCCTCAAGCTCAGCAAGCACCTTGTCAAACTGGGTGACGCTGTTATTTGCAAATTCTACAATCCGAATATACCCTATACCATCCTCTAGAATGATCCCTGCGACGGTATAATAATCCACATTCTTTCTTGTAACATCGTATTCTAGATATTCTCCACCTCTTAAAATCTTAAGATGAACAACAGAGCCACTCTCTCCTCTTAGATGTGTAACAAAATCAGAAAGCTTCATGGAGGTTGCGACTATATCATCTGCCTGAACAATCACATCCCCTGCTTGAAGACCTACCTCCTCAGCCGGAGAATCCTCATAAATATTGATAACGTAAACCTTGTTTGTAACCTCATCCTGTGTAAGCACTGCACCGATTCCGCTAAACGAACCGTTGTTGCCTTCCATTACTTTTTTATATTCCTCAGCAGAATAATACACAGAATATTTGTCACCTAAAGACTCAAAAAGTCCTCTGTACAATCCCTCTCTAAGCTGCGCTAAATCTGTATCCTCATAATACTTGTTCTGAATAGTTGCGCCTAATTTCTCAATTTTTTGTGCTGTCGCAGCATCCAAAATCCTATCTGTGGCAGGAGTAGCGGCACATATCCTAGGGACTACCATTGTCACCAAAAAAGCAATTATCATCCCTGCCATCAGACCAACAAATAACCCTGTTGAAAAGTTAAGCGGCTTCTCTTTTTCTGTTTTTTCGGTATATCCAAATTCTTTATTAGGCTCCATCTATTATACCTTGAGATGTTTTCTAATTGTAATGTAACTACCTAAAAATCCTATACCTATTCCCAAAAGCATCGCAACAGGCGTCAAGGTCTTGAACACCTCATTTGCGCTAACAAACGAGAGAATATTGCTAAGGAAGCCAAATCTGTCTCTAATATATCCTATTACATTGTTGTAGGAAGCATATAGTATCAAAAGGGGAATTGCAGCTCCAACTGCACCAATGATAATACCCTCGATTACAAAAGGAGCTCTAACAAAATAGTCCGTTGCTCCGACAAGCTTCATGATGTATATCTCTTCTTTTCTAACTGAGATACCGGTTGTAACAGTGTTGCTGATAAGGAACACTGCAACCATTAATAAAACCATGATAATAGCAACTGATACAAATGCTATAAGCTTGTTCATATCTGAAAGTGTGTTGGCAACTACCTCTGACTGATTAACCTCTCGAACCCCACTTAGGGTCTTAAGATACTCAACAAGCTCTGTCTGTCTTGAAACGTCTGTCAGATATATCTCATAGCTCTCTGAATGAGCTAAGGGATTATCGTTCTCAAAGCCTGCTGCCAAGTCCTCTTCACCCTCAAAATATGTAGCCTTAAAGGATTCCCAGGCATCATCTGCAGATACGAAATTATATGAACTAACTTCCTCTCTTGCAGCAATTATGTCACCTATCTCTGCTATCCTGGCAGGCGATATGTCATCATCAAATAATACAGATACCGATACATTTTCCTCTGCACTTCTAACTGTAGCATTGAAGTTGGTAACTACAGAAAAAAACACTCCAAATAAAAATATACACGCTGCCATTGTAGCTGCTGATGCCAGCGAATACATCTTGTTACGACCTATATTTCTAAAGCCCTGCCCTATTGTATAAAAAAAAGAACCTACACTCATGATTACATCGCACCCCTAACTACACCAGTATCAGAAACCAGCACACCCTTTTGAATGGTGATAACTCTCTTACCCATAGCTCTGACGATCTCCATATTGTGAGTAACTACAACGACGGTAGTTCCTCTGGCATTAATCTCCTCCAGAAGCTTCATGATTTCCCAGGCATTGTTATTGTCAAGATTACCTGTGGGCTCATCTGCAAATAATATCTTGGGAGAATTGACAAGTGCTCTCGCAATCGCTACTCTTTGCTGCTCTCCACCGGATAGCTGCTTAGGCATTGACTTGTATTTTGCAGCCAAGCCTACAAGCGACAGCATAACAGGTACCTTTTGCCTGATATCTCTTCCACTTGCAGAGACTACTCGGAGTGCAAATGCAACATTATCGTATACGTTTCTATCCTTAAGTAGCTTGAAATCCTGGAATACACATCCAATATTACGTCTATATCTAGGAACCTGTTTGTGCTTGAGATTACCTATATTCATCCTATTGACATAAATCGTACCACTCGAGGGTTCTAATTCCTTAGTCATTAGCTTGATAAGGGTTGACTTACCCGAACCACTGTCTCCTGTGATGAATACAAACTCGCCTGGCTCAATTGACAGGGTTATATCCGTGAGAGCAGGTATGCCCTGTTCGTATGCTTTGTTTACGTGTTCTACTCGTATCATAATTGTCTTCCTTTGACGCCGCCTAGCATATCATCAGGCAATTGCCTCTCGCTATACAGGTGTATTTATTTTCGCTCGCGGCAATTATTTCTATATTTTCCGTGGCGGCTTTATATTGAATTACTTAATAATCCATGTTTTCCATATATTTCATGTACTTAACTACCATGAGCGCAATCTTAAATGTGATTGCGTCCTCAAATACCCTCAAATCTAAGCCTGTAGATTTTTGTAATTTATCAAGACGATAAACCAAGGTATTACGATGAATATAAAGCTGTCTTGAGGTCTCGGATACATTGAGATTATTCTCGAAGAATTTGTAAATAGTAACCAAGGTCTCCTCGTCAAAGTCATCGGGAGATTTAGTTCCAAAAATCTCTCTAATAAACATCTTGCATAAAGGAACTGGAAGCTGATAAATAAGTCTTCCAATACCCAGTGTAGAATATGCAATGATCTCTCTCTCCTCAAAGAAGATTCTTCCGACATCAAGAGCCATATGTGCTTCCTTGTAGGATCTAGAAATCTCCTTGAGTTCCTTGACTATCGTACCAAAGGAAATATGAACTGTTGTGCCCGTGCCCGCAAAAGCCACCCTTATAGATTCTGCGGTCTTCATAAGCTGTTCATGACCTTCGCCCTCTGAAAGCTCATGTACGACAACTATATTTTTCTCGTCTACAGCTGTGACAAAATCATGTCCTCTAGTAGAGAATACACCTCTTACTCTCTCTAAATCCTGTCCCTCTTTGTCGCGACTTGTCTCAACAATAAATACGCATCTAGGAACCTGCATCTCTATATGCAGCTTCTTAGAACGGTTAAATATATCAACTAAAAGCAAATTATCAAGAAGCAAATTCTTGATAAAATTATCCTTGTCAAATCTCTCCTTGTACGCAAGCAGCAATCCTTGTAGCTGGAAGGCACACATCTTGCCGACCATCTTTGACTGCTCACTATCTCCAAGAGCAACCAAAATATATTCTAGCTGCTTGTCATCATAAACCTTTATGTAGTAATTGCCCTCTATCTTGGAAATCTGCGACTGATCCTGCACGAAGCCCATCGCGGTTGCCTTATGTGCATCGGCCCCCTGAAATGTCGAAGCTAAAAGTGCCCCCTCTGCATCAATAACACAAACATCATTTGCAGATATTGTCTTGATGCCTTCTATTGTACTCTGAAGAATCTGATTAGATACCATGTAAAATCGACCCCCTGTTTTATTGTCTATTTGCGCATATTTACCAAAAACAAACCCCAAAATGCGCACAACTTCTCCGTATTGATAGACATTTTAATACAAAACGCACAAAAAATAAAGTAAAAATTTCAAGTCAAGATATTTTTTTGTTTTTTGTGTTTCACAGAGCATATTTATATATAATCAACAAAACATCCGTTCTTAAATTTAGGTTTATTACAATGTGATTTTATATCCATTTTAGTGGATAAAGTGGATAACTTTGTGGAAAACAAGCAAAAACGTCATGTTTAAGATGTGAAACGTGGATAAGTTTTCACGCTATGTAGTTAAATTTTGTCAAGCATAATTTTAAGTTTGTGCATATTTTTATTTTGGTCTGTGAAACAAATTTACTTTTTTATTAATAGTGATATAATCAGCACATGAGTGAATATTTACGTGGACTAAAATCCGGCATTCCAATAGCATTAGGATACCTCTCTGTATCCTTTTCCTTTGGAATAATGGCTATATCTTCTGGACTAAGCTTATGGCAGGCAATACTTATTTCCATGACCAATCTTACATCAGCAGGTCAGCTAGGTGGAATAGGTGTTATAGCCTTACCCGGTCAGTACCTATCTATGCTCTTGTCCCAGCTTACTATTAATATAAGGTATTCCTTTATGGCTCTATCTCTGTCTCAAAAAACAGATGATAATTTTAAGGGCATCAAAAGGTGGCTTTTCGGTTTCTTTTTAACAGATGAAATCTATGCTGTAGCTTCTCAGGAAAAAGAACTAAAAACCAAGTTTTTTGGTGGTCTTGCGACTCTGCCCTATATTGGATGGGCACTTGGCACAGCTCTTGGTGCATTACTTGGACAGGTGCTACCCGATAGAGTTATGTCAGCACTGGGCGTTGCGTTATATGCTATGTTTGTGGCAATAATAGTACCAGAAGCCAAGAAAAGTAAAGCCGTACTAATAACTGTACTGATAGCAATCACTTTATCTCTGGCATTTTACTATATTCCCTTTTTAAGCGCAGTATCTACACCAATTGCAATTTGCATATGTGCGATTGTAGCGGCGGTTATAGGAGCATTAGCTTTCCCCAGAGATTCGCAGTAGCTATATACTTCAAATACCTACAACAATTTAACGCAAAAAACTATCACGAGAAAAAATCATGAATAATACCGAATTTTTTATCTACCTTGCCATAATGGCTATAACAACATATGTTATTCGAGCAGTTCCCTTTGCTGCAGTTAGGGGCAAGATTAAAAACCGCTTTTTCAGTTCATTTTTATACTATATACCCTATGCGGTTCTTGCAGCTATGACAATTCCTGCAATTTTTTATGCGACAAAAAGCCCCATCTCTGCTGCATGCGCTCTTGTCGTAGCAGTTGTGCTAGCGTTGCTAGGAAAAAGTCTTACTATTGTTGCAGTATGCGCCTGTGCGGCAGTTTTTCTAGTTGAGTTGATTCCTGGGTTACCCACGATATAATAGGAGAACAGTATGTATTCAGAGATAATTAAAAAATGTCTAGAGATGAGAAATATGAGTTATTCACCGTACTCGCACTTTTCAGTAGGTGCTGGCTTATTGTGTGAGGATGGCAGCATATATGGAGGCTGCAATATTGAAAATGGTGCATACTCACCCAGCATTTGTGCAGAGCGAACCGCCATTTTTAAGGCTGTGTCCGAAGGCAAAAAAAGCTTTAAGGCTATTGCTATTGCGGGAGGACCTGCAGGAGATGAGCCTAGTAGCTTTTGTCCTCCCTGCGGAGTATGCAGGCAGGTGATGAGTGAATTTTGCAAGCCGAACTTTAAGATAATTTTGGTCAAATCCACATCAGAATACAAGGAATTTACGCTAAAGGAGCTATTGCCAGAAAGCTTTAGCCTGTAAGTCATCATCAGAGTCCTTCAGATAATTATTGCTAACAAAAAGGGTGTACCAAATGGTACACCCTTAATTATATCTATTTACTGCACGATAGGCGTAGGTCTAACTGGATCAAATACATCTGCCACATGGAATAAATCCTCTAATATGTCGCTCTCTGTCATGCTCCTATACATGAGATATCCATCTAGATTACGTCTGCCCTGGCGTACACTGTCCTCCTGGAACTGTGTCCAAGCAGCTACGCTTCCATCTACATTACAGAAGAAGTTGAAGCCCTGTGACTTGAGATATTCATACTTAGGATTTTCGTAGCTATATGGATGCCAGCTTCCGATATCTGCTCCAAAGGCAAAGATAATCGTATCAGTTCCTCCAATGAGAGGTGCAACCCATTTCTGCCACTTTGCGTTGTCTGTCTTGATTCTCTCGAGAGAGCTCTCTAATACGTTGATATGTCCCCAAGAGTGACTCGCGAACTCCCAACCAGAATCCTTGATAGCCTGCGCCACAACCTTAGCATCCTCACACTCTTTTTCAAAATCAAAGCTTGGATGCTCCTCAAGCCACTTTGCCTGATTTACCTGAAGATGTGCTCTCTCTAAGTAATCACCATCTGTTCTATAGCCTAAAATACCATTATATCCAGTGAGAGCAATAAGACCTCTCGCTCCCTTATACGCTCCATCGGGATGCTCTGTAAGGAAGGTATTGAGTCTGGGAACTACATCATAATCTCCTATAGACTCTGTTCCATCATCATTGATAACATGACACTTGGGATCTCCATTCTCATCCACAACAAGCTTGTCGGGATATCCATCATCCTCCATGTAATGATAGTAGCTTAGATCATCAACGGAAATAACTACACCCTTCTTGCCAGGAGGCAGCATGATATTTTCGTTCTTGGTGAAATGAACTTTGCCATTCTCATCAATTGTCTGATTAACCAGATCTCTGAGACGAACAACTACATAGCCCCTATTGTACATCTCCTGGGTAATCTTATCAAATTCAGCAATTGTCGTCATATAGACATTGTAGCCATGCTCGTCACTATCTCCATCAAATACCTTCTCAGTATTGTTGATAAGGGTATGATAGAAAATATGCGTAACCTGTGTGACATCTAGGGGAACTAAAGTCTCCTTGGTAGCCTCAAACTCCGCAACCATCGCCTGGAGCTTGCTATCAGAAGCATAGCCATCTGCTGCCTTTAGCATATCGATTGCACCATCATAATCATATCCTGCTGCAATAAAATTGGCCTCTTCGATAAGGGCATCTCTATCAGAGCCCGACGTACCTGTCTCATCATCGCCACCATCAATCTCTGTGCCATCTAATCCATCTATATCTCCGATGATCTCTGTCACGTCCGCTCCGTGATCAGGCTCGGGGTTTTTAGCAGCGTTTTCATCATTTACTTTTTTAACCCCTAAAACTATGATAAGTACTATTGCTGTAATAAGCAAAACTGCCAAAACAACAGCAAGTATCATATTAGTTCTGCCATTTTTTCTCTTCTGTGCCATAACCTATTCCTCTCAAAATGAACCTAATAACTTATAAAGTTTATCACTCCCTAATTACTTTTTCAATACCTTCAAATGAACTAAGGGCTTTTATTATTATTTTTTTTAGCTATAATAAGGGGTGGAGGTGTAAAAATGGCGTTACCTAAGGATCCAGTCATACTGCTAAGCTATATAAACACGCAGTTGAGAGATAATTTTCCCAGTCTCGATGAGCTATGTATGTCTCTTGATGCAGACAAGGAAGATATTATTAAAAAGCTTGCATCTATTAGCTATGAGTATGATAGTGAAAAGAATACTTTTGTTTAAGAAAAAGCCTGCCGAGTGACTACGGCAGGCTCTTATTTTTATAAATACTTTGTAATGTTAGAAATTTCCTTGATTCTGAATAATTACAAAATCGTGATACCCTTGGCTGCGGCAGCATCAATATCTGCCTGAGGCCAGATACTACACTGAACCTCGCCAATATGGCATTTTCTAAGGAAGAACATACAGATACGACTCTGTCCGATTCCTCCACCAATTGTATAGGGAAGCTTTTTCTCTAAAATTGCTTTCTGGAAAGGAAACTCTGCTCTCTCAGGACATCCTGCCTTATCAAGCTGGCTCTTTAAGCTGTCCTCATCTACTCTGATTCCCATAGATGAAAGCTCAAGTGAAATATCGTTTACAGGATAGTAAACAATGATATCACCATTGAGCTGCCAGTCATCATAGTCAGGAGCACGTCCATCATGCTTCTCGCCACTCTCAAGCAAATCTCCTATCTTCATAAGGAAGATTGCGCCGTATTCCTTGGCTGCCTCGTACTCTCTCTGATGATGATCGAGATCAGGCCATCTATCCTCTAATTCCTGTGTTGTAATGAAATGAATCTCCTCAGGAAGAATGCACTCAACGTAGTCATAGTTGTTGGCAACATATTTTTCAGTAACACGAAGTGCCTCATAAACTGACTTAACAATCTCCTTGAGGGTCTTTTCGTTTCTGTCCTCTTTTCTGATAACACGCTCCCAATCCCACTGGTCAACATAGATTGAGTGAATATTGTCTGTGTCCTCATCGCGACGGATAGCATTCATATCTGTGTACAAGCCCTCGCCTACGTTAAAGCCATATCTGCCGAGTGCCATTCTCTTCCACTTAGCAAGTGAATGAACTACCTCAACCTCAGCGTCTCCCTGCTCCTTAATTCCAAATGCTACAGGACGCTCTACACCGTTAAGGTTGTCGTTGAGACCTGATGTGGGTTCTACAAAAAGAGGAGCTGTAACTCTGGTGAGATTAAGCTGAGCTGTAATCTGTGACTGGAAAAAGTCTTTTACTTTTTTGATTGCTTTTTGTGTGTCCTTGAGGTTAAGTGTTGATTTGTAACCTTCGGGGATGTACATATTGCTCATGGTGAGCCTCCTTAAAATTAAATTGTATATTTTGACGCTGCATCCAACGAGACATAGTACGCGCGAAACTCAAACAGGTTGCTGCCTTCACCCATGCTCGTAATGCAATTTATGACCAAACTATTGTCTATGACTCGGGGTTCGGCACAAAACTCGTTTCGCTGGCGCACCATGTCTCTTATGTACGCAGCTGTCTACGATATGCCTATAGCTCACATGTTCCGACAGTTCTAGGGAAGGGTAGTACGTCGCGGATGTTACCCATACCTGTTAAATACATTACGCAACGCTCGAAACCGAGTCCAAAGCCTGCGTGACGGCTTGAACCATATTTTCTGAGGTCAAGATAGAAGCTGTAGTCCTCTTCCTTGAGTCCACATTCCTTCATACGCTGAACGAGTACGTCGTAATTATCCTCTCTCTGTGAACCTCCAATAATCTCTCCGATTCCAGGAACGAGACAGTCCATAGCGGCAACTGTCTTGCCGTCCTCGTTGAGCTTCATATAGAATGCCTTGATCTCCTTGGGATAATCTGTTACGAAAACAGGACGTCCAAAAATCTTCTCTGTGAGGTATCTCTCGTGCTCTGTCTGAAGGTCACAGCCCCAAGATACCTTGTAGTCAAACTCATCGTTGTGCTTTTCTAATTCAGCAACCGCATCTGTATAAGTGATACGTCCAAAATCAGAAGTCGCAACATGATGTAATCTATCTAATAATCCCTTGTCAACAAAGCTATTGAAGAACTCCATCTCTTCAGGGGCATGCTCGAGCACGTAATTGATAATGTACTTAATCATATCCTCTGCGAGCATCATATCATCCTCGAGGTCCGCAAATGAAATCTCGGGCTCAATCATCCAGAACTCTGCCGCATGACGAGTTGTGTTTGAATTCTCTGCTCTGAAGGTAGGTCCAAATGTATAGATATTCTTAAACGCCTGTGCATAGGTCTCTCCGTTGAGCTGACCTGATACAGTAAGGTTTGTAGCCTTTCCAAAGAAATCCTGTGAAAAGTCGATTGCTCCATCCTCTGTCCTAGGGATATTGTTGAGATCCATAGTTGTAACCTGGAACATCTCACCAGCACCCTCACAGTCACTTCCTGTTATAAGGGGAGTGTGTACATATACGAAATCTCTCTCCTGGAAAAATTTGTGAATAGCATATGCACAGAGTGATCTAACTCTAAATACAGCTTGGAAGGTATTGGTACGAGGACGAAGATGTGTCTGTGTACGTAAATACTCCAATGTATGTCTCTTAGGCTGAATAGGGTAATCAGGTGTACTAGGACCCTCTACGTCTATCTTGGTTGCCTGAATCTCAAAGGGCTGCTTGGCATCAGGTGTAAGTGTAACAACACCAGTAGCATATACAGCCGCACCAACATTGAGATGAGCTATCTCATCAAAATTGGAAATTCCATCTGTTGAAAAAACTACCTGAACGGTGTTAAAGAAAGTACCATCAGCAAGTACTAAGAATCCAAATGTCTTGGAATCTCTCATATTTCTAACCCAACCAGAAAGAGTAACCTCCTGTCCATCAAGCTCCTTATAGGTCTTGTAAAGGGTTCTAACATCAATTGTCTTCATACTCATACTCATATTCTCCACTTTACCAAAATAGGCGCACTGAGTCACACTCAAAGCGCCTTTGCTTTACCCATCGATTATAGTCACAATATCTATATCTGTCAATGCTAAATTCTAATCACCATAGCATTGGCAGTAAGTCCTGCTGCGGTTCCAACTAACATCACTACGTCACCCTTTTTTACAATGCCATTTTCCAGCGCGTAAATCAGTACATATGGAATAGATGCAGAAACCATGTTTCCATAATCCTTAACGATATCCACATATTTATCACGAGGAATCCCCATTCGCTTCATCACCATTTTAAGTGCCTTGCTGGCCTGATGAGGGATTACCATATCAATATCATCCAGAGAAATATTCTGCGCCTTGAAAAAATCATCCATCATCTGAGGAAGCTTTTTAGCTGCCATGGATAAGATCTCAACGCCCTTCATATCAAACTGATATTCTGCTCTGTTTTCTCCTGTATATAGATAACCAGGATAACCAGAAAGTCCACCTCTAATCTCTGTGCTGTGAGCACCTTCTGACCAGGTCTGTTGTGCAGAGCATATTATTCCCGTAGCATCATCCTTTGCCTTTGTCAAAATCACCGCTGCTGCCCCATCTCCAAATAGCTCATAGCTCTCCTTTTGGTTAGGATTTAAGCCAGTGGATGCCGACTCACTTGATATGATGAGCACTTTTTCATACCGTCCCGCAACCACCATATAAGAAACCACATCCAATGCTGATACAAAACTGGTACAGGTGGTATTGATGTCCATTGCCGGAATAGACGTCCCCCCTGCAATCTGCTCATGAATAAGCGCTGCTGTGCAGGGAATTGGCTGAATACCAACTGCTGATGCAGACACTAATAAATCAATGTCGTTTATTGTAAGATCAGCACTCTTTAATGCAAGGTTCGCCGCTTCAACTGCCATTGATAGCTGCGTCACTTCGCTACCTTCTGCTATTCTATGACGAATCTGACCATCAAATTCAACTGTAGTCTCTGGTACATATGAACCATATCCTATTATCTCAACATTTCTCATATTCCTCTGTCGCCCCCAAATTATCGTCTCATGCTCTCAACTCGTTTAAGCTTTCTCTTTTTGTCAAAGGTATACTCTAGAAAATCTATCTTAGGCAAATTAAATTTTTTATCCTCTGCCATCTTCTTAAACTCATCTAATATCGCTTGCTTTTGCGTCATATCCTTTATAAAAACCGATATATTACCGTCTTCGTTTTGCACTACTCTAAAATCTGTCACATCTCCTGCAAAAAGAATGCATCTTCTGATGAAATCTGGATAGACTAAAACCCGCTCTCCATCTATTCCATCGAAGATAAAAACGTCATCCTCTCGTCCCTCGATTTTTTGTAGCGCAGTAAAACAGCTGCCGCAGGGACAAGGCTCTTTTTTCTCAACCAAAATATCATTTAAGCGATACCTGATTATAGGCTGAGAGCGTCTGGTAAAATCTGTAATAATTGGAATAAATCTCTCGTCATCAAGGTATTCTTTTTCTATATAGACAATGTCCTCATTTAAGTGTATTGTACCATACTCACAGGTAGTGGCAAGACATCCTTCTGTGCACTGGTAAACCTGATGTATGACATCCACATTCAAAACCTTTTTTATGCGCTCTCTGTCAGCATCCTCTAAAACCTCAGCAATAGAGATGACCTTTTTAGGCTTTACCTTGTCCTGAAAGCTCTCGGCATCTCCTGCATTTTTTAATCTTGCCTGTTCAACATACTC